>NZ_JBVHJJ010000002.1:702587-732089 GCF_055560115.1 Streptomyces sp. NPDC023527
GCCGCATGGCGCCGATGCCCGCCGCCCGCAGGGCAACCTGCGGGCCCGGCTCACCTCCTTCGTCGGGCGGGAAGGGGATCTCGCGCTGATCCGCGACGACCTCGCGCGGCATCGGCTGGTCACTCTGCTCGGGCCCGGTGGGGCCGGGAAGACGCGGCTGTCGCAGGAGGCGGCCGAGGCCGCCGGGGCCCCGGCCGGGGACGGCGACCCTTGGCCCGACGGCGTCTGGTTCGCCGAGCTCGCGCCCGTCGACGACCCCGCCACCGTGCCCGAGACGGTGCTCACCGCGCTCGGCGCCCGCGAGACCGTGGTGCGCGGCACCACCGCCGAGGGCGTGCGGGCCGCCACCGACGCGACCGCGCTCGACCCGCTGGCGCGGCTCTCCGAGCACTGCGCGCCGCGCCGCATGCTGCTCGTGCTCGACAACTGCGAGCACGTCGTCGACGCCGCCGCCCGGCTCGCCGAGACCCTCCTCGCGCACTGCCCCGGCGTCACCGTCCTCGCCACCAGCCGCGAACCCCTCGCCGTACCGGGCGAGTTGGTGCGGCCCGTGGAGCCGCTGCCCGACCCCGTCGCGCTGCGGCTGCTCGCCGACCGCGGCGCGGCCGCCCGGCCCGGCTTCCGGGTCGAGGACGATCCCGGGGCGTGCGCCGAGATCTGCCGCCGCCTGGACGGGCTGCCCCTGGCCATCGAACTCGCCGCCGCCCGCCTGCGGTTGCTCACCCCGCGCGGGCTCGCCGACCGCCTCGACGACCGCTTCCGGCTGCTGACCTCCGGCAGCCGCACCGTCCTGCCCCGGCAGCAGACCCTGCGCGCGGTCGTCGACTGGTCCTGGGACCTCCTCGACGGGCCCGAGCGCGCCGTCCTGCGCCGCCTGTCCGTCTTCGCCGGCGGCTGTGACCTGGCTATGGCCGAAGCGGTGTGCGCGGACGGCACCGGCGGCGGGCCCGGCGCCGTCGAGCCGCGGGACGTCGCCGCGCTCCTCGGCTCCCTCGTCGACAAGTCGCTCGTGGTCGCCGCGCCCGCCACCGACGGCGAGATGCGCTACCGCCTCCTGGAGACCGTGGGGGAGTACACCGCCGAGCGCCTGGACGAGGCCGGCGAGCGGGCCGAGGTGGAGCATCGCCACCTGGTCGCCTACCGCGAACTGGCCCGTACCGCCGACCCGTTGCTGCGTGGACCGGCGCAGCGCACCTGGCTGGAGCGGCTGGAGCTGGAACACGACAACCTGCGCACCGCGCTGCGCCGCGCCGTCGCCGCGCGCGACGAGCAGGAGGCGCTGTGCCTGGTGCTGTCCTTGGCCTGGTTCTGGCAGCTGCGGGACCATCGCGCCGACGCCCGCACCTGGGCGGAGGCGGCCGCGGCCCTGGGCCCGGACCCCTTCGCGCGGCCCGTCGAGCCGGCCCCGCCGCTGTACGTGGGGTGTGTCGACGCGCCGCCGCCGATGTCACCGGAGCTGCTGATGGAGGCACGGCGCGGGGTCCGGCTGGTCGCCCTCGTCAACGTGGAGAGCGACATGCAGGTGATCGGCACCCCGGGCAACCAGGAGCGGCTGCGCGGCGTCATCGAGGCCTACGGCGAAGGGCAGCCGCAGAACTGCCGGATACCGGGGGCCATGTGGTTCTTCGCGCTCCTGCTGGCCGGTGACTTCGAGGCCATGTACAGGGCCGTCGACAGTGGTGTGGAACGCTGCCGTGAGCTCGGCCACGACTGGGGGCTCGCCCACGCGCTCCAGCTCCGCGCCAAGATCCTCAACGACCGTCCGGGCCGGCTCGAGCGGAGCGCGCGGGACGCCGACGAGAGCCTGGAGATCTTCCGGCGGATCGGTGACTCCTGGGGCGTGGCCGAGGCCCTGTCCGGGCGCGGCGAGGCGCACGAGCGGCGCGGTGAGTACGCGCTCGCCGCGGAGGACTACCGCGAGGCCGTCGAGGAGGCCCGTGCGCTCGGCGCGCGGGGCGAAGTGCCCGCGCTGCGGGTCCGGCTGGCCGAGGCGCTGATGGAATCGGGCGGCGTCGAGCCGGTGGAGGGCGAGCGGATGCTCCGCGAGTCGATCGCGGAGGCGCACAAGGCCAACCCCGACGCCGCCACCTTCGCGCGCGTCGCACTCGGCATCCGGGTCGCCCGGGCCGGCCGTACGGCGGAGGCGCGGGAGATATTCGACCGACTGATGACGGACTTCCGCAAGGGCTCCCTCGTGGTGTTCCAGAACATGATGCTCGGGCAGGTGGCCTGGCTCGACGTCCTGGAAGGGCGGCCGGCGGACGCGCTGCCCAAGCTGCGCGACGCGCTCGCGAACCGCGACGACCCGCTGGCGCGGCTCGTCGCACCGCAGATGCCGATGACCCAGCTGTTGTACGGGGCGCTGGCCCGCGTCGCACTGGCGGGCCGGCGGAACACCGCACCGGGCGGCACCGACCACGCCCTGACCGCGGCCCGGCTGCTCGGCGCCGGTACGGCGCTGCGCCCCCGCGAACACCCCCTGCTGTCCGTCGAGCGCGAGGTCCGTGAACAGGCGGAGGCCGGTGCGCGGGCGCTGCTGGGCGACGCCGCGTACGAGCGGGCGTACGCCGAGGGCGGCGGCCTCTCGCTGGAGGAGGCCACCGCCCTCGTATGACGCGGACACCGGTCCGGCTCAGCTCTTCGTGCGGAACTTCGAGACGGCCAGCGGTGCGGTCACGACCGTGATGCCGACGGCCCAGGCGAGGGTCATCCACACCGAGTCGGCCACGGGCCCGCCGCGCATCAGGTGCCGCGAGGCGTCGGCGAGGTTGGACAGCGGGTTGTACTCCGTGAAGTTCTCCAGCCAGCCGGGCATCTTCGTGGTCGGCGCGAAGATGGAGCTGCCGAACTGCAGCGGCATCAGCACGATCATCGCCATGCCCTGGACGGCCTGCGGGGTCTTCAGGGTCAGGCCCAGCAGGATGAAGACCCACATCAGCGAGGCGCCGAACACCACGGACAGGGCGACCGCGGCCAGCAGGTGCAGCGGGGTGGTCGTGATGGACAGGCCGAGGGCGAAGCCCATGCCCAGCAGGATGGCGGTGGCGACGAGCATCCGGCCGACCTCGACCACGATCTTCGCGATGAGGACGGAGGACCGGGATATCGGCATGGTGCGGAAGCGGTCCATCACCCCCTTCTTGAAGTCGTCGTTGACGCCGGTGCCGACGGCCATGGCGATGTTCAGGCCCTGCATGGCCATCAGGCCGGGCACCAGGTAGTTGAGGTACTCCTTCTCATGGCCCTTGCCGGCCATCGAGCCGCCGAAGACGTAGGTGAAGAGCAGGATGAAGATGATCGGCATGATCACGGCGTCGAACATCGACTCCGGGTCCGCCTTGATCTGCAGCATGTTGCGGCGCGCGAGGGCGCCGATGTGCCGCAGGTTGGCCCGCAGGCCGATGCGGCCCTCGCGGGCGTGCGCCGCCGCGGGCGCGCTGATCGTCGCCGCGCTCATGCCGCGACCTCCTGGAGTTCGTCGGTGTGGGCGGTGTCCTGCCGCGGGGCGGACGCCTTCTGGCCCGTGACGGCGAGGAAGACCTCGTCGAGGCTGGGCAGGTGGGTGGAGATGTCGGAGAGCGCGAAGCCGCGCGAGCTCATCAGGCCGACCACGGCGGTCAGTTGCTCGTCGCTGACGATGGGCACGTTGACCACGCCCTCGGTCTCGTCGGCGGTGGCGCCGGAGACCCCGTCGAGCTGGGCCTGGGCCAGCGCGCCGACCATGCGGTGCAGCTCCGAGCGGTCCGCCGGGCGGACCTGCAGGGTGCGCCCGCCGACCTTCGCCTTGAGCTCGTCCACCCGGCCGCCGGCGATGACCCGGCCGCGGTCGATGACGGTGAGCTCGTGGGCGAGCTGCTCGGCCTCCTCCATGTACTGCGTGGTGAGCAGGACGGTGGTGCCCTCGGCGACCATCCGCTGGACCTCCTCCCACACCTCGTTGCGGGTGCGGGGGTCGAGGCCGGTGGTGGGCTCGTCCAGATAGAGGACCGCGGGCTGCCCGATCATGGAGGCGGCGAGGTCGAGCCGGCGGCGCATGCCGCCGGAGTACTGCCCGGCGGGGCGCTTGGCGGCCTCGGTGAGGGAGAAGCGCTCCAGCAACTCCTCGCCGCGGCGGCGGGCGTCCTTGCGGGAGAGGTCCAGCAGTCGGCCGATCATGTACAGGTTCTCGAAGCCGGACAGCTTCTCGTCCACCGAGGCGTACTGGCCGGTCAGTCCGATCACGCGGCGCAGCTGGCGGGGCTGGGCCACGATGTCGTACCCCGCGACGCGGGCGGTGCCCGCGTCCGGCCGGAGCAGCGTGGACAGGCAGCGTACGAGGGTGGTCTTGCCGGCGCCGTTGGGCCCGAGCACGCCGAGGACGGTGCCCTCGCGCACGTCCAGGTCGACGCCGTCGAGGGCCTTGGTGGTACCGAAGTGCTTGACGAGGCCGCGGACTTCGACGGCGTTCCCGCCGCTGCCCGCCCCCCGTGAGATGTCGTTTCGCGTCATGCCCATCACAGTGCCAGCACCCACTGACAATGCGCCGACAGGTCGCCGACAGCGGATGTCGGCGACCTGTCGGCAGGCTCCGGCGGGGGCTGACCCGCCCGGTCCGGCTCTAGTGGAAGGCGTGCTCCTCCGCCGGATACGCGCCGCCCACGACGTCCTCCGCGAAGGCCTGCGCCGCGTCCCCGAGGACCTCCCGCAGTCGTGCGTACTGCTTGACGAAGCGCGGCAGGCGACCGGGGGTCATGCCGGCCATGTCCGTCCACACCAGCACCTGCGCGTCGCACCCGGCGCCCGCGCCGATGCCCACCGTCGGGATGTGCAGGGTGCGGGTGACCTCGGCGGCCAGCTCGGCCGGCACCAGCTCCAGCACGACGGCGAAGGCGCCCGCGTCCTGGACGGCCTTGGCGTCGCGCAGCAGCTGCTGCGCGGCCTCCTCGCCGCGGCCCTGGACCGGATAGCCGCCGTAGGCGTTGACCGACTGCGGGGTGAGCCCGACGTGGGCCATGACCGGGATGCCCGCCTCCACCAGCAGCTTGATCTGGTCGGCGGAACGCTCGCCGCCCTCCAGCTTGACCGCGCCGACGCCCGCCTCCTTCACCAGCCGGGTGGCGTTGCGCAGCGCCTGTACGGGGCCCTCCTGGTACGAGCCGAAGGGCAGGTCGCCGACGATCAGGGCGCGCTTGGTGCCCCGTACGACGGCGGCGGAGAGCAGGGTGATCTCGTCCATGGTGACCGGCACCGTGGATTCGTAGCCGAGATGACAGTTGCCCATGGAGTCGCCGACGAGCAGGACGGGGATGCCGGACTCGTCGAAGACGGAGGCGGTCATCGCGTCGTATGCGGTGAGCATGGGCCACTTCTCGCCGCGCGCCTTGGCGGCGGCGATGTCGCGCACGGTGATGCGCCGGGAACTCGTGCCCCCGTACAGCGCCTTGCTCGCGGCGGGCGCGGCGGGGCTGCTGTCGGGCTTGTTCAAGGCATGCGTCATGGCGATGGCTCCTGTGAAGTGTCTCGAGGCGCCCTCACGGCGTCCCCGGATCACCTCCCATGCTGACACGCCGCGCCCGGACGGACCAGAGCGGCCTTTTGGCTTTCGTAAAGACTTTCCAATACGAGACGGGTTCGTATCGGAAGTGATCTAGGCTGGTCCGTATGGCAACCGTTCCTTCCGGATCTCCTTCGGGATCTTCTTCTGGTCCGCCCGCCCCCTCCGACATGACGCCGCGCCGGGTCCCGGAGGCCGTGCACCGCAGAAGGTGGGCGATCCTCACCGTCCTGCTGTTCAGCCTGCTGATCGTCGTGCTGGACAACTCGATCCTCAACGTGGCGATGAAGACGATCGCCTCGCCGGCCCCGACCGGCCTCGGCGCCACCCAGAGCCAGCTCGAATGGGCGATCAACTCCTACACGCTCGTCTTCGCCGGCATCCTCTTCACCGCCGGACTGCTGGGTGACCGGCTCGGCCGGAAGAAGGTCCTGCTCTTCGGCATGATCGTCTTCGGGATCGGCTCGGTGCTCTCCGCCTTCTCCGGCTCCTCCGGCGAGCTGATCGCCTTCCGGGCCGTGATGGGCTTCGGCGGCGCGTTCGTGATGCCCGCGACGCTCGCCATCATCATGAACGTCTTCGAGCGCGACGAGCAGCCCAAGGCCATCGGCATCTGGGCGGGCGCGGTGGGCCTCGCCATCGCCATAGGCCCGATCACCGGCGGCATCCTGCTCGACCACTTCTGGTGGGGCTCGGTCTTCCTCGTCAACGTCCCCATCGTGATCATCGGCCTGATCGCCATGGTGCTGCTCGTACCGGACTCCAAGGACCCCAAGCCCGGCCGCCTCGACCCCCTCGGCGTGCTGCTGTCCGTCGTCGGCCTGGTCCTGCTCGTCTACGGCATCATCAAGGGCGGCCAGCTCGCCGACTTCACCGACCCCGAGGTCTACGGCACGGTCGGCGGCGGTCTGCTGGTCCTGGTGCTCTTCGTGCTGCACGAGCGGCGCAGCGCGCACCCCGCCATCGACGTCCGCTACTTCCGCAAGCCGGCGTTCTCCGCCGCCGTCTCCTCCATCGCGCTGGTCTTCTTCGCGCTGATGGGCACGACGTTCTTCATCGTCTTCTACACCCAGAGCGTGCGCGGCTACACCCCGCTCCAGAGCGGCCTGCTGCTCCTGCCGCTCGCCGCCGCCCAGATGTTCTTCGCGCCGCGCGCCCGCCTCGTCGTCGAGAAGTTCGGCGCCCGCGCCGTGTGCGCCGTCGGCATGCTCACCGTCGCCGCCTCCACCGCCGGCTTCCTGCTGCTCGACACCGACACCCCGATCTGGGTCCTGGAGGTGCTGTTCTTCCTCCAGGGCACCGCGATGGCCCACATCATGCCGCCCGCCACCGTCTCGATCATGCAGTCGCTGCCCCGCGAGAAGGCCGGCTCCGGCTCCGCCGTGAACAACACCTTCCGGCAGGTCGGCGGCGCGCTCGGGGTCGCCGTCCTCGGCTCGGTGCTCTCCACCACCTACCGCGACGGCATCGCCGGCGACCTCGACGCCGTCCCCGGCCTCTCCGCGTCCGCGCGGCACGCCGCGGGCGAGTCCATCGAGGCCACCCTGGGCCTCGCCGAGAAGCTCGGTCCGGCCGGCAAGGCCCTCGTCGGCCCGGCCAACGACGCCTTCATCCACGCCATGCACATCACCGTCATCGGTTCCACCGCCGTCGCCCTGCTCGGCGCGGCCGTCGTCGCCCTCTTCCTGCCGGGCCGCGACGCCGCCCCCGCCGGTCCGGGGGCCGCCCGGCCCGGCGCCGAGAAGGAACAGGCGGAGGCGGGCGCATGAGCACGGACCGGCCGGCCGTCCGCGAGCCCGCCGAGCGGCGCGGCCGGCCCCGCAACGCCGCCGTCGACACCACGGTCGTCGAGACCGTGCTGCGCCTGCTGGAGGACGGCGTCACCATCGGCGAGCTGTCGATGGAGCGCGTCGCGCGCGAGGCCGGCGTCGGCAAGGCCACCCTCTACCGCCGCTGGACCGGCAAGGAGGAGCTGATGCTCGACGTGCTGCGCTCCCTCGACGCCGTCAACCCCGAACCCGCCGGCGCCTCGGCCCGCGACGACCTCGTCACCATCCTGGAGTTCCTGCGCCGCCGGGGCCTGGCCAAGCGCTCCTCCGCCGTGCTGCGCACCGTCGTCACCCAGGTCCAGGCCCACCCCAAGCTCTGGCAGGAGTACCACGACACCGTCGTCACCGCCCGCCGCGAGGCCGTCTTCGCGGTGCTGCGGCGCGGCATGGCCAACGGCGAGATCCGCTCCGACCTCGACGTCGAGATGCTCGCCGACCTGTTCGTCGCCCCGATGCTCTCCCGGGCGCTGCTCCACGAGTGGAAGGAACTGCCCGAGGGGCTCGCCGAGCAGATCGTCGACGCGGTCCTGGAAGGGGTACGGCCGGCCCGGACCGGCTGACGGAAGACCTGCCGGGAGGCCCCTCCGTACGGGCCTCCCGGCGGCACGTACCGAATATGCCCGTTGTGTCACAGCCCGCCCCCCGGCGTCGTCCGCCGGAACCCCGCCCGCCCGGGGACTCGTCCTCCCCTTCGACGCCCCGCATGGGGCGGCCGGACCGCCCCGGCCACCGGTGATCACCTATCGTCGGTGCGCGGGGCCGCAGCGGATGAGGCAGTGAGGACAGCGATGGCGCAGGCGTACATGCAGGAGACGGGCCGAGACGGGACCGGTCCGGAGCGGACCGGATCCCGGGCCCGGCGCCTCATGGACCAGTGGCGGGGCCCCGGCGTCTGGCGGCGCGGACTGGTCGTCGCCGCCCTCGGCGTACTGCTGGGTCTGCTGATGCTGCTGCACACCCACCTCCCCAACCGGGTCGGCAACCTCGGCAGCCTCACGGAGACGTTCCTGCCGTGGCTCGGCCTGGGCGTCCCGGTGCTGCTCGTCCTCGCCGTGGTGCGCCGCTCGGCCACCGCGCTGATCGCGCTGCTGCTGCCGGTCGTCGCCTGGGTGAACCTCTTCGGCGGGCTGCTGAGCGACAAATCGGGCAAGGGCGGCAACCTCACGGTGGCCACCCACAACGTCAACGCGGAGAACCCCGACCCGGCCGGCACCGCCCGCGCCATCGCCGCCTCGGGCGCCGACATCGTCGCGCTGGAGGAGCTCAGCGACGCCTCCCGGTACGAGCGGGCCCTGGCCGGCGCGTACAAGTACCACTCCGTGCAGGGCACGGTCGGCATATGGAGCAAGTACCCGCTCGAACTCGTCCAGCCCGTCGACATCCGCCTGGGCTGGGTGCGGGCCCTGCGCGCCACCGTCCGGACCCCGCAGGGACCGGTCGCCGTCTACGTCGCGCACATGCCGTCGGTGCGGGTGAAGTTCAACGCCGGCTTCACCGCCGGGCAGCGCGACAGCAGCGCCGAGGCGCTCGGGCGGGCCATCGCCCAGGAGCCGGAGCGGCGGGTCGTCCTCCTCGGCGACCTCAACGGCACCATGAACGACCGCTCGCTCGCCCCCATCACCTCGCAGCTGCGCTCGGCGCAGGGCGCGGCCGGCGACGGCTTCGGCTTCAGCTGGCCGGCGAGCTTCCCGATGGCCCGGATCGACCAGATCATGGTGCGCGGGATGGAGCCGAAGTCGGCGTGGACCCTGCCCAAGACGGACAGCGACCACCTGCCGGTAGCGGCGCGGGTGAAGATCTGATCCGTTCCGGGGTGGGGATCTGAGCGGTTCCGGGGGAGGATCTGAGCCGTTCCGGACCCCGGAACCGATCGTTCACATGGATTTTCGCGCTGGGGAACATCGGGCCGGAAGGGTTTGTTCCGACTAAGAACTTACGGAACGCTGCCCACCCTTCGAAAGGCCCGCCCCATGCCCCTGGCGCTGCTCGCCCTGGCGATCTCTGCCTTCGGGATCGGAACGACCGAATTCGTGATGATGGGCCTGCTGCCCAACGTCGCCGACGACCTGGGCACCTCGGTGCCCACCGCCGGCTACCTCGTCTCGGCCTACGCCCTCGGCGTCGTCATCGGCGCCCCCCTGCTCACCGCCCTGGGCTCGCGCATCCCGCGCAAGCGGATGCTGGTCCTGCTCATGGGGGTCTTCACGCTCGGGAACCTCGCCTCCGCGCTCGCCCCGACCTTCGGGACGCTCGTCGCGGGGCGGGTCCTGGCCGGGCTCCCGCACGGCGCGTTCTTCGGCGTCGGCGCGGTGGTCGCGGCCCGGCTGGTGAGCGAGGGCCGGCAGGCCCGGGCGGTCGCGACGATGTTCCTCGGCCTCACGGTCGCCAACATCGTCGGCGTCCCCACCGCCACCCTGCTCGGCCAGCACCTCGGCTGGCGCGCCACGTTCCTGGTGGTCGCCGCCATCGGGCTGGCCGCGATGGCCTCCCTGGCCGCGCTCGTCCCGGACCTCCCGCGCGAACGGCACGGCGGCCTCGCCCACGAGCTGCGCGCCCTCGGCGACCGCCAGGTCCTCCTCGGCCTGCTCACCGCCGTCTTCGGCTTCGCCGGCGTCTTCGCCGTCTACAGCTACCTCGCCTCGATGATGACCGAGGTCACCGGCTTCTCCGAGACCTCCGTGACGGTCGTCCTCGCCCTCTTCGGCATCGGCATGACCCTCGGCGCCCTCGCCGCCGGCCCGCTCACCGACCGGGCGCTGCGCCCCACCCTCTACGGCTCCCTGGCCGCGCTCGCCGGCGTCCTGGTCCTCTTCGACTTCACCGTCCACGTGAAGTGGGCGGCGCTCGTCACGGTCGTCGTCCTCGGCGCGGTCGGCTTCATGACCACCACACCCCTGCAGATGCTGGTCATGAACAAGGCCCGCCACGCCCCCACCCTCGCCTCGGCCTCCAACCACTCCGCCTTCAACCTCGCCAACGCGGGCGGCGCCTGGCTGGGCGGCGTCGCGATCGCCGCGGGCTGGGGCTGGACGTCCCCGACCCTGGTCGGCGCGGTCCTGGCCGTCATCGGCCTGGCCATCGCGGTGACGGCGGGCATGCTGGACCGCGAGGACGGAGGCTCCTCGACGGTGATCGCGAGGGGCGAACCGGCATCGGCGGAGCCCGAGCGCGTGGGCTGACGCGGCCCGCCGCGTCACACTGGGAGCATGTGCCGCAGTATCAGGACCCTCAGGCCGCCGATGGCTCCGCACGTGGGTGAGGGGGACATCCGGGCGGCCGCGTTGCAGTACGTACGGAAGGTCTCGGGCTTCCATCACCCCGCCGCGCACAATCAGGCGGTGTTCGACGAGGCGGTCGACGCGGTCGCGGAGGCGACGGCGCGGCTGCTGGACGGGCTGGAGGTCCGAGGGAGCGCCGGGGCTCCGGTCCTCAATCGCCGGACGGGCTGAATTCGGTGCCCGGCGCGCCGAATGGCGCCGGGGCATGCTGATCGGGGCTACCCCCTCTCCCGCCACCGGTTCGTGATCGGCAGGCGGCGGTCCTTGCCGAAGCCCTTCGCGGAGATCTTCGTGCCCGGCGGGTACTGGCGGCGCTTGTACTCCGCCGTGTCCACCAGCCGCAGCACCCGCGTGACCAGCTCCTCGTCGAAGCCCGCCGCGACGATCCCCGTACGGCCGGTGTCGCGGTCGACGTACAGCTCCAGGAGGCGGTCCAGGACCTCGTAGTCCGGGAGCGAGTCCGTGTCGACCTGGCCCGGGCGCAGCTCGGCGCTCGGCGGCTTGGTGATGGAGTTCTCCGGGATCGGCGGGGTCTCGCCGCGCTCCGCCGCCGCCCGGTTGCGCCAGTGGGCGAGGCGGAAGACGTGGGTCTTGTAGAGGTCCTTGATGGGGCCGTACGCGCCGACCGAGTCGCCGTACAGCGTCGAATAGCCGCACGCCAGCTCGGACTTGTTGCCCGGCGCGAGCACGATGTGGCCCTCCTGGTTGGAGATGGCCATCAGCATCGTGCCGCGCAGCCGCGACTGGAGGTTCTCCTCGGCCAGGCCGGTCAGCCCCAGCGCGCCCATGTACGCGTCGAACATCGGCGCGATCGGCACGGTCCGGAAATGGAGGCCGGTGCGCCGGGCGAGGTCCTCGGCGTCCGCGATCGAGTGCTCGGAGGAGTAGCGGGACGGCATGGCCACCCCGTACACGTTCTCCGGGCCCACCGCGTCGCACGCGATGGCGGCGACGAGCGCGGAGTCGATGCCGCCGGAGAGGCCGATCAGGACGCTGCGGAAGTTGTTCTTCGTGACGTACGCGCGCAGGCCGGTGACCAGCGCCTTGTAGATCTCCTCGTCGTCGCCCAGGTGCGCCACCTCGCCGCCGGTGAACTCCGGCTCGTAGGCGGGCAGCGGGTCGGCGGAGATCGTGACGTGCTCGATGCGCAGGCCGTCGTCGACGACCCCGGAGGGGATCTCGGCCGGGGCCGCGGGGAGTTCGAGGTCGAGCACCAGGCAGCGCTCCTCGAACTGCGGGGCGCGCATGATGATCCCGCCGTCGCGGTCGGCGACGATCGAGTCGCCGTCGAAGACCAGCTCGTCCTGGCCGCCGGTCATCGCCAGGTAGGCGAGGGTGCAGCCGGCCTCCCGGGCCCGGACGCGGACCAGGTCCCGGCGGGTGTCGTCCTTCTCGCGCTCGTAGGGGGAGGCGTTGATGGAGAGCAGCAGCCCGGCCCCGGCGGAGCGGGCGGCGGGCACGCGGCCGCCGTCCTGCCAGAGGTCCTCGCAGATGGCGAGGGCGACGTCGATGCCGTGGACGCGGATCATCGGCAGTGTCTCGCCGGGCACGAAGTACCGGAACTCGTCGAAGACCCCGTAGTTCGGCAGGTGGTGCTTGGCGAAGGTGAGCACCACCTTGCCGCGGTGGAGGACGGCGGCGGCGTTGCGCGGGGCGCCCGCGGGCCGCCCCAGTTGGTGGCGGAACTCCTCGGTGCGGTCGAGGTAGCCGACGACCACCGGCAGCTCCCCGAGGCCCTCGGACTCCAGGCGCGCGGCGAGGGAGTGCAGCGCGGACCGGCTGGCCTCGACGAAGGAGGACCGCAGCGCGAGGTCCTCGACGGGATAGCCCGTCAGCGCCATCTCGGGGAAGGCCACCAGGTGGGCCCCCTGCTCGGCGGAGTGCCGGGTCCAGTGGACGATCGCCTCGGCGTTCCCGGCGAGATCGCCGACGCAGGAGTCGATCTGATTCAGGGCGAGACGAAGTTGAGCCACGTCCGCCAGTCTAATCGTCTACCTGACGCAATGTGGTGGTGAGCGGTTGTGTGGGCGCGGCCGTACGCGCTGCCGCGCGGGTGGCCGCGCCCCCGCCGCTACTTCCGGTAGCCCAGGACCGTCATCATCCCCGCCTCCGAGTGGTAGACGTTGTGGCAGTGCACCATCCACAGCCCCGGGTTGTCGGCGTCGAAGTCGACCTCCAGCCGCTTGCCCGGCAGGACGATCGCGGTGTCCTTGCGCGGCCCGCCGCCGGGCAGGGCGAAGGTGTGGCCGTGCAGGTGCATCGGGTGCCACATCGTCGTGTCGTTCACGAACGCCAGCCGCACCCGCTCACCCGCGGCCACGGGGTACCGCTGGGACGGGGTGTACCTCCGGCCGTTGATCGCCCAGTCGTACTTCTCCATCGACCCCGTCAGCTTGAACGTCACCGTCCGGTCGGGCCGCCTGCCGTCGAGGCCCACGCTCCCGGCCGCCTTCAGCCGGTCGGCGGTGAGCAGCGTGCCGTCCAGCTCCCGGGGGCGTACGGACGCCTCGGGCGCCGAACCCCCGCCCGTCCGCAGCAGGGCCAGCGCCGACCGCTTCTTGCCCTCGGCCAGCGCGGTCAGCGGGAAGACGCCGTCCTTCACCTCGACCAGCACGTCGTACCGCTCGCCCATGCCCAGCAGCAGCGCGTCCGTCTCCGCGTGCTCCACGGGGTAGCCGTCCGTATGGGTGACGGTCATGCGGTGGTCGCCGAGGGCCACGCGGAAGGCGGTGTCGCCGCCGGCGTTGATGAAGCGGATACGGACCCGGTCGCCGGGCTCGGCGGTGAACGTCTCGGGGTCGGCGGCGGTCCGCCCGTTGACGAGGTAGTACGGATAGGCGACGTCGCCGGCGTCCCCGCCGAGGAGGGGGCTGCTCGCGCCCATCATCATCCGCGAGGGGCCGGCGGGGGACGGGGAAGGGCCGCCGGACCTCATGGCCATGCCGCTCATCTTCGACATGTCGTGGCCACCGTGACCGGCCTGACCGCCCGAGCCTCCGTGCTCCATGCCCCCGTGGTCCATCCCGCCCATGCCCTTGCTCAGCTCCGCGAGCACCGCGTCGGGCGTGCTGCCGTCCACCCCGTCCACCCAGTCGTCCAGGACGACGACCCACTCCTTGTCGTACTTCAGCGGCTCCTTGGGGTCCTCCACGATCAGCGGCGCGTACAGCCCCCGGTCCTGCTGCACGCCCGAGTGGGGATGGAACCAGTACGTGCCCGGACGCGCGACCGTGAAGCGGTAGTCGTACGACGCCCCGGGCCGGATCGCCGGCTGGGTCAGGTCCGGGACGCCGTCCATGTCGTTGCGCAGCGCCAGCCCGTGCCAGTGCAGGGACGTGGCCTCGGGCAGATGGTTGGCGAGGGTGAGGGCGAGCGTGTCGCCCGCGGTGACCCGGACCTCCTTGCCGGGCAGCCGGTCGCCGTACGCCCAGGAGTCGACCGCGAGGCCGCCGCCCAGGTCGAGCCGCGCCCGGGTGGCCGTCAGCCGCACGTGCCGTACGGGCCCGCCGCCGCGCTTGGCCTCCGCGGCGGCGACCTCCTTGCCGTTCGGGGCGACGTAGTCGGCGGGCGGCGCGGACGACGATCCGCTGCCGGAACCCTTGGAGCAGGCGGTGAGCAGGCTGCCGCCGGCGACGGCGATTCCCGCGCCGAGCACGGCGCGGCGGGTGGTTGAGCGCATGGGGAAGTGCACCTCGTGGTGTCGGTTCCGCGAACGAGTGGGAGCGCGTACCGCCGCGTACGGGCGCGGCGGAACGCGCTGCTACACGCGCAGCACCGACAACCGGGCGAGGGCCTTGTGCCGTGGCGGGGGCGGGATCGGCCACAGGGCGCGCGGCAGTCGCGCCAGGGCGGCGGCCTGGGCCGCGACCGGCCGCCGCAGGGCGGCCGCGCCGAGCAGGAGGACGAGGGTGAGCAGGGCCGCGCCCAGCACCGCGAGGCAGACGGACATGGGGTCCATGCCGCCGTGCGCGGGGGAGACCGCCCGGGGGGAGTCCGCGGGGGCGGCGGGCATCGCGTGGGGTGCGCCGTGGTCACCCGCGGCGGCCGTCACCCGCCCGCCGTCGTGTCCACCGCCGTGGCCGGTCGGATGGCCCAGGGTGTGCATGGTCACGATGCCCAGGAGCAGCGCCGCGAACAGCAGCAGCCGGCCCCACCGGGCGGTGGCCTTCCGCTGTCCGTCCATCACATCTCCGAGCGAGTCCCGCGCGTGTTCCGCGCGTGTTCCGAGTGGGCCATGATCCCTTGATCCTTCGGCCCCGTCCGCACCCTACCCCCTCGGGGTATTGCCTCTCCAGGGGTCCGGAAGTGGGATCATTGGGCGAAAACGATCGATGCCCGGCCCGAAGGACGCTCCCCCTCCCATGACCATCACGGAACAGGTGAGGGACGACCGTCCCCTCGCCACGGACGCCGCCACGGGCGCCAACCGGACGCAGTTCATCTCGTGGGTGACCCTCGCGATGATGACCACCGCCTCCGTGGCGAACCTGCGGCCCTCGCCGTCCATGGCGCTCTACGGACTGGCCGCCGTCTTCCTCTACCTCGTCCCCGCCGTCGTCTTCCTGCTGCCGACTGCCCTGGTCTCCGCCGAGCTGGCCTCCGGCTGGACCGGCGGCGTCTACCGCTGGGTCAGCGAGGGGCTCTCCAAGCCACTGGGCTTCCTGGCCGTCTGGTGCCAGTTCGCGATGACCATCGCCTACTACCCGAGCCTGCTGGCCTACGTGGCGAGCACCTTCGCGTACGTCATCGACCCCCGCCTCGCCGACAACGGCGTCTATGTCGCCATCGTCATCGTCGTCATCTACTGGGCCGGCGTGCTGATCTCCTCGCGCGGCACCAAGGCGGTGGCCGGGCTCGCCGGCGCGGGCCTGGTGATCGGCACCCTGATACCCGGCGCCGTGCTCGTCGTCCTCGGCCTGGTCTTCCTCGGCCAGGGCAACCCCTCCGCCGCGCCGATGGACAGCGGCCACCTGCTCCCGCCGTGGACCGGGCTCGCCAGCCTCGTCCTGATCGTCAACAACTTCCTGTCCTACGCGGGCATGGAGATGAACGGCGTCCACGTCTCCTCGCTGCGCAGCCCCGGCAAGCAGTTCCCGCGCTCGGTCTTCGCGGCCACCGGGCTCGTACTGCTGATCTTCGTCCTGCCGGCGCTGGCCATCAGCTGGGTGATGCCGGGCGAGGACCTGAGCCTGACCGCCGGTGTGATGCAGGCGTTCCAGGGCTTCTTCGACCACTTCCACGTGGGCTGGCTGACCAAGGTGGTCGGCGTGCTGCTCGTCGTCGCCGCGCTCGGCGGCATGCTCGCCTGGCTGGCCGGGCCGTCCAAGGGGCTGCTGATGGTCGCCCGGCAGGAGGGCTATCTGCCGCCCGTCCTCCAGCGGCTCAACAAGAACGGCGTGCAGCGCAACATCATGGTCGCGCAGGGCGTGCTCACCACCCTCATCGCGCTCCTCTACGCCTTCATCCCCGATGTCTCCAGCGCGTACTGGATCTTCTCGGTGATCACCACCCAGATCTACCTCGTCGTCTACCTGCTGATGTTCGCCGCCGTGATCCGGCTGCGGACCACCCAGCCGGACCGCCCGCGCGGCTTCCGCGTCCCGGCCGTGCGGCTGGTGGCGGGCGTCGGCTTCGCCGCCTCGCTCGCGGCCATGTGCATCGGATTCGTACCGCCGGAGCAGTTCGGCGGCGGCCCGCTGTGGCGCTATCTGCTGACCGTCGGCGGCGGGCTGCTGGTCCTCGGCTTCCTCGCGCCGCTCGCCTTCCTGGCCTTCCGCAAGCCGCACTGGGTGGCGCCCGAGCACCGGCGGGCCCCGGCCGGCGACTAGGCCCGCGGGGGCCGTGGCACGCCCGGCCGACGTGCGCCGGTACGGTCGTCTCGTCCCGCTCCGCGCCGGTGGCCCTCTTCGCCGCCGTCACCCGGCGGGCACGGCGGAGACGGAAATGAGCCACTGAGGGGGACGGCGTGGACGGCAGGGATCACACGGGGCGGCCACCCGGCCGCATGCTGCGGGTCGGCAGGGTGCCGCTGCACGTCGTACGCGAGGGCGCGGGCCCGGCCTGTGTGCTGAGCGCCGGGCTGGGCATGGGCTGGTTCGACTGGGAGCCGGTCGTGCCGCTGCTCACCCCGCACCGCACGGTCGTCCGCTTCGACCGGCCCGGACTGGGCTTCAGCGCGCCGCCCGTCGAGCCGCCCACCGCCGCCGGGGAGGCCGCCCGGATAGCGGGCGTCCTCGACGCGCTGGGCCTGAAGGAGCCGGTCATGGTCGTCGGCCACTCCCTCGCCGGCTTCCACGCCGAGGCGTTCGCCCGCCTGCACCCCGAGCGCACCGCCGGGATCGTCCTCGTCGACGGCAGCGTCGAGGAGGAGCCCCGGCCCGCGCCGGCCCGCGAGCTGCGCACCACCGCCGCCCACGCCCGCGGCCTGGTCCTGTCCGCCGCCGGGCTGCCCCGGGCGCTGGGCCCCTCCCTGCGCCGGCTGACCGTCCGGGCCTCCTCCGTCAGCCGCCAGGACCCCGCCCCCGCCGAGCTGGTGCGCCGCACCTACGGCACCGGCCGGGTGCTGCGCGCGCTGCTCATGGAGAACGCCCGTTACCGCGATGTCGCCGCCGAGCTCCACGAGCTGCGCGAGGCACACCCCATGCCACCCGTCCCGGTGACGGTCCTCGCGGCATCCCCGGGCACCGGCTCCGGGCTGGAGCGCCGCTGGCTGGAGCGCCAGCGCGCCCTCGCGACCCGCCTCGACGCCCGCTTCGAGGCGGTGGCACCGGCCGGTCACCTGCTGATGTACGACCGTCCGCAGTCGATCGCCGCCGCCGTGCTGGCCACGCCCTCGATCCGGGCATAAGTACGATGCACCAGTAGGCGGGTCTCCTGGGAAACCCAGTGGTAACCGGGGCACGCGATACTCAAGGCCCGGCCCATGCCCACACCGCTGATACGAGCCGTCCGACCTGCAAGGATAGGTAGATATGGATAAGCAGCAGGAGTTCGTGCTCCGCACGCTCGAAGAGCGCGACATCCGGTTCGTACGGCTGTGGTTCACCGATGTCCTCGGCTATCTGAAGTCCGTGGCCGTCGCACCCGCCGAGCTGGAGCAGGCCTTCGACGAGGGCATCGGCTTCGACGGCTCCGCGATCGAGGGCTTCGCGCGGGTCTACGAATCGGACATGATCGCCAAGCCGGATCCGGGCACCTTCCAGATCCTGCCCTGGCGCGCCGAGGCCCCCGGCACCGCCCGGATGTTCTGCGACATCCTCATGCCCGACGGCTCGCCCTCCTACGCGGATCCGCGCTACGTCCTCAAGCGCATCCTCGCCAAGACCTCCGACCTCGGCTTCACCTTCTACACCCACCCCGAGATCGAGTTCTTCCTGCTCAAGGACAAGCCGGTCGACGGCACCCGCCCGGTGCCCGCCGACTCCTCCGGCTACTTCGACCACACCCCGCAGAACGTCGGCATGGACTTCCGCCGCCAGGCCATCACCATGCTCGAATCGATGGGCATCTCGGTCGAGTTCAGCCACCACGAGGGCGCCCCCGGCCAGCAGGAGATCGACCTGCGCTACGCCGACGCGCTCTCCACGGCCGACAACATCATGACGTTCCGGCTGGTGATGAAGCAGGTCGCGCTGGAGCAGGGCGTGCAGGCCACGTTCATGCCCAAGCCGTTCTCCGAGTTCCCCGGCTCCGGCATGCACACCCACCTCTCCCTCTTCGAGGGCGACCGCAACGCCTTCTACGAGTCCGGCGCGGAGTATCAGCTCTCCAAGGTCGGCCGGTCCTTCATCGCGGGCCTGCTCAAGCACGCCGCCGAGATCTCGGCCGTGACGAACCAGTGGGTCAACTCCTACAAGCGCATCTGGGGCGGCTCGGCCCGCAGCGCAGGCGCGGGCGGCGAGGCCCCCTCGTACATCTGCTGGGGCCACAACAACCGCTCCGCGCTCATCCGCGTGCCGATGTACAAGCCCGGCAAGACCGGCTCCGCCCGCGTCGAGGTCCGCTCCATCGACTCCGGCGCCAACCCCTACCTGACCTACGCGGTGCTGCTGGCCGCGGGCCTGAAGGGCATCGAGGAGGGCTACGAGCTCCCCGCCGGCGCCGACGACGACGTCTGGGCGCTGTCCGACGCCGAGCGCCGCGCCATGGGCATCGAGCCCCTGCCGCAGAACCTCGGCGAGGCCATCGAGCTGATGGAGCGCAGCGAACTGGTCGCCGAGACGCTCGGCGAGCACGTCTTCGACTTCTTCCTGCGCAACAAGAAGCAGGAGTGGGAGGAGTACCGCTCCGAGGTCACCGCCTTCGAGCTGCGGAAGATGCTGCCGGTGCTGTAGGGGCAGGTCAGAGCGTTTTCTCAAGCTGACAACACTCCGGGCCGACGATCATGAACCGTCGGCCCGGAGGTGTCTCACTCGCCCCGGGCCGCCTGTGGGCCGTCCGGGGCGGAATCGGCAGCCTCGTACATGCTGTCCACGGCCTTCCTGGTGCGCCCCTCGCTGCTGGGCATCAGGTGCGTGTACGTCCGGAGCGTGAAGCCGGGGTCAGTGTGCCCGAGGTAGTGGCTCAGGGCCTTGATGTTCTCCCCGGCGTCGAGCAGAACCGAGGCGTAGAAGTGTCTCAGGGCGTGCATCCCATGCTCGCGCGCCGAGTCGTAGCGCTCGCCATTCTCAGGCTCCGGTATGACGCCGGCCGTCGCCAGGGCGGGCTTCCACACGCGAGTGTTGAAGTCGGTACGCCGGACCGCTCCGCCGCTCGGCAGGTAGAAGAACAGCCGTTTGGTCACGGGCGGGCCATCCGGGCGCAACCACGGGAGCGTGACATCCATGGGAGGGAAGTCGATCCGGTGCTGCCTGAGGGCGCGGCTCACGCGCCCGGCCAGGGGCACGTCCCGCTCCTTTCCGCCCTTCGGTGGGGCGAACACCAAGTGTCCGTTCACGACCTTCACCTGGACGGACACATGCAGCCAGCCAGATTCGTGGTCCACGTGGTCGTCGGGAAGCCCGAAGATCTCTCCCTGGCGGAGCCCGCCCCCGCCGCCTACGTCGACCATCGCTTGGTAGCGTCCGGGGAGGGCCGCCTGTACGGCGAAGACGCGCTCGGCCGACCAAGGTTGCACGCGAGGCGCGGCCGACCTCGGTGCACGTACCGAACCGGCCTTGCAGGGATTCTTGGAAAGATGGCCGTCGTCCACAGCGGCGCTCAGGACCGCTGACACGCTCGCGAAGATGACGCGACGGTAGGACGCCGCTGGGAGCACGCGTTCCAGCTCGCTGCCCCACTCCCTGATGTGCCCGGGTTGAAAAGATCCAAGGGGGCGCGTCCCGAGGTAGGGGAAGGCGTGGCGCCGGAGTTGAACCTCCACCGTGGTGCGCGTCGTCATGTCGGTGGTTTGCTCTGCCAGCCACTTCTCCCCGTACTGCCGGAAGGTGGTTCGGCCGGCGGTCGGGTCTATGTACTGCCCGCGCGACATGTCGGCCTCGATGTGGGTGAGCCACTGTTCGGCGAGACGTTTTTGGCGGTCGGGGAAGGACTTGCTCTTCTCGGTGCCGTCGGGGCCGACGTAGCGGGCGCGGTAGCGCATGCCGGCGCCGTGGCGGTCGGTCTTGACTCGGGCGGTCTTCCCGCCAGGGGTGGTTGTGGTCTTGTACCAGCGGTCTTGGATGTGGCCGGCCAAGGACACTCCTTCGAGAGCGCAGCAGGGGCACGGCCCGTATGGGCCGTGCCCCTGCTGTTGGTGAGTGGGATCAAGCGGCCGTGTCGGCGGCCTTGCGCTCGGCGATCCAGTGGTGGACGTCGGCGGGGTCGTAGCGAAGGTGCTTGCCAGCGCGAAACCCGGGCGGACCGGTGCGTTTCTTCCGCCACTGGTAGACCGTTTCCACGGGCACGTCGAGGAGTTCGGCGATGTCGTCGGGGGTGAGGTAGCGGTCTGGTAGTCCTCCGCGCAGCACGTTCGTGGCAGATGTCGTTGCCATGGGGTGATGTCTCCTGGCATCCGAGGCAGGAGGCGGTGGCGTTTCCTGCCCTCTCTGAGGTCCGCAACATCCGCCACACCGCAACACCGCTGGTCAGCGGCCTGTATTTGTGGCGGATGGCGGTGGTGTGGCGGATAGGTCCCGCCACGCGGGCGCGTGGCGGGACCGGTAGATCCGGGCTGGTCAGCCAGCGACTCTGATCGGGCGCGTGGCGGCTTCCGAGGGCGTGTGGCGGATGCCGGGGAGCGGATCCGCCACTGTCTCACCCCCGCTGACCTGCGGTGTGGCGGATGTTGCGGCTGTTGCGGATTCTGCGGGGGGTGGGGGGCAGTACCGCTTCCACGCGTCGGCGAGGTCCTCCGCGTAGTAGCCCTTGGGGGTGTCGGAGCCGACCCGGACCCCGCGCGGCTTGATCGGCTTGTTCGCCGCGGTGACGTACTGGCCGAGCAACTTCGCCAGGGTGCGGGAGTTGATGGGCTTGTCGTCCAAGTCGCCCCACGGGGCGTCGTCCAGGCCCACCAGCCGTTTCAGGATGGTGGCGGTGGGCATCCGGTCGGCGCCCTGGAACACCGCGTCCCGCAGGTCGGTGAGCAGTCGAACGCCGAGGGAGGCCGCATCGTCGTCCTGCGCCGCGTGAACCAGCTCCAGGCAGGCGGTGCGGGCCCGCGTGGGCCAGTGCCCGCCGGCGGCGTCGGCGACGGCGAGGAGGGGTTCCCAGACGTCGGCGGGGCGGTCGGTGACACCTTCGGGCATGGCCGGCCAGGCGCCTGCGATGTCGTCGCGGACGGTGTCTGCCCATTCGGCGAGCCGGTCGCGCAGCGCGTTGCCCTCCTTTTCGTGGATGCGGCGGCGGTAGGGCTCGACCTTCTCGTTGGGGGCGCGCTTGCGCATCCGGATGATGACCGAGCGGGTCAGGATCGTGTCGGGCAGGGAGCCGAGTCCGGCCATGGCGACGGCGCAGAAGGACGAGAACCATCCAGCAGTCTGGTTGGAGCCGTCGCCGACGCAGCGCAGGGACTTGGCGCCGCGCCGGTATCCGGAGTTGAGGAAGCCGCGTACGGGTTCGTTGTCCCCGGCTTTGGGGCCGAACACGGTGTCGATCTCGTCGAAGAGGAGGGTCGGAGGGCCCTCGGGTGCCTCTACCAGCCGGAACAGGGCGTTGGGGGAGGCGTTGACCGTGGTCGCGGCGCGGGGGGTGAGGGTTTCGACGATCTCCAGGGCGCGGGACTTGCCCGAGCCCGGTTCGGGGGAGAGGAACGCAAGGCGGGCGGTGCCGTCGAGCGCGTCGATCAGATGGGCGTGAGCGTCCCACAACGTGACAGCGACGTAGGCGGCCTGGGTGGGGAAGATGTTGAAACGGCGGTGGAATGCTTCCACGTCGTCCAGCACGACGGCGCCATTGATGGGCTGTGCGGGCGCGTCGGTGTTACTCATGCGGCGTCCCTCCCTTCCTGGGGGTTGCGCAGTGGGCAGGTGTCGCGGTGGGCGATGTGGTCGGCGATCAGGGCGAGCACCTTCGTGCAGCCGACGGCGCTGCGGTCCCTGCCGCACGCGCACGCCGAGGTGGCGGTGGGGGTGGCGCCGCGGGGTGCGCGGATGTGCAGCCACGCCACCGCGTACCGCCCGTCGTCCGGCCGCGGGTCAGGGCGAAGAGCTTTTCGGACGCCTTCGGCGTCGCTCTTCGGCCGCACCACGACCGGCCGGGGCGCGGTCTGGTCGGCGTGCTGACGGGCTTTGGCGGTGGGGTTGGGGCAATCCAGGTGGGGGGAGTCGAGGGCGCTCATGCGGTCGCCCTTGGCGTGGCGTGGGCGAGGATCCATTCCATGGCGCTGCGGATGGTGGTGCGGCACTCGGCGGCCGGCAGTCCCGTCGACTCCCCCGCCGCCTGGATTGCCTCTTCGACCGTGTGGCGGGAAATGTGTCCCCAGGCGACGAACCGGGCCACCTTGCACGTGCTGCGATGCAGGGTGGCGTTACGGCCCCGCTTGCCTCCCTGCTGGGCGGCCTGAACGACGGCGCACTCTCGATCGAGAGCGGTCTGTGCAGCCCGCGTCCCGTCCCGCACCGGCTTGATGGCCGGCGGTGCCGCGGGTTTGGGTGCGTCCAGCAGCAGGAGTGCGAGCCACTGCGGGAGCGGGGCAACGGCGGCGGGGTCGGTGACTTCGTAGCCGCCTTCGGGTGTGGTGCTGCCCGGGGCGACGACGTAACCGCCCCACGCCCGGGTGTCAATGTGCCGTCCGAGGCGGTCGACGCTGCACTTCAGCCGCTTCTCGGGCGGGGCGGTGAAGTACAGGTGGTGGCCTCCGCTGGGTGTCCGCACCTGGTAGGTGGCGGGGACCCTCTGGCCGGCGCGCTCGCAGAGCGCCTTCAAAGAAGTGGCGCCGTCAGGCGCTCCTTTTGGCTCTTGCGGTTTCGGCAGGTCCAGATCGATGACCAGCAGACCGGCCGGGCCCGTCGCAATCCCCACGTTGTACGGGTGGCGGGCCCATGCGGCGTGGATGAGACCCGGATCGGTCGTGGCCCGCTGCTCCGGCGTCCGGTGCCCGCGCGCACAGCGCCCTGTGCGGGGGCAGGAGCGCTCGGGATGTCCGGCGGGGCGCTTGGCGCGCGGATGCAGGGGGATGATGGGCCAGCCGCGCTCTGCGGAATGCAGGGCGGAGGCGAACAGGTGCAGGTTTTGGAGGTCCACCGTCATGGGTTCGTTCATGTGGCGGCCCGCCCAGATAAGTGCGACCGGGGGCAGGCTCGCCCGATGGGGGTGGGTTGCGTCATGCTGGATGTCTCCAGTTCTGTGAGAAGTGCTGGCAGGCAAGGGCGGCCCTAGGCTTTGGCGAGACGGGGGCCGCCCTTGGCACAGCTAGAACGGGGGCTCGATACCGGGCTCGGCGGTCTCACGGGTGCTGGTGGCCGGGCTGGATCCGGTGCTCCAGGCGTCGTTGGACGTGGGCCGGGGCTGCTTGCCGTTGATGGTGACGGTGGTGAAGCGCAGGGACGCGCCGATGTCGTCGACCTCCAGCGCGAGCATGGAGCGGTTCTCACCCTCCGGCGTCTGCCAGTCGTGCTGGCGGATCCGGCCGAACAGCACCACGCGGGAGCCCTTGGTCAGGGACTCGGCGATGTGCTCCGCGAGGGTGCGCCAGGCGGCGCAGCGGAAAAACGTCGAGGTGCCGTCGCGCCACTGCCCGGAGTCCTTGTCGTAGGTGCGCGGGGTCGCGGCGACGGTGAACTTGGCCAGGGCGGATCCGTTGTCGGTGAACTTGAGTTCCGGGTCGGCGGTCAGGTTGCCGATGACGGTGATCGGGGTCTCTCCGAACGACATGCCGGTCTCCTCAGTGCGGGTCAGAACGGGGGTTCGATGGCGAAGGGGCAGGCGCAGGCGCGGCGGCGGTGTTCGCAGACGGTGCAGCGCTGGAGCGTGGCCGCCTTGTGGGGCAGCCATACCCGGGCTAGCGGCAGGGACGGCGCGCAGCGGCAGTCCTCGAAGTCCGGCTCCTCCCGGCCCGGGTAGCCGACAGGTACCTCGCCCTCGCCCCCGCAGGTGCGGCAGCCGGGCTCGGGAAGGCGGTGGAGGGCGAGCATGGGGCGGGGGCCAATGGGCCGACGGCCCAACCGGTGGGAGTACCACGCGGGGTGGAAGCGGATTGCCAGGCGCCGGCGTGCGAGGAAACGGCGGATCACAAGGGCCTCCGGGGGTTACTTCTTGGAGTGGAAGAGCTTGAGACTCAGGCCGACCCCGATGGGCCCGGTCAGCGAGCCGACGACGGCCGCGGTGCGCACGGCGAACTCGAACAGGGCCAGGGCGGCGGCCGCCATGCCCATGAGGCCGAAGGCGATGGCCAGGCCGATGAACAGCGGCCGGGCGTAGGAGCGGGTGGTGCGCTCGGGGGTCGGGGTGGTCTGGACGATGACGAAGGGGCGGCCGCCGGCCTGGTGGTAGATGTCGGCGGGGATGTGCGGGGCGAGGGTCCCTAACGTCACGTTGGGCGGAGGCGGTTGGCGCATGAAGGTTTCTCCTTGTCAGGAGGTGAGGTTGGGGATGGCGTGGATGAGGGCCGCGCACACGCGGTTGATGGGTCCGGCGGCGCCGGTGCCAGCGGCGAAGAAGCCGGCGAGGAAGAGCACGATCGCGGGGCCGGGGCCGACGTAGCGGGAGCGCAGGACGAAGAACGCGGCGATGCCGAAGAGGACGGCGGCGGAGGTGGAGAAGGTCACGTGAGCCTCCGTTCGCGGGGCCGGGGCGCGCCCGGTGTGCGGCTCGCCCCGGGTGCGGGTGCCTGTTGGCTGGCCTGTCTGTCGCCTGTTGCCTGTCGCCTGTCTGTTGCCTGTTGTCTCCCAGCTCAGAGGGGGTTACAGGCATCAGGCGACAGAACGGGCCCCTTGCCGAAGGCGGGGCGACAGGCGACAGACAGGCGCCGGTGGTCAGCCTTCGGAGGGCGGCGGGGTGTGCTGGCGGTGGACGTAGCGGGCCTTGCTGCCCTCGCCTGTGCGGATAACTTCTCCGGCCTCCACCCATGCCTTGAGCCAGCCCTGGATGGTCGGCCGCGTCGTACCGAAGTCCGGCTTGAGCTCCCGTTCCATGGCGGAGGCGCCGGTGCCCTCGGGTCCTGCGGCGATGATCAGCATGAGGGCGGCCTGGCGCGCGTCGGGCTCGTTGCGTGCGGTGGATTCCCGCCCGGTGGTCCAGGTGGAAGGGTCCGACCAGTCTGTACCACCGCCGCCCCCTGCCGGGACGGCATCCGGGTCGGCCGAGGGCAGGTGAAACATCTGCTCCAGCTCCTCCGCACCGGGAGTGGGCAGGTGGCTGATGTCGGTGGGGCGGGGGGTGTCCCAGTCGGCGGTGGCCTTCCACCGCCGCTCCCCGCCCTCCGCGGCCGTGGGACCGGGGGCTGTGGCGGTGGCGTGCTGGGGCGCCCAGAGGTGTCCGCAGCGCTCCAGCGTCCAGCGCTCCGCGTAGTCGGGGCCCGCCGCGTCGAGTGAGGGCGCGTCGAGGGCGGGACGCCGGTGGGCGGTTGCGGCGCAGACCTCTTCGATCAGGCTGGGGGTCATGCGCCAGTGGCGGCCGGTGTTGGGCTGCTTGCCCTCCACCCCGACCAGGACCGAGCCGGGGCCGTCGAAGGAGTTCTCCGCGGACAGGGCCCGCCACCCGTAGAAATGCCCCAGCTCCGCATCCTCGGTGGCTCCGGTGCAGACCCGGTTGGAGGCCATCTTGCGGACCATCGGGTCCGGCAGCACGTCCGATGTCACGCGCAGGACGGAGACGACCGCGCGGAGCGCCATCGCACGGGCGATCCGGATGACCTCCGAGACCCCGGCCAACACGGCCTTCGCCTCGCGGGTCGCTGCGACTTCGGCGCCCTCGTCCATGACGATGACGATCTCCGGGAGATCCGGGCCGACGGGAAGCTTGTCGTCGTCCTCGGCCCGCATGTGGTCTTGGTAGGCGACCTTGCGCTGTTTGGCGATGCGGACCGCGGCGCGGAGCATCCGCTTGGCTTCCTCCGGGCTACTG
Organism: Streptomyces sp. NPDC023527; assembly: GCF_055560115.1. NCBI lineage: Bacteria > Bacillati > Actinomycetota > Actinomycetes > Kitasatosporales > Streptomycetaceae > Streptomyces > Streptomyces sp. NPDC023527. The sequence continues at coordinate 728,708 of NZ_JBVHJJ010000002.1, forward strand.
GCCACCCAGTCCACCCCCGGCACCGGGATGTCCGCCCCGGCCCACCGCGACCCTTCCGCGCCTTGCTGGGCCTCGCGCCAGGCGTGCAGCCAGGGAAGGCCGATGCTGCCGCCGTTGAGGTCGATGACCCACACGAGGGTGTCGTTGGTCTGGTTCAGGCGGGCGATCAGGTGGTGGAGCCAGTTTGTTTTTCCCGTGCCGGTGGGACCTGCCACGACGGTGGATGCCTGGCGAAAGTCCAGCTCGGCGCGCCCGCCGTCGGAGAGGAGGGCGACCGGGACCGGGTTGTTCACGGTCGTGATGTCCGCCATCTCCTCGGCAGGGAAGGGCATCTCGACGCCGGCCAGGCTCTTGGTCGTGACCTTGATGAGCACCAGCCGGCGGGTCATGCCCTCATGGACGCTGATACCGCCCCCATTGGGCAGGTCCAGGTCGGAGGCGAGTGCGTCGGCCCGGTCGGCGATCGCTTTGCGGGTGGTGCCGCCTTCGGGGAGCTTGAGTTCCACGGTGTAGCCCATGCCGGTCGGCCACTGCTCGATCCCGACGACCTCGGTGTTCTCCACCCGGCAGACCCGGGCGATGCGCTCGATCCACTCGGCCGCGAGCGCCCGCCGCGTGCCGATGGTCAGCAGCATCGACCGGCGGGCCTGTTCGGTCTCCTCGTGCGCGGCGAACCCCACCGCCAGCGTCCCCGCCGCGATGCCCGCGACGGCCAGTGAACCAACGGCAGGCAAGGTACCCGGCCCGCCGGAGGACAGGGCCCAAGAGGACCAGGTGCCCGCGGCGAGCCAGCAGGAGCTACGGAATCCGAGGGTCGCGGTGAGCCCCTTACGGAGCCCGGCGGCGACGGTGCCCAGAGCGCCGGCAACCCCTGCGGCCAGTGACCAGCTGGCGGGCATCCCCGTGGTGTGGGCGAGCGAGGTGGCGACGAAGGTGGTGGCGGTGCCGTTCAGCGTGCCGGACAGGATGCCGTGCCCAGCGGCCCAGTCGATCCGGGGTGTGCTGTTCTTCCTGCTCATCGCGTCCTTTCCAAAGGAACGGCCCCCGCATGGTGCGGGGGCCGTGCAAGAGAGGTGCCGGGGGTGGGTCAGACGTTCCAGCGGCGTTCGCCGTCGATGCCGTTGCGGGGGTTTTCGATGCGTTCGATGTCCTCGGCGTGGACGCGCCGGTAGACGGTGCCGACCTCTTCCAGGGCGGTGACGACCCTGTTCATCGCCCGGTAGCCCTCGCCGATCTCCTCGGTCACCGCCGGGTTCACCGGCAGCTTTTCGTCGGCGAGTTCGGCAAGGACCCGCAGCGTCTCCTGCACCGTGGCCATGGCCTCCGGCAGGTCATCGATCAAGTGCTGAAACTCGGCCATGTGCTCCGGATCGAAGGTGGAGGCGGCCTGAAGCATGACCTCGGCGGCATCAGAGAGGCGGACGAAGGCGGTACCGGACTCGGACATCTGGCGGTCTCCCTCACGAATGGTCTTGCCGAGACGGACCGGCCGCACTGCGCGGCCTGCACCGGGCGCGACTGGCGGAGTGGTCTTCTGCGGGCGGCGGGGGTCATTCACGCGCTCGCCGGGCACCGGCACCTGTCCGGGCCCGGCCGTGCCGCGGATCGCCGCATCACGCCGGGCCCGTACCAACCGGGCGCGGCCCGCCAGGCGGGCCCACACCGCGCGCATGTGACGCGAGGCCCGACCGGACCGCCGCATGTTCCACAGACCCGACAACAGCCCCACGCCACCAGCCACGGCCGCAGAACCCGCCATCCGGGCACCGTGCCGCAGCGCGGAGCGCCGTAACGCCTTGCCCTGCGCCGGACTCCCGGCCGCCGTCCTGGCCTTGCCGTGCGGGTCGATGCCGGTCTGCTTCCGGGCTTTGGTGATGCCCTTGGCCACCCGTCCCGCGCTGCGCTCCGCAGCCCTCGCCGCACGAGCCGGGGCGGTGGCCTGCCGACGGGCCCGCGCGGCACGAACAGCGCCGGCCACCGCACGACGGCCCCCGCCCACGGCACGACCGGCGCCCGTGAGCGTGCCGTTACGGGCACGTCCGCTTGCTGGGTGCTTCGACAAGTTCACCGGCCTGCCGCCCCTGGCCGTACCGGGCCGGACGGTAGACCGCCCTGCCGCAGGACGACTAAGCGCGGAGCGATCACCTGTACGCCGGGGGCCAGCCACCGAACGCTTGCCTACCGGCGTTGCAGCCTTGCCCCCGGCGGTGCCGCGACGCGCAAGAGAGCCGACCGCACGGGCGGCAGCATGGCCCCTGCCGGCCGCCGCACGAGCCGCCCTGCCGCCCCTCCCACCATTACGGCGGGAAGGCACGGCAGTTGTGGCACCACGGTGATGGGCTGGTGCGGCATGACGACGGCCGGCGGACCGCGCCGTCGTGCCGGACGTGCTGGGTACGCGCGCTGACCTGGCCCTGCGGCCTGCGGTCCTCTTCGCCAGTCCGCCGAGGGCGGCGGCTCCGGCAACCGCACCGGTGGCAGCCAGCGCCACCGGACCGCCGAGGGTCAGGGCTCCCGCACTCACCGCTCCAAGGGCGTTGGCCCCGGCCACGGCAAGCGGAACGCCCGGCAACGGAGCGGGGCTTCCGGCGACCGCCGGGGGCGCGGTGGGAGGAGGTGGTGGATTGGCCGGTACTTCCACCGCGTGAACACTGATATCCGGCATGCTGAGATCACTCCTTTGCTGGAGGAGGCGCCCCGGCCGGGCCCTGAGAAAGCGGGCCGGGGCGCCGTGACGGTGAACGGCTCAGGCGCGGGAGGCGGGGACGTGGCGGGGGTGCGCGGCGGCGGCTTCCTGCCAGCGGCGGCTCTCCGCGGCGTCCGCGTCGGAGAGGCGGACGCGGAAGGAGCAGCCGCTGACCTGGCACCGGTGCGTGGTGGCGAACGCGGCCTCGGCCAAGTGGTTGATCGCAGCCGTCACGTTGGCGAAGAGCGCCAGCGCGCAGACCGTGACCAGGGTCATCGGCACGTCGTAGCCGCGCAGGCGCGATCCGGCGGTCAGGGCGACGGCCGCGCCGACAAGGGCTGCGGCCGGGAGACGAAGACGTCGGTACTGCATGTGCTTCCTTCCTCGGGACGGTTCAAGCAGCGCGCTGTTCCTGGAGGTAGGCGCAGGTCACGCACACGCCGAGTGAGATGGGGATAGAGCGGCCTCTTGGGCAAGAAGGTGCAGGGCCGCGGTGGCCTGTTGGGGGACGACGCCGTTGCCGAGTGCTTTGAGTTGGGCGGTGCGGGAGAGCCCGGCAACGTCGGTGACGTGTCCGGCGGGTAAGCCCATGAGCCACTCGACCAGGGGCGGGTTCAGCCGTCCCAGAGCGTCAACTGGCCCGGGAGCGGGGCGGCCGAGGACCGCCGCCCACCGGTCGATCGCGGGGCCGTACCC
>NZ_JBVHJJ010000003.1:0-297542 GCF_055560115.1 Streptomyces sp. NPDC023527
TACCAGATCCGTTTTCCGTTCCGTTCCCGGTTCGGATTTCATCTCCGGCCCCCTGTTGGAGCGGGGTTTGCCTTCTTGCTTTCGCTTTCCGGCTTGGCCGACTTTATCAGAAGCTTTCCGGGCCGAGCTAATCGGCCTTTTCGCTTCCGCCAGGGAATCGGGGTGTCTCCGTGCGAATTCAATCCGCCACCGGAGCGCTGTAGATACTATCCGTAGCGGTTGAACTTGTCCAGTTCTCCCGCCAACCGTTCGAATCTACCTCCCCCCGCGACCTGTGTCAACAGGTTTTGTGGGGCGAGGAGGACAGTACCAGCCCGAGCGGGTGCGACGCACATCCACGGCCCAGTAGTGGAGCGGGCTCCGGCTCAGGCGAAGGAGGATGGGGGGGTCTCCAGCTCCTCCAGCTCGACGCCGGGCGCCGCGAGGACCACGTCGCCGGCCAGGTGCACGGTCTGCACCTCACCGGTCTCCAGGTCGCTGACCTGGTACTCGTCCACGTCCAGCGGGCCGTTGTCAGTGGCGTGTGCTGTCCTGTCGACCAGGGCCCACGCCTGGTCGAGGGTGCGGGGGGCGAGTACGGGGGAGGTGAAGCCGACGAGGCGGATCCGCTTGGCGCCTTCGCCGGGTGCGAGCCGGAGCAGGCGGGACAGGGCCACGTAGAAGGCCGGGGAAGCGCCCGTGAAGGCATGCGCCGCGACGTTGCCCTCCGTCCCGTGCTCGCCGGTCGGGTCGGTGCGTACCCAGGTGACGCCGTCGAGGGCCGCGCCCCGTACCTGCCAGCTCGCCGCGTGGAGCTGGAGGCGGATGGGGCGGCCGAGGTCGTCGAGGGTGAGGTCGACGGAGCCGGCGTGGTCGCCGGCGGGGGTGGTGAGCTGCGAGACGTAGCGCCAGCCGGAGGGGCCGGTGGCGCAGTGGAAGTGTTCCGCGCCGAGGGGGGTGTGGTCGTGCGGGTCATAAAGGGAGTAGCGGCCGCGAGGCATGTGGGGGTCCTTGACGGGAAGCGGACAGGCCCCCGCCGAGGAGGGCGGGGGCCTGGCTACCGGCTTGTCACGCGGGTGGCGCGGTCAGTGGGCTCAGTAGCGGTAGTGGTCGGGCTTGTACGGGCCCTCGACCGGGACGCCGATGTAGGCGGCCTGCTCCGGGCGGAGCGTGGTCAGCTTGACGCCCAGGGCGTCGAGGTGGAGCCGGGCGACCTTCTCGTCCAGGTGCTTGGGCAGCACATAGACGTCGGTCGGGTACGACTCCGGCTTGGTGAACAGCTCGATCTGGGCCAGCGTCTGGTCCGCGAACGAGTTGGACATGACGAAGGACGGGTGACCGGTGGCGTTGCCCAGGTTCAGCAGACGGCCCTCGGACAGCACGATCAGGACCTTGCCGTCGGGGAACGTCCAGGTGTGGACCTGCGGCTTGACCTCGTCCTTGACGATGCCCGGGATCTTCGCGAGACCGGCCATGTCGATCTCGTTGTCGAAGTGACCGATGTTGCCCACGATGGCCTGGTGCTTCATCTTGGCCATGTCGGCGGCCATGATGATGTCCTTGTTGCCCGTGGTGGTGACGAAGATGTCGGCGATCTCGACGACATCGTCCAGGGTGGTGACCTGGAAGCCGTCCATCGCCGCCTGGAGGGCGTTGATCGGGTCGATCTCGGTGACGATGACCCGGGCGCCCTGGCCGCGCAGGGACTCGGCGCAGCCCTTGCCGACGTCGCCGTAGCCGCAGACGACCGCGACCTTGCCGCCGATGAGGACGTCGGTGGCGCGGTTGATGCCGTCGATGAGGGAGTGGCGGCAGCCGTACTTGTTGTCGAACTTCGACTTCGTCACGGCGTCGTTCACATTGATCGCCGGGAAGAGCAGCGAGCCGGCCTGCTGCATCTCGTACAGGCGGTGGACGCCGGTGGTGGTCTCCTCGGTGACGCCGCGGATCTCCGACGCCAGCTGGGTCCACTTCTGCGGGTTCTCACCGAGGGTGCGGTTCAGGACGGTGAGGATCTGCGCGTACTCCTCGCTGTCCGCGGTGGACGGGTCCGGGGCCGCGCCGGCCTTCTCGAACTCGACGCCCTTGTGGACCAGGAGCGTGGCGTCGCCGCCGTCGTCCAGGATCATGTTCGGGCCGCCGGTGACGGTGCCCGGCCAGGTCAGCGCCTGCTCCGTGCACCACCAGTACTCCTCCAGGGTCTCGCCCTTCCAGGCGAAGACCGGCACGCCCTGCGGGTCCTCCGGCGTGCCGTTCGGGCCCACCGCGATGGCGGCGGCCGCGTGGTCCTGGGTGGAGAAGATGTTGCAGGACGCCCAGCGCACCTGAGCGCCCAGCGCCACCAGCGTCTCGATGAGCACGGCCGTCTGCACCGTCATGTGCAGCGAACCGGTGACACGGGCGCCGGCCAGCGGCTGCGCCTGCGCGTACTCCTTGCGGATCGCCATCAGACCGGGCATCTCGTGCTCGGCGAGGGTGATCTCCTTGCGACCGAAGGCCGCCAGCGACAGGTCGGCGACCTTGAAGTCCTGACCGGTGGAGGTGGTGGTCATACGGGCTGCTCCTCCTGAAGGGGCGAGCGAGGGTGTGGGTACGACTGGGCACGCGGTCAGGCTGCCTGCCGCAGAAGCGACAGGACCTGGACAGAGGCCGTCAGAGTTGACGCACCTGTCCCCTGGCCGCAGCGCAGTCCGTCGGAGGCCCTCTCTCCCTCGGCCGGTCCGTCGCGCGGGCCGCCCGACCGCCATCAGCAGCGACGTCTGGCTCTGGTCACGAATCTACACCGGGGGCCCGGCGAACCCCAGCCCCACTCGGCCCTGTTCCGGTCAGGGGGCGAGTTCCTTGCGGACGGCGGCACCTGATGGTCCGGCAGGTCATCCCTTTGCTCCGCAGGTCACGTGTTGCAGGATGCGAGCAGCGCGAGGAAGCGGCACGCTCCACGCGCGCGTTGAGTTGTGAGGAGATCCACGTGATCAGTCCGGCCGATCCTCCCGAGGGCGCTTCCCCCGAGGACACCTCCTCCGGCGGCGCGGGCGCCGGGGGGCCGGGACTCAGACTGCTGGCCGTGACGGCCTGTCCGACCGGCATCGCGCACACGTACATGGCCGCGGAGAAGCTGGCCCAGGCGGCGCAGGCGCTCGGCCATGTGATGAAGGTGGAGACCCAGGGGTCGATCGGGGCCGAGAACGTCCTCACCGACAACGATGTCAGCCAGGCCGACGGCATCATCGTCGCCGCCGACAAGGACGTCGACCTCAGCCGCTTCGTGGGCAAGAGGGTGCTGTCGGTCGGTGTCGCGGAGGGCATTCACCATCCGGAGCGGCTCATCGAGCGGGTGCGGAGGGCGCCCGTGTACGAGGACGGCCGGGGGTCCGGCGGGAGCGGCGGTGGTGCCTCCCTGGCGCTGGACGGCGGCAGGGAGCGCGGCGCCGTCTACAAGGCGCTGATGAACGGCGTCTCGTACATGATCCCGTTCGTCGTCGTCGGCGGGCTGCTGATCGCGGTGTCGCTGGCGCTGGGCGGGCACACCACGCCCGAGGGGATCGTCTTCGAGAGCTCCTTCTGGAAGTCCGTCAACGACATCGGCGTCATCGGCTTCACGCTCATGATCCCGATCCTGTCCGGCTATATCGCCTACGCCATCGGTGACCGGCCCGCACTCGTGCCGGGCATGGTCGGCGGCTGGATCGCGGGCCACGGGGAGCTGTACGACAGCAAGGCGGGCGCGGGCTTCATCGGGGCGATCGCCACCGGGTTCCTGGCCGGTTATCTGGTGCTGTGGATCAAGAAGATGCGGGTTCCGGGGTTCGCCCGCCCGATCATGCCGGTCATCGTGATCCCGATCGTGTCGACGACCGCGCTCGGCCTGTTCTTCGTCTATGTCATCGGCCGGCCGATCGCCTGGGTCTTCGAGCACCTGACCAGCTGGCTGAGCGGCCTGACCGGTACGAGCGCGGCGCTGCTCGGGGTGCTCCTCGGCTTGATGATCGCATTCGACATGGGCGGGCCGGTCAACAAGACGGCGTTCCTCTTCGGCGCGGGTCTGGTCTCCCGGAACCCGGAGATCATGGGCATGTGCGCGGCGGCCATCCCGGTGCCGCCGCTCGGTCAGGGTCTGGCGACGGTGGTGCGGCGCGGGATGTTCACGGCGCAGGAGCGGGAGACCGGGTTCGCGGCGCTGTTCATGGGGTTCTTCGGGATCACGGAGGGCGCGATCCCGTTCGCGGCCGCCCGGCCGGCCCGGGTCATCCCCGCGAACATGCTCGGCGGCGCCGTGGCGGGTGCCGTCGCGGGCCTCGCGGCGGTCAAGGACTCCGTGCCGCACGGCGGTCCGATCGTGGCGGTGCTGGGCGCGGTCGGCGGGGTGCCGATGTTCTTCGTGGCCATCGCCATCGGCGCGGTGGTGACGGCTCTGACGACGGTGACCCTGATGGCGCTGGGCACTAGGACACCGGCGGGGGTGACGGGTGTGGCGGCGGCCGCGGTGCCCGCCGTGCGCCCGGTGGCGGCCGGCAGTCCCGCTTCCACCCTTTCCGGCCATCTCTCCGCGTCGGCGGTGCGGCCGCTGCTCGCCGCCGGGACGAAGGAGGCGGCGATCCGCGAGCTGGCCGAGCTGCTGGCCGCCACCGGGAAGGTCCGTGATGTCGACGGCCTGGTCGCCGCCGCGCTGGCGCGGGAGGCGCTGGGTACGACCGGCCTGGGTGAGGAGATCGCGATTCCGCACGCCAAGACGGACGCGGTCTCGGCGCCCGTCGTCGGCTTCGCGCGGTCCGCCGAGGGCGTCGAGTGGGGCTCGCTGGACGGTACGCGGGCCCGCCTGGTCTTCATGATCGCGGTGCCGGAGGCGGCCGCGGGCGACGAGCACCTGCGCATCCTGGCGATGCTCTCGCGCAAGCTGATGGACCCCGGCTTCCGGGAGCGGCTGCTGGTGGCCCCGGACACCACCGCGCTCATAAGGGTCCTGGGCGAGATCGAGTAGGCGCACGGCGTCGCACGTGAAGGCCCCCGCACCGTCCTGGGTGCGGGGGCCTTCACGTACGTACGCCATGCGGTGTCGTCAGTGGCGGTTCGGGCCGCCGGGGGTGGTGGCGGGGTCCTCGCCCGCGGCGGCGGCCTCCGCGCTGTAGATGTCCGGTTCCAGATAGATCACCCGGGCGATGGGCACCGCCTCGCGGATCCTGGCCTCGGCGGCGTCGATGGCCCGCGCGACCTCCACGGCGGTGTCGTCGTGCGGCACCGCGATCTTGGCGGCGACGAGCAGTTCCTCCGGGCCCAGGTGCAGCGTGCGCATGTGGATGACGGCGGTGACCGTCTCGCCGTCGACGGCGGCGGCGCGGATCCTCGCCACCTGCTCGGGGCCGGCGGCCTCGCCGAGGAGCAGCGACTTCGTCTCGGCGGCCAGGACCAGCGCGATCAGGACGAGCAGGGCGCCGATGCACATGGTGCCGATGCCGTCCCAGATGCCGTCGCCGGTGGCGAGGGTCAGGCCGACGCCGGCGAGGGCGAGGACGAGGCCGACGAGGGCGCCGAGGTCCTCCAGCAGGACGACGGGCAGTTCGGGTGCCTTGGCCGTCCGGATGAACTGGCTCCAGGACTGCTTGCCGCGCAGCTCGTTGGACTCCTTGACGGCCGTGCGGAAGGAGAAGCCCTCCGCGAGGATCGCGAAGACGAGCACACCGATCGGCCAGTACCAGTGTTTGAGCTCGTCCGGTTCCTTGATCTTTTCGTAGCCCTCGTAGAGGGCGAAGACGCCACCGATCGTGAACAGCACGATGGAGACGAGGAATCCGTAGATGTAGCGCTCTCGGCCGTAGCCGAAGGGGTGTTCCTCGCTCGCCTTCTTCTGCGCCTTCTTGCCGCCGAGCAGGAGCAGCGCCTGGTTGCCGGAGTCGGCGACCGAGTGCACCCCTTCGGCGAGCATCGACGGCGAGCCGCTGAACGCGAACGCGACGAATTTCGCCACGGCGATGGCCAGATTGGCGCCAAGCGCGGCGACGATGGCCTTGGTTCCGCCTGTTGCACTCATATGTGCGGGATGTCCCTTCCGCCCCAGCAGTTGCTTTGCTCTTCCTTTACGGCGGGCCATTGTTGCAGCCGCCGGGCGGAGTTACGGCTCGGACCGCGACTGTGGCGCGGAACACCGTGGCGCCGTCGCCGGCGAGCTCGACGCGCTCGTCCGCCCGTACGAACGCGGACTCGCCCCGCCCGAGGGGGAGCTCGGTGCCGTCGGCGGCGCGGAGCACGGCGGAGCCGGTGGTGCACAGGAGGATCTGCGGGGTGCCCCCGGGCAGGGCCGCCGGCGTCTCCGAGGCGGGTGCGAAGACGTAGCGGGAGAGGCGGAACTCGTCGGTGGGCGTCGCGTAGACCTCCTCGCCGCCGGCGTCGGCCTCGGGGCGCAGGACGGCCGGGGTGGTGCTCTCGAAGCGGACGACGCGCAGCAGTTCGGGGATGTCGATGTGCTTGGGGGTCAGACCGCAGCGGAGCACATTGTCCGAGTTGGCCATGATTTCGACGCCGAAGCCGTCGAGGTAGGCGTGCGGGACGCCGGCGCCCAGGAACAGCGCCTCGCCGGGGTGGAGGCATACGTGGTTGAGGAGCATGGCGGCGATCACACCGGGGTCGCCGGGGTAGTGGCGGGCGAGCCCGGCGTAGGCGGCGTACGCGGCCCGGTGCGGCCCGTCCTCGGCGGCGAGCCGCTCGGCGGCGGCGGTGGTGGCCGCGACGGTCTCCGCGATGGCGGCGGGTTCGGCGCTGAGGACCGCGGTGAGGACCTCGCGCAGGGCGTCCGACTCGGGCCGGGCGTGCAGGAGGTCCACGTACGGCTTGAGGGGATCGACGTCGAGGGCGGCGAGCAGCTCGGCGGTCCTGTCGGGGGCGCGGAAGCCGCACAGGCCCTCGAAGGGGGTGAGGGCGCAGAGCAGTTCGGGCTTGTGGTTGGCGTCCTTGTACGTGCGGTGCGGCGCGTCGTGCGGGACGCCGCGCGCCTCCTCGTCGGCGAAGCCGGCCCTGGCCTGTTCGAGGTCGGGGTGGACCTGGAGGGAGAGGGGGGACGCGGCGGCGAGGAGCTTGAAGAGGAACGGCAGCCGCGGGCCGAAGCGCCGGACGGCGGCGGCGCCGAGCTCGGCCTCCGGGTCGTCGGCGATGGCGTCGCACAGCGGGCGCGGGCCGTCGCCGCGGTCGACGCGGGAGGGGGCGCCGGGGTGGGCGCCCATCCACAGCTCGGCCTGGGGCTCGCCGGTGGGGGTGGTGCCGAGGAGTTCGGGGATCGCGGTGGTGGATCCCCACGCGTAGGGGCGCACGGTGTTGGCGAGGCGGTCCATGGGCGCGGTTCCTGACTGTTCGTACGGGCTGATGTCCGGTGGTGGGGCCTGGACACGGCCTTTGTGCGGCGGCCTTCTGGGGCCTTTCTACGGGCCGTCTACGGGGTGGAGGCGAGGGCCAGGTAGACGGCGGCGAAATCCGTGATGGCGAGCAGCTCCGCGGCGGTCTCCAGCGCGGTCTCCGCGTCGACCGCCTCCAGCTCGCTGACGGGGGTGTCGCGCTGGAGGGCGAGCTCGCGGGCGGCGGGGGCGGGCGAGGTGACGTCCGGTTCCTGCTCGCGTAGCAGGACGACCCGGACGTGCAGCGCCTCGGGCTCCTCCACCCGGTCGCGGAAGAACTCCTCCGGGTCGGCTCCGGCCGCGAAGTCCCCGGCGAGCAGCGTGCCGTGCAGGGTGAGCGCCTCGGGGAGCTCGGCAGCGAGCGCGGGGCGGCCGGCGAGCGCGGCGAGGACCGTGGCGAAGTGCCGGCCGGCCGCGCCGGCGAGCTCGCCCTCGGTCCAGATCAGGGGGAGGGTGTCCGCCAGCTCGGCCGCGAGGGTCTTGGCGGGGTTGCTGTACGTGGCGATGGCCGGGCCGCAGCGCTCGGCGACCTGGTCGAGCCGGTCGGCGAGCGACTCGATCGCGGAGGTGTCCGCGGCGAGCAGGCCGATGCGGTCGGCGAGGGTCAGCAAGGGGGTGAGCAGCGACCAGAGCAGGCCGGGGCCGATGGGCAGTGCGACCCTGCCCCTGGGGGGCTCCTCGCTCGCCAGGGACTCGCTCGGGGAATTGGTGAGCGGGATCGCCAGGCCGCGGGCCTGAGCGGTGGCGTCGGCGAGCGGCGAGCCGGCCGGGCTGACGCAGACGACGGAGCAGCCGCGCCGGTATGCCTGTTCGAGGAGGATGGCGAGGCCGGGTTCGGTGCCGTCCGGGCTGGCGACGAGCAGCAGGTCGAGCGGGCCCGTCCAGCCGGGGAGCGTCCAGAGCAGGGCGCCGGGGGCGGGGGCGACGCCGGTCGGGCGGATCAGGGAGACGGGCGCGCTGCCGCCGGCGAGGGCGGTGAGCAGGTCGGCGGTGCAGCCGGCGGCGGGGCCGGGGCCGGCGACCAGGACGGCGCGCGGGCGCCCGTCCGGCCGGAGACCGTCTATGCCCGCTTCGACGCTGTTCCGCGCGGCCGTACGGACCCGGGCGCCGGATTCGGCGGCGCCGCGCAGGAGTCCGTGGACATCGGCTCGGGACAGGGCGTCGGGGTCATCGAGGAGTGACTCGTCGAACACCGTTGATCAGCCTCCGATCGCCGTGGCGTACGCCGCGGCCTGCGGGCCGCCCTGTGGCGTGCGCCTCAGGGCGGGGGCGGGGTCAGGCCGGGCGCCGGGCCTCGTCCACGAGCAGGACGGGAATCTCGTCGCGCACGGGGTAGGCCAGGCCGCAGCTCTGGCTCTGGCACACCAGCTCGGAGCGCTCCTCGGAGGCGGCTTCCTCACGGAGGGGGGCGTGGCACGCCGGACAGGCGAGGATCTCCAGGAGACCGGCTTCGAGCGGCATGGGGGGTTCCCTTCGGGATGTGCGTGTTCTGTCCGGCCAGCGTAGTCGTTCCCACTGGGGGTGGCGGAGATATGGGTGGGGTGGCCCCGGGGGTGTGGCCGGCGCCGCCGGGCGGTCGCCGTCGCGGCGGGGAGTACCGGCGGACCGGAACCGCCGCCCGCACCCGGCGGGACGGGGATCCCGGAACCGCCGGGCGCCGCGATTTCGGCACCGCCGGGCCGCGGCGTGGTGGCCGGTCGCCGTCGCGGCGGGAAATCTGCAGCGGACCGGACCCGCTCTGCCCCTGCCCCTGCGGTGGCGCTGCCCGGCCCGCGGGGCGCCGCTCCTGCGGCCGGTGATCTCGGCACCGCCGGGCCGCGACGTGGTGGCCGGTCGCCGTCGCGGCGGGGAGTTGCCGGCGGGCCGGCCCGCCGCCCAACCTTTGGGTGACGAGGCTCCCGGCACCGGGATCCGGTCTGCGGAGCGCCGCCCTTGCGGCCGCGATTTCGGCACCGCCGGGCCACGGCCTCGTGGCTGATCGCCGTCGCGGCGGAGAGTTGCTGGCGGGCCAGGCCGCCGCCCGCACCCCCGCCGGACAGGGGTCCCGGGGCCGCCGGGCTCGGAGCGCCGCCCTCGTCGCGGTGATTTCGGCACCGCCGGGCCACGGCCTCGTGGCCGGTCGCCGTCGCGGCGGGGAGTTGCTGGCGGACCGGAACCGCCGCCCGCACCCCCGCCGCGGCGGTGGCCCACCGGCGCCGTCCGGCGCCGCCCCGTGCTCAGCGGAACCCGGCCGCCCCGCCCCCGAGTTGCGGGCGGGCCCCCGCCCGCTACGCGCGGACGATCGACAGGACCTCGTCGCGGATTCGTGCCACCGTTTCGGGGTCGCGGGCCTCTACGTTCAGGCGGAGGAGGGGCTCCGTGTTGGAGGCGCGGAGGTTGAACCACCAGTCGGGGGTGGTGACCGTGAGGCCGTCGAGGTCGTCGAGGTCGGTGTTGTCGCGGCCCTCGTACGCCGCGCGGACGGCGGCGGCGCGGTCGGCCTGGTCGGCGACGGTGCTGTTGATCTCGCCGGAGCCGGCGTAGCGGTCGTACTGCCGGACGAGCTCGGACAGGGTCCCGCCCTGGCCGCCGAGCGCCGCCAGGACGTGCAGGGCGGCCAGCATGCCCGTATCGGCGTTCCAGAAGTCGCGGAAGTAGTAGTGCGCGGAGTGCTCGCCGCCGAAGATCGCGCCGGTGCGGGCCATTTCCCCCTTGATGAAGGAGTGCCCCACGCGCGTACGGACCGCCTTGCCGCCGTTCTCCTTGACGACCTCCGGCACCGACCACGACGTGATCAGGTTGTGGATGACCGTGCCGCCGGGGTGCTTGGCCAGCTCGCGGGCGGCGACCAGGGCGGTGATCGCGGACGGGGAGACCGGCTCGCCGCGCTCGTCGACGACGAAGCAGCGGTCGGCGTCGCCGTCGAAGGCGAGACCGATGTCGGCGCCGGTCTCGCGGACCTTCGCCTGGAGGTCGACGAGGTTCTTCGGGTCGAGGGGGTTGGCCTCGTGGTTGGGGAACGTGCCGTCGAGCTCGAAGTACATCGGCGTCAGGTCGATCGGCAGGGCGTCGAACACGGTGGGCACCGTGTGTCCGCCCATGCCGTTGCCGGCGTCGACGACGACCTTCAGCGGCCGGATGGCGCGCAGGTCGACGAGCGAGCGCAGATACGCGGCGTAGTCGGTGAGGACGTCCCGCTCGGTGATCGTGCCGGCGGTGGCGGTGGGCGCGGGGGCGCCCGTCTCCGCCCAGCCCTCGACGAGCGTGCGGATCTCGCCGAGGCCGGTGTCCTGGCCGACCGGAGCGGCACCCGCCCGGCACAGCTTGATGCCGTTGTACTGCGCGGGGTTGTGGCTGGCCGTGAACATCGCGCCGGGCATGTCCAGTTGGCCGCTGGCGAAGTAGAGCTGGTCGGTGGAGCACAGGCCGATGCCGGTGACGTCCACGCCGCGCGCCGCCGCGCCCCGCGCGAAGGCGCGCGAGAGGCCGGGCGAGGACGGCCGCATGTCATGGCCGACCACGATCGCGTCCGCGCCGGTCACCTCGGCGAACGCGGCACCGAACAGCTCGGCCAGCGCCTCGTCCCACTGGTCGGGGACGACGCCGCGCACGTCGTACGCCTTCACGATCTGCGACAGATCAGCCACAGCCAACCCCTCCTGGAGTCCGGTACGGGGGAACAAACCTACCCGGACGGACTGACAATCCGGGACGCCGGACGGGTGAGAACGGGGGTGACAGGACGTCGAGGCGTCAGGAGTCGGGTGAACGCAGCACCCTGAGGTGGCCTCGGCGGGCGACCTCCATCGGGTCGGCCTCACGGCCGTTGGGCCCGACGGCGCCCGGCGTGTGCGGGCTCGCGAGACGTTCCTGCGGGCGGGCCGCCTCGCGCACGGCGTTGGCGAGCGCTTCGAGGTCGTCACCGCTGGGCCGGGAGGGGCCGCTGTCGAGGGCGAGCCGGACGACGTCCCAGCCACGGGGCGCGGTCAACCGCTCGGAGTGCTCGGCGCACAGGTCGTAGCAGTGGGGTTCCGCATAGGTGGCGAGCGGTCCGAGAACGGCGGTCGAATCGGCGTAGACGTACGTCAGCGTCGCGACGGCCGGGCGGCCGCACGCGGTGCGCGAACAGCGACGTACAGGGCTCACGAGGTTGGACGGTACCGCACTCTTGAGCGGTCCGCGACGACACTCCCCCGGCTCACTCCCCCGTGTCGTCCCGGTTCGTCCCGTGGACACCGTTTCCGCACCGGTCGGTTGACCTGCACGGAGTCCCTGGAAGCAGGCGCCGTTCGGGGCGAAAACTGTCATGTACCCACCTGCACTGTGTCATTCGGCATGCGTCATCCGATCCCGCGCCTGGCCGTAATTGATCGCAGAGGTGACCGAAATGTTCATCCGGCGACATGCCGTGGATGCGCGATCACCGCGTGCGCGCGGCCGGCCGGCGGATACCCTCAGGAGTGATGGACAGCCCTGTACCTCCTCGCCGCTCCGAGCCTCGCCCGCGCCACCGCGACCGCCACGGACGGGGCATGCGCGGCCCGATCGCCCCGCCCCAAGTGCCCTTGTCGGTCAGCCGCGGCGAGGCGTTCGTGGATCTGGTGCACGACTCGGCGGAGCGGCTGGAGCGGCGCTGGCCGCAGCTCTCCGCGGTCGACTTCGTCGTACGCGAGGTGCCGGTCACGCTCCGCGACTCCCCGGGCACTTCCGGCGACCCGGACGGGCTGGACGTCTTCGACTTCGACGGCGAGTCCGTGCCGCTGGGCCGGTACGTCGCCGCCCACGGTGACGCGCCCGACCGGATCGTGATCTACCGCCGCCCGGTGGAGATCCGCACCAAGACGCGCGACGAGCGCGCCCTGCTCGTGCACGAGGTCGTGGTGGAGCAGGTCGCCGAACTCCTCGGGCTCGCCCCGGAGTCGGTGGATCCGCGCTATGGACAGGACTAGCGCTCCCGGAAGGAGCGTCCGCCGCGGGCTCAGCGGTTGAGCATCGACAGGTCCTGCTCGGCCGCCGGGACCGCCACCGTGGAACGGTCGTCCGGCAGCGGCTGGACGGTGAACATCGGCACACCGTCCTTCGGCAGCGACAGCGTCCGCGACGCGTGCACCGGCCCGCCGGAGACCCGCTCGACGGTCACCGCGTACGACCCCTTGCCGCCGGCGGGCTGCGGCGGCTCCACGGTCAGCGTCGTGCCCGCCTTGACGGTGTAGGTCCTGCTCACCGGACCGCCGCCCTCGCTGCCCGCCGACGACGTGACCTTCACCTGCGCCGCCTCCTTGCCGGGCGCGACCAGGGCGAGCGTGCTGCCCTTGGCGCGGTTGTCGGCGACGGTGCCGCGCCGCTCGATCGCCGGCGTGGCCGGGATGAACGCCGTCTCCTGCTTGTCCTCCTTGCCGCGCGTGACCCGCAGCGCGGCCACGACCGGCGCTCCGCCGTCCTCCCCGGTGAGCAGGAGCGATCCCGCCTCGCCCTTGGTGACGTCCCCGAGGTCGACGGCCGCCGTCATGCCGCTCTTGATGTGCAGCGTCTCGTGGCCGGCCGGGGTGATCGAACCGTTCGGCCCGGCGAACCGCAGCTTGAGGTCGGCGTCGTCCGCGCCGGGCGCGAAGGCGACGAGCCGTACGGAGGTCGCGTCGGCCGGGATGCCGGGCAGGACCGCGTTCGCGGCCGGTCCGGCGGAGGCCGGCAGCCAGTCGCCGCCGGCCTTGTCGTCGGACGCCTGCACCGCGGCGCCGATCCGGCCGGAGCGGGCCGCCACGTGCAGCGTGATGTTCTCGGCGGGCGCGTCCGTCAGCGTCGACAGGAGCACCGGCACGGTGGAGCGGGGCGGGATGGTGACGCCCTCCCCGCCGACCGCCTTGATCCGGCCGTCCTTGCCGTAGAGCTCCAGGTCGACGACGGCCGCCGTGCCGTCCGGGTTGGTCAGATGGGCGTAGTCCTGGCGGCTCTTGACGGTGCTCGCGCCCGGGAACCAGAAGGACGTGTCGGGCGCCGTGCAGCTCAGCCCGTGCAGTCCGCGCCCGCTGCCCGCGCTCACCACGGTGCTCTGCTGCACGCTCCAGCCGGGCGCGAGGGCGCCCTCCGCGCTGCCGATGAGGGCGGGCGCCTCGGAGCTGCCGGTGGTGGCCGTGGCGGGCTTGCCGGGCTCCTTCAGTGAGAGGACGGACGTGCCCGGCGCGACCGCGCTCTTGTCGTCCTTCTTCTTTTCCTTGGCGTCCTTGGCGTTCGCGCCCTTGCCCGCGTCGTCCTTCCTGCCGCCGGCCGCGGCCGCCACCAGCTCCGCCGCCTTCCGCGCCGCCTTGTCCCCGGATTGCGGGGCGAAGGCCGTGTACGTCGTCTCCGCCACGTCGGAGGTCGTCGGAGCCGGGCACAGCGCCATGGACCGCTGCACCGGCAGCCGCTGCGCGGACTTCGCGGGCGTACGGGCGCCGTCCGCCGGCGCGGTGACCACGGCGACACCCGTGACGGCCGCGAGTGCCGCCACGGCACCGAACAGGGACAGGGTGGTGCGCTTCACTGCTGCTCGCTCCCGTCGCGGTGCGGCCGCGTGGCGCCGCCGTACGTCGTGTCATACGTCGTGTCGTAGGGCTGCGCGCTGTAGCCGTACGGGTCGTAGGCGCCGGCCGCGTACGGATCCGCCGCGTACTGCTGCTGCGGGTACGAGCCGTCCTGGGGGTGGCCCTGCTGGGGGTACGAGCCGTCGTAGCCCTCCTGGTAGGGCTGCCCGCCGTAGCCGCCGGGGTAGCCCTGGGCGGCGTCCCAGCCCTCGCCGCCGTACTGCTGCTGGTCCGGCACGGCCGCGTACGGATCGGCCGTCCCGCCCGCGTACGGATCGGCCGGGAGCTCGGCGGCGGGCGCCGGGGGCGCCACGGGCTCGGCGGGCCGCTCGGCCTCGGCGGCGGCGGCCCGCAGCCTGCGGGCGCGGCGGCCCTCGCCGGCGGCGGGCTGCGCCGGTACGGACGCGGGCGCCGGTGCGGGGGCGGCGGTCGCGGGCTCCGGCAGGTCGTCGTCGATCTCGCGTCGCCGGCCCGGGAGGGCGAGCACGACCAGGACGGCCGCGAGCAGGCCCTGCGCCCACACCCAGACGGTGTGCGACAGCGGCGTCCGGTAGGTCAGCACCAGCTTGCCGCCGGCGGCGGGGAGCTGGAAGCCCTGCGCCCAGCCGTCGAGGGTGACGCGCTTGAGGGCGCGGCCGTCGACGGTGGCCTCCCAGCCGGGGTCGGCCTTGTCGGCGAGCCGCAGGAGGCGGCCCTCGGCGCCGGCGGGGACGGTGGTGCGGGCCTCGACGGGCCCGGCCGCCACCGGCACCGGCGCGGTGCGACGGGCCGCGTCCTGGTCGGCGCCCGCGACGACGGTGACGCGGGCGACCTCCCGGTCGACCCGCCACAGCGAGCTGCTGTCCTGCCGGCTGAGCCGGGTGAGGCCGGGGGTGGTGTCCAGGACGCGGCCCATGCCCGGCGGCGCGCTGTCGCGGACGAGGACGTAGCCGACGGCGTAGTCGCCGAGGACGCCCGCCTGGTCGGCGCCGGAGCCCGCGACGAGGCCGGCGACGACGGCGTCGAGCTTCTTGTCGGGGCCGGCGGCCGCCGCCGGTTCGGCGTCGCCGAGCCGCGCCCCGGCGCCCCGTACGAGCGTGTAGACGACATGGCCGGCGTCCCCGTCGAGGACGAGGGTGCGGGCCTGGTCACGGGTGCCGGCCTCCTCGGCGACGAACGCGGGCACCTGGGCCGCGGGACGGCGCCCGACCGGTCCGTCGGCGCCGTCGGCCATCCAGCCGACGGCGGCGACCGCGGGCGCCGCGACGGCGGCGACGGCGATGAGGGCGGCCACCGGCTGCCGCCAGCCGAAGCTGAGGGCCGCGACGCGTTCGCGGGCGCCCTCGGCGCCGACGACGGCGGCGGCGATGAGCGCGAGGCAGTAGACGAGGGTGGCCGGTCCGGCCCAGGCGGAGCTCGCGTTGGCCAGCGCGGCGCACAGGAGGGCGGCGAGCGCGGCCGTCCAGGCCGTACGGACCGCGAGGACCCGGTCGGCGCGCAGCAGGGCGGCCAGCGCCGCCAGGACGAGGCCGACGAGCAGGAGTCCGCTGAGGGTCTTCGGGCCGCCGGGGTCGCCGGTCAGCAGCTGCCAGGGGGCGGGCGAGCCGTGCCCCTGGTCGAGGCCGGCCTCGGTGAAGAAGCGGCTCGGGTGGGAGAGCAGGTCCAGTGACCAGGGGGCGAGGACGGCGAGCGGGGTGAGGGCGACGGCGAGGAAGCGCGGCCCGTGGACCTTCAGCCGGTCGGCGCCGCCGTGCTTGAAGTGCAGCGCGAGCACGCCGAGGCCCAGGACGACGGCGAGCGGCCACACGACGGGCGTGAAGGCGGTGGTGACGGTGAGCAGGAGTGCGTACGTCCAGGAGGCGCGCCAGGTGGGGCGCGCGCCGAGCACCCGCAATCCGGCGCCCGCGACGGCCGCGCGCGCCATCAGCGGCAGCACGATCGCGAGGACAGCCGTGCCGAGCCGGCCGGTGGCGAGGGCGCCGGTGGCGGCGGGCAGGAAGGCGTAGGTGACGCTCGCCCAGGCCCGCAGGAGGCGTGAGGAGACCAGCGGGCGGGAAGCGAAGTAGGCGGTGAGCCCGGCCAGGGGCACCGAGCAGACCAGCAGCAGGGTGAGGGTGAAGCCGGTGGAGCCGAGGAAGAGCGTCGACAGGGCGGCGAGGACCGCCAGGTAGGGCGGTGCGGTGCCGGTGGTGCCGGTGGAGACCGGGTGCCAGGCGTCGGTGTAGCGCGCCCACAGGTCGGAGGCGCCGTCGGGCACGGGCAGCAGGGCGCCGCCGGACAGCGAGCCGCCGCCGAACAGGGCGCGGCAGGCGATGACCGAGACGAGCAGCAGGAGGGCGAAGAGGACGGGGGCGGGCTTGCGGGCGACGCGCTTGAGCCGGGCGAACTGCTCGATCTCCAGGAAGTCCGCGTCGTCGCCCCCGGGCCCGGACTCGACGGCGCCGCCGTGGCGTCCGGCGGAGGAGAGCTCGGCGTCCGAGCGGCCGCCGAGGTTGCTCGCGAGCTGTTCGACCGTGGCCCGGACGGTGGCGCCGGGCGGTGGGAACAGCGGCCGCAGTTCGCTCGGGGCGACGGCTCCGGCGGCGCGCCGCTTGCGGGCGGCGCGGAGTCTGCCGGGGCGCAGCAGGGTGCCGAAGAGGCCGGTGAGTTCGTCCAGGGCCTGTCCGGGGGCCTTGCCGAGGAGGTAGCCGAGCGTGCGCAGCAGCGTGCCGAGGACGATGCGCAGCATGACGTACGGCAGGAGCGGGCCACGGGTGTTGGCGAGGAGGGTGTAGACGGCACCGGCCTTGTCGACGCGGTGCGGGTTCGCGGCGGTGCGGCCGGCGCAGTCGACGGGGCGGCGCTCGCGGGCGGCGGCCTCGGCGTGGCGGGCCACGGCGTCGGGGGCGATGAGGACGCGGTGGCCGGCGGCGTGGGCGCGCCAGCACAGGTCGACGTCGTCGCGCATGAGGGGCAGCCGGGGGTCGAAGCCGCCGAGCTGTTCGTGGACGTCGCGGCGGACGAGCATGCCGGCGGTGGACACGGACAGGACGGGGCGCACCTGGTCGTGCTGGCCCTGGTCCTGTTCGCGGCGCTCCAGGCCGGTCCAGCGGCGGCCGCTGCGGGCGATGGAGACGCCGACCTCCAGCAGCTGTCTGCGGTCGTACCAGCTGCGCAGCTTGGGTCCGATGACGGCGGCGTCGGGTTCGGCGTCGGCGACGCGCAGCAGTTCGTGGAGGGCGGCGGGGTCGGGTGCGCAGTCGTCGTGCAGGAGCCACAGCCACTGGACGGGTTCGAGGTCGTCGCCGTGGCGCTGGTCGGACCGGCCGAAGTCGTGGGGGGCCTCGGTCCAGGTGCGGCTGACGGGGTCCCAGCCGCTGGAGCGCTTGAGGTAGGGCAGTGCGCCGGGGTCCGGTGCGGGGACGGTGCGGACCGCCTCGTCGACGGCGGCGCCGAATCCGGTGCGGCGCGCGAGGTGCAGGACGCGGTCGTCGCCGAGGGCGTCGGCGAGCAACCGGGCGGAGTCGTCGGTGCTGGCGGTGTCGGCGGCGACGACGCTCTGCACGGGGCGTTCCTGGCCGAGCAGCCCGGCCAGCGCGTCGGGCAGCCAGCGGGCGCCGTCGTGGGCGACGAGGACGGCCGTGACGACGTGGCGGGGGAACGCCGGGGGTACGGCGGGGTCGAACCCGGGCAGGGGTGCCGACGCGAAGGGGGCAGCGGTGGCCGGGTAGTGGGCCGCCGTATTGCTGTGCACGGACATCGAGGTACGGGCCCTCCGGCCGGGGTCCGGGGGGGCGCCCCCCGGATGACTGCTGTGCTGGACTGCGGACGGTGCGCCCCTGCGGGGCGGCGGTGCGTCGCGAACGGGCCACCACACTAGTGGCTGCGAACACAGCGGTCCGCCTCCTGCGGGGAGTCCCCGGGAGACGGACCGTTCGTCACGGGCGAGGCAATTTCCGGTATGCGGGCCCGGAGTGCGCTTCGTTTTCCCGGTCGGTCCTCGAGCCTGACGTGAAGTCGGGGCTTGAGTCAGTCCTTGAGTCGGACCTTGTTGTCGAGCCGGTCGGGCCTTGAGTCGGGCCTTGAGTCGGGCCTCAATAAGACCGTTCATCGGATCGGTCGGATCTGTATGAACTATCCGATCCGTGCGACCAATCCGACTTGTCAGACCGCGGCTTTCTTGAGGCGGCGGCGCTCGCGCTCGGACAGCCCGCCCCAGATGCCGAAGCGTTCGTCATTGGCAAGGGCATATTCAAGGCACTCCGAGCGAACCTCGCAGGCGAGACAGACCTTCTTCGCCTCGCGGGTGGATCCACCCTTTTCGGGGAAGAAGGACTCGGGGTCGGTCTGAGCGCACAACGCGCGCTCCTGCCAGCCGAGCTCCTCGTCCGCCTCCTCGACCAGCAGTTGCTGAAACAGCTCGGTCATGTGCGCCCCTCGTCTGTATTTGCGTCCCCGTGATGCTGCCTTCATCAAAGCGGCAGAACGACACGGGTGAAATTACAAGTGTGCGGATCCGGGCCAGTCAAGCCGAGATCTGCTATTGGGCCCCTTATTCACTCTGCGGAACCAAAGCCAAGCAGAAAGTGTCCAAAACATCACAAGTCCGGACACACTCATCCGCCTGTCGCGGGCGCCCCGCTTCCCTCTCCGAGAAGAGGACGCCACGGGCGGCAATCCCGTTGCACCGTCCGGTCGAACGATGTTTAAGCCCCGACTGGAGCGCCACCTGTCCGCACCCCCGCTTGCGCAAACCTTTCGACACCCACAGTAACCGGATGAGGTGAAAGATTAGCCTCAAAAGGGACGCGCAGTTGACAGAACGCAGTCGCGCCCGCCACCTTGGTTGGCATGCCAGCCATCGCCGCACTCAGCCTGACCCGGTCCTACGGGTCCCGCTGCGCTGTGCAGGCGCGCTGTCGCTGTTCCAGCTGTTGATGCCCTCGCGCTCCAGCTGATTCACCCTTGTGGCCCCGCCGTAGGGCCGCACCCGTGCGCGTATCTCCCTGTGTACGTACGCGCCGTCGTGCTCTCCCGCTCCGCCCGTCACTGCGCCGCCCCGCACACCCGCCGAGGAATCCCGCACATGAACAGCGACGTCCAGATCGCCGGCGACCCGCTCGCCATCCCGCACCTGCTGCCGCCCGCGCCCGCCCACCCCAGCACCGTCGCCGAGTTCGCCGGCCTGGCCCGCGCCGTCGCCGCCGACGTCGCCTCCTGGGCGCCGCTCGTCCAGTACGACGCCACGAGCCGCTGGTACCACCGCCTGCGCACCGGTCCCGGCTATGAGCTGTGGCTGCTCAGCTGGGTGCCCGGCCAGGGCAGCGGCCCGCACGACCACGGCCCCTCCGCCGGCGTGCTCACCGTCCTCCAGGGTGAACTCACCGAGATCACCGAGAGCGCGGGACCGCAGGCCGGCGCCCGGCGTCGGCTGCGCGCCGGAGCCCAGCGGGTCTTCGCGCCCGGCTACGCCCACGAGGTCGTCAACGACTCCCTCGCGCCGGCGGTCAGCCTGCACGTCTACTCCCCCGGGCTCACCGAGATGCCGATGCACGACCGGGCCCCGCTGATCACCTCCACGGCGCCCGTTGCCCGAGGTGTCGTGCTCGGCTGAGCCGGGCGGCCGTTGTCCACACCGCGCTTCGGTGGGCCGCCCCCGGCTGACAGACTGATCACATGCAGCGCATTGTGGTTCTGGCCGGCGGGATCGGGGGCGCCCGCTTCCTTCGTGGCCTCAAGTCAGCAGTCCCCGACGCGGACATCACCGTCATCGGGAACACCGGAGACGACATCCACCTCTTCGGCCTCAAAGTCTGTCCCGACCTCGACACCGTGATGTACACCCTCGGCGGCGGCATCCACGAGGAGCAGGGGTGGGGGCGGGCCGACGAGTCCTTCGCGGTGAAGGAGGAGCTGGCGGCGTACGGCGTGGGGCCCGAGTGGTTCGGGCTCGGCGACCGCGACTTCGCCACGCACATCGTCCGCACCCAGATGATCGCCGCCGGCTATCCGCTCAGCGCCGTCACGGAGGCCCTGTGCCGGCGCTGGCAGCCCGGCGTGCGGCTGCTGCCGATGAGCGACGACCGCGTCGAGACGCACGTCCTGATCGACGACCCGGACGGTGAGGGCCGCAAGGCCGTCCACTTCCAGGAGTACTGGGTACGGCTGCGCGCCGCCGCGACGGCGCACGCGATCATCCCCGTCGGCGCGGAGAGCGCCAAGCCCGCGCCCGGCGTCCTCGACGCCATCGCCCAGGCCGACGTCATCCTCTTCCCGCCGTCCAACCCCGTCGTCAGCGTCGGCACGATCCTCGCCGTGCCGGGTGTCCGCGAGGCCATCGCCGAGGCCGGCGTGCCCGTCGTGGGCCTCTCCCCCATCGTCGGCGACGCGCCCGTCCGCGGCATGGCCGACAAGGTGCTCGCGGCGGTCGGCGTCGAGTCCACGGCGGCCGCGGTGGCGCTCCACTACGGCTCCGGACTGCTCGACGGGTGGCTGGTCGACTCGGTGGACGCGGGCTCGGTGGACGCGGTCGAGGCCGCGGGCATCCGCTGCCGTGCCGTGCCGCTGATGATGACGGACACCGAGGCGACGGCCCTCATGGCGGCGGAGGCGCTGCGCCTCGCCGAGGAGGTCCGCTCATGAGCTCGCCCTCGTCCGCGCCCGCGTCTCCGCCCGCGTACCGGGTCTGGGCCCTGCCCGGCCTCCCTGAGGTGCGGCCAGGTGACGACCTCGTCAAGCTCGTCGCCGCCGCCGCGACCGCCCAGGGGATGCCCGGGCTCGCCGACGGCGATGTCCTGCTGGTCACCTCGAAGATCGTCAGCAAGGCCGAGGGGCGGATCGTGACGGCCGCGGACCGCGAGGCCGCCATAGACGCGGAAGCCGTACGCGTCGTCGCCCGGCGCGGGGACCTGCGCATCGTCGAGAACCGGCTCGGGATGGTCATGGCCGCCGCCGGCGTCGACGCCTCGAACACCGAGGCCGGCACGATACTGCTGCTTCCCGAGGACCCCGACGCCTCCGCGCGGGCCCTGCGGGCCGGGCTGCGCGAGGCGCTCGGTGTCGACGTCGGCGTCGTCGTCACCGACACGTTCGGGCGCCCTTGGCGCAGCGGGCTGACGGATGTGGCCATCGGCGCCGCCGGTGTTCGCGTGCTCGACGATCTGCGCGGTGGCGTCGACTCGCACGGCAATCCGCTGAACGTGACGGTCGTGGCCACGGCCGATGAGCTCGCCGCCGCGGGTGACCTCGTCAAGGGCAAGGCCGCGGGGCTGCCGGTCGCCGTGGTCCGGGGGCTGCCGCACGTGGTGGCGGACGCGGAGGCCGACGACGTCGGTGCGCGGGCGCTCGTCCGGGACGCCGCCGACGACATGTTCCGGCTGGGGACCTCCGAGGCGGTACGGGAAGCGGTGACGCTGCGGCGTACGGTCCGGGAGTTCACGGACCAGCCGGTGGACGGCTCCGCCGTGCGGCGCGCCGTGGCGGCCGCGGTCACCGCGCCCGCGCCGCATCACACGACGCCCTGGCGGTTCGTGCTGCTGGAGTCGGAGTCCTCGCGGGTTCGGCTGCTCGACGCCATGCGGGACGCGTGGATCGCCGACCTGCGCGGGGACGGCTTCAGCGAGGAGAGCGTCGCCAAGCGGGTGCGCCGGGGCGACGTCCTGCGCAACGCGCCCTATCTGGTGGTGCCGTGCCTGGTCATGGACGGCTCGCACACGTATCCCGATGCTCGGCGCAACGCGGCCGAGCGCGAGATGTTCGTGGTCGCGGCGGGGGCGGGCGTGCAGAACTTCCTGGTGGCGCTGGCCGGTGAGCGGCTGGGGTCGGCTTGGGTGTCGTCGACGCTGTTCTGCCGGGATGTGGTGCGGTCGGTGCTGTCGCTGCCGGATGAGTGGGATCCGATGGGGGCCGTGGCCGTCGGGCATGCGGCTGCCCCGCCCAGCTCTCGGCCTGCTCGGGACGCCACCGCCTTCTTCGAGGTGCGGTAGGGATGCGCGGGGCGCCGTCGTAGCGCCGGACGCCGGGGCCTCCGGGGCAGGGCCCCTGGACCGTATATTTACGGCGCCCTGCCCTCTGTTCCTCCGGGCACCCCGCACTTGGCGCCACAAATACACGTAAGCGTCCAGGAGCCCTGCCCCTCCGGCCCCGTCACCCTCCCGCCGTTCGCGGCCGGCCCTCTCCCCTACAGGGCCCTGATGTCGTTCACCGAGAAGCGCTGTGCGCGGCGCGGCGGGGTGCGGCCCGTGAGGAGGATCAGGCGGCATGCCCGGTGGCGCTGGCCCGCGTACGGGGCCAGGAGGTCGAGCATGCCCGCGTCGTCCGTGCCCCGGACGCCGGTGAGCGCGTAGCCGATGATCTTCGGCAGGTGGAGGTCGCCCAGCGTCACCGCGTCGGCCGCGCCGTTGCTGCGCTGGAGGGTCTCGGCGGCCGTCCAGGGGCCGATGCCCGGGACCAGCTGGAGGCGCGCCGCGGCGGCGGCCTCGTCCATGGCCGCCGCTTCCTCCAGCCGGGCCGCCACGCGCGCGGCCCGGATGATGGTCGCCGAGCGTTTGCCGTCCACGCCCGCCTTGTGCCACTCCCAGGAGGGGATCAGCGCCCAGGCGCGCGGCTCGGGCATCACGCGCATGCGGGGCGCGCCCGGTGCCGGTTCGCCGTGCCGCTGGAGGAGCAGTCGCCAGGCGCGGTACGCCTCGTCGCTGGTGACCTTCTGTTCCAGGACGGACGGGATGAGGGATTCCAGGACCAGCCCGGTGCGGGTCAGCCTCAGGCCCGGGTTTCTGCGGTGCGCCTCGTGGAGGAGGTGATGGCGGGGCGTGAAGGCGCTCGGGTCGTCCGCCTCTCCGAGG
The DNA here is from genome assembly GCF_055560115.1 of Streptomyces sp. NPDC023527. Classification (NCBI taxonomy): domain Bacteria; kingdom Bacillati; phylum Actinomycetota; class Actinomycetes; order Kitasatosporales; family Streptomycetaceae; genus Streptomyces; species Streptomyces sp. NPDC023527. Next base: position 22,699 of record NZ_JBVHJJ010000003.1, read on the forward strand.
AGGGCCGGGAGGGTTTCCAGCAGCCAGTCCCCGCCCGGGCCCCATGCCTCGGCGTGGATGTCGCCCAGGCGGGCCGTCATGCGGAGGGTTCCCGGGCCCGCCGGGGTCCTGCTCGCTCGCCAGATGGAGCCGTCCGGGTCCCTGCGGTAGGCCGGGTCGCCGGGGCCGCGCGCCAGGACGCCCAGGGTGCGGCCCAGGTCGTACCGGGCCGGCGGGGTCCATGTGCGGGTGGCCATCCCGCCAGCCTACGTCCCGCCGATGACAAACGGAGGGGGCCGATCCACTTGGATCCCGGCCCGGAAATCACCCGGACGGATGGCTACTGGTCCGACGAGAAGCGGATCGCCGCGGCCGGGATCTCCGCCCCGCACCAGATCCTCGCCCCTGCCCGCAGCTCGTTGTCCGCGCCGATGACCGCCGTGTCGCCGATGACCGCGCCGTCCAGGACCGTACGGGCCCCGATGCGCGCGCCCGCGCCCACCAGTGAGTCGCGGATCTGCGCGCCGGCCTCGATGACCGCGCCGTCCAGGACCGTGGAGCCGTCCACCCGTGCGCCCGGCTCCACGCGGGCGCCCGCGCCGATGACCGTGCCGCCGGTGAGCTTGGCGTCCGGGGCGACCTCGGCCGTGTCGAGGATCAGCCGGTCGCCGCAGCGGCCGGGGACCGCCGGGGACGGGGCGCGGCCGAGGACCAGGTCCGCCGAGCCTCGAACGAACGCCTGCGGCGTCCCCAGGTCGAGCCAGTACGTGGAGTCGACCATGCCCTGGAGGTGGGCGCCCGCCGCGAGCAGCCCGGGGAAGGTCTCGCGTTCCACCGAGACCGGGCGGTCCGCCGGGATGGAGTCGATGATCTCGCGGTTGAAGACGTACGCGCCGGCGTTGATCTGGTCGGTGACGATCTCCTCGGGCGTCTGCGGCTTTTCCAGGAACGCCGTGACGCGCCCGTCCGGGTCCGTGGGGACCAGCCCGAACGCCCGGGGGTCCGACACCCGGGTGAGGTGCAGGGAGACGTCCGCGCCCGTGGTGCGGTGGGTGTCGACCAGGGCCTCGATGTCGAGGCCCGTGAGGATGTCGCCGTTGAAGATCAGGACCGGGTCGCCCGGGCCGGAGCGCAGCTTGGCGGCGACGTTGCGGATGGCTCCGCCCGTGCCGAGCGGCTCCTCCTCGGTGACGTACTCCAGGTGCAGGCCCAGGGCCGAGCCGTCGCCGAAGTACGGCTCGAAGACCTCGGCCAGATAGGAGGTCGCGAGCACGATGTGCTCGACCCCCGCCGCCCGGGCCCGCGCCAGCTGGTGCGTGAGGAACGGGACGCCCGCCGCCGGAACCATGGGTTTGGGCGTGTGCATCGTGAGCGGGCGCAGCCGGGTTCCCTTGCCGCCGACCAGGAGGATCGCTTCTGTCACCTTGTCGTCTCTGCTTCCTGCTGGGGCCGGGCCTTGATCGGCGGCCAGTGTATGCAGACCGGAGGGGCGCGCCGCGCCAGGTCAGCGCCCCTGGAGCCGGGCGGCCGTGCTGCGGGCGGTGCCGAGCTTGCCGTAGAGCTTGTCACCGGGGCACTCCGTGGCGTAACCGTCACGGTGCCCGGAGATGACCTTGAGCTTGACGTTGGTGCCCTTCTTGAACAGGTTTCCGCCCCCGGAGACCAGGGTCGCGGTGCCGGCCGGGTTGCCGCCGAACAGGCCGAGTTTCCAGGCGGTGAGGGAGCTGATGGCCTTCACCGCCGCGTTGGGCGGGTTGGATTTGGCGAAGGTTCCGAGAACGGCGATGCCCATGCTGTTGGTGTTGAAACCGAGAGTATGCGCACCCATGACGGCCTTGGCCACACCGCCTGCCCGGCCTTCGTAGATCGTGCCGCACTTGTCGATAAGGAAGTTGTAGCCCATGTCCCGCCAGCCGCTGCTCACAACGTGATAGCGGTAGATACCGCGGATGACTGACGCCGACTGCGAACAGCTGTAGGTGTTGCCCGAGGCCGAGTGGTGGACGAAGGCGACCTTGACCTTCTTGGTGTAGGCGAAGCCGTTCTCCCGGATCGATTCGTCGGCTCCCCAGCCGGCCCGGGTGACGATGCGCGGGCGCGGGCCGACGTAGCCGCCGGCCTCCTCGGCATATCTGTCCGGGTAGTCCTGGTAGTCCGAATAGTCCGTGTCATCGGGGTAGTCCGGGAAGTCGTCGTAGTCGTTGGCGCGGGGGACGTCCAGCTCGTCGAGCGGGTCCAGGTCGAACGGGAACTCCGGGTCGTCCGGCGGCCTGCCGCCCGTACGGCTGGCGGCGATGTCGGCGGCCGAGGCGGGTCTGGCGAGCGCCGGGATCTCGGTGGCGCCGAGCGGCGCGAGCGGGGCGTTGGCGGCGGAGCTGGCGTTCTCCTCCGGGTCCGCCGCCGCCCGGGAGCGGGCCGGGTCCTCGCCGGGGTCGACGAGTTCCAGGCGCATCCCGGAGGGCAGGGCGCGGCCCTCGGGGGTGCGTTCGGTCGCGGGTTCCGGGCGGACCTTGACCTGGATGGCGTCGGACGCGCCGACCCACAGGGGTGCCGTGGAGCCGCGCAGCCGCCCGCCACGCCCCTCCGCGGAGTCCAGGTCGGGGCGGTCGTCGTCGTGGGTCTGCACGTCCTGCCAGGCCGACCAGCCGCCGGCCACCGCACGGGTGCGCACCTGGGCCCGGCCGCGGAGTTCCGCCGAGGCGTCGTCCCAGACGATGCCGACCAGCGAGAAGGGCTTGACCTCCCGCTCCAGCAGCCCCTGCTCCGGAGCGGGGCCGGCGCCGCGGGTCCGGCCGAGCGGCACCAGCGGCAGCGACTGCGTCGAGCCGGGCACGGCCGCGGGGCCGGCCCGTCGGGCGGAGGAGGCGCCGGTGTCGGCGGCCCCGGAGGAGGAGGCGAGGAAGGGCAGCGTCAGGGCGGCGGCGCATGCGGTCACGGTCGAGGACACAAGGAATCCACGCATGACAGAAATCCTGGACATGTGCCCATGTATCTGTCTATTCGGAAAGTGACGTCCAGTCGGTTCGCGCGTGGTCCGCCCGGGGCTTTCCGACTGCCCGTCACCCCTTGCCGCCCCGTACGCTGGCGCCGATGAACGCCACCGATCGCACCCCCGCCGACCTGCTGCGTTCCGCGCTCGCCGCGGACCCGGCCCGCCCGCTCGTGACCTTCTACGACGACGCCACCGGCGAACGCGTGGAACTGTCCGTGGCCACCTTCGCCAATTGGGTGGCGAAGACCGCCAATCTGCTCCAGGGCGATCTCGCCGCCGAGCCGGGCGACCGGCTCGCGCTGCTGCTGCCCGCCCACTGGCAGACCGCCGTCTGGCTGCTCGCCTGTTCCTCGGTCGGCGTACTGGCCGATGTGGGCGGCGACCCGGCCGCGGCCGACCTGGTGGTGAGCGGGCCGGACACCCTGGAGGAGGCGCGCGCCTGCTCCGGGGAGCGCGTCGCGCTCGCCCTGCGCCCCCTGGGCGGCCGGTTCCCCCAGCCGCCGGCGGGCTTCGCCGACTACGCCGTCGAGGTGCCGAGCCAGGGCGACCGGTTCGCGCCTTTCGCCCCGGTCGACGCCGACGCGCCCGCCCTCGCGGTCGGCGGCCTGGAGCTGACGGGTGCGCAGCTGGTCGAGCGGGCCCGCACGGACGCCTTCCAGCACGGCCTGGGCCCGGGCTCGCGAATGCTCTCGGGCCTGCCGTACGACACCTGGGACGGCCTGTCCGCCGGGCTCTTCGCCCCGCTGGCGGCCGGCGGCTCCGTGGTGCTCTGCCGCAACCTCGACCGGCTCTCCGGCGGGGGCCTGGACAAGCGCCGGGAGAGCGAGCGCGTCACCGTGACGGCCCTGTAGAGCCTGCCGCGCGGTCGCGATCGCGCGATGATCGGGGGGTACGTACCGAAAACGACCGAGCGCGGACCCCCGCGCGGACCAGGCCCCTGCGGAGGCACGTACCACCCGATGAGGGAGGGACGCAGCCGTGAACGACAGCACCGACGCTCTCTCTCCCGCGCCCCGGCGCCGCCGCTGGGTGCGCTGGCTGGCGCTGGGTCTGGCCGTGCTCGTCGTCGGCGCGGTGGCGGTGGGCTGGGTGCTCTACGAGCGGCTCGACAGCAACATCACCACCGACACCGAGACCGCGAACGAGCTCGCCCGCTACGAGAAGGAGCGCCCCACGGCCCTGGTGGCCGGCGCGCAGAACATCCTGATCATCGGCTCCGACACGCGCGGCGGCCCCGGCAACGGCGAGTACGGCGAGGACAGCGGCACCCAGCGCTCGGACACCACGATCCTGCTGCACGTCGCCGCCGACCGGCACAGCGCGACCGCCGTCAGCCTGCCGCGCGACCTGATGGCGAAGATCCCGAGCTGCCGGCGACCGGACGGAACCCGGACGAACGAGCGATTCGCGCAGTTCAACTGGGCGTACGAGCTCGCCGGCGCGGCCTGCACGATCCGTACCGTCGAGAACATCAGCGGCATCCGCATCAACCACCACGTGATCGTGGACTTCAACGGCTTCAAGCGGCTGGTGGACGCCATCGACGGTGTCGAGGTGTGCCTGCGCCAGTCCGTGGACGACCCGGAGGCACGGCTGAAGCTCCCGGCGGGCCGTCAGGTCCTGCGCGGGGAACAGGCGCTGGGGTACGTACGGGCCCGCTACAGCCTCGGCAACGGCAGCGACACCGAGCGGATGGGCCGGCAGCAGGAGTTCCTGGGCTCGCTGTTCAAGGCGATGAAGAGCAACGGCGTGCTGCTCAACCCCACCCGGCTCTACCCGGTCCTGGACGCGGCCACGTCCTCGCTCACCACGGACGCCGGGCTGGACACGCTGCGGAAGATGTACGACCTGGTGCGCACGGTCCGGGGCATCCCCAGTGAGCGGGTGCAGTTCCTGACGGTGCCTCGGCGCCCGTACGTCTACAACCCCGACCGCGACGAGCTCGTACAACCGGACGCGGACCAGCTCTTCCAGCAACTGCGCATGGACCGCCCGGTGTCGGTCGGCGCGCACGTCCGGCCGGCGGACAGCAGGCCCGGCGGCCCGGCGCCGCGGCGGGAGTCGGACGAACCCTTGGGCCTGGAGGAGCCGTCCGCGGCCCCCGGCGTCCCGGCCACCCCGGCGAACCCCTCGTCGGCGTCGCCCCCGGACTCCCCGACGCCCTCCCCCGCGTCCTCTCCCTCACCCACCACACCGCCCACCTATGAAGGAACCACCGCAGCTCATGGCATCTGTGGATGAAACACCCGAAACGCATGATCGGGTTTTTCGGCCGGGCGAAGGGATTGGGCAGATTGCCCAGTTGTAGGGGAGTGGAATTTGTCACCGGCGTCGCTTGACGCTGAACTGGGCGGATAGTGTGAGCGATCCGGTGCGCACGGCCGGTGGACCGCGCACTGCACAGATGACATGACCGTGCGCCTCGGGGGGGTAGGCGCCGCGTGGCACCGACGGAGGACTCAAGCGACCGTGGACGCGCAAGGCCGTGGGCGGGCGGGCGGCATCGACCCCGCCGACCAGTGGGTCTACGACCCCAAAACCGGCAGCTACGAGCTGCGTCTTGACCATACCGAGGGGTCGGACACACCCCCCGGTGACAGCTCTGCCTCCGCGGCCCCTTCCGCCGATGCGGCGGCTTCCGCCTCGTCCGCCGAGCCGGCCGCGCCACGCGGCCCCAAGGCGACACCGGGCCGTCGTGCCGTACCGCCGCAGCGCGGTGGCGGCGGTGGCCGGCGGGCCGGGCTGAAGCAGGCCACGGGCCGGCGCAAGCCGAAACCGAAGAAGTCGGCGAAGAAGAAGGTCCTGCTGTGGACGGGCGGCACCCTCGCCTTCGTCCTGGTGGGCGGCTCGCTGGGCGCGTATCTGCTCTACGAGCACTTCAACAACAACCTCAACAAGATCGACGTCGGGGTGGACAACGCCGCCGTCACCAAGGGCCCGGTCAACATCCTCGTCATCGGCACCGACAAGCGTGACGGCAAGGGCAACCAGGGCTACGGCGACGAGGGCAGCGTCGGCCACGCCGACACCACGCTGCTCTTCCACGTCTCCGAGGACCGTACGAACGCCACCGCGCTCTCGATCCCGCGCGACATGATCACCGACATCCCGGAGTGCACCACCAAGAAGGACGGCAAGACCAAGACCATCCCCGGCTCCAAGGGCGTCCGCTTCAACGAGAGCCTGGGCCAGGAGGACCGCGACCCCGGCTGCACATGGCGGACGGTCGAGTCGCTGATGAACCTGAAGGTCAGTCACTTCATGATGGCCGACTTCAACGCCGTCAAGGAGATGTCCGCGGCCGTCGGCGGTGTCGAGGTGTGCCTGGGCAAGGACATCGACGACCCCAAGTCGCACCTCAAGCTCAGCGAGGGCCGGCACAAGATCCAGGGCGAGCAGGCGCTGGCGTTCGTACGGACCCGGCACAGCGTCGGCTTCGAGAGCGACCTGGACCGCATCAAGCTCCAGCAGCAGTTCCTGAGCTCGATGATCCGCGAGATGAAGTCGGACGACACCTTCACCAACCCGAAGAAGCTCTACAACCTCGGCAACGCCGCGACCAAGTCGCTGACCGTCGACACCGGCATAGGCTCCGTCAGCAACCTGACGCGGCTGGCCAAGGACCTCAGCCGGGTCAACCTCAAGAACATCACCTTCGCGACCGTCCCCGTCGACGACAACCCCGCCGAGGGCAAGAACCACAAGACCGTCGTCCTGAACAAGGCGAAGGCCGAGCAGCTCTTCTCCATGGTCCGCGAGGACGTCTCCCTCACCGAGGTGAAGGAGAAGGAGAAGAAGGCCCAGGAGAAGGAGGACGCCAAGCAGTCGGCGCTCCTGAAGGGTCCGAAGGCCGAGCCCGCGAACGTACGGGTCAAGGTGCTCAACGGCAGCGGCAGGATGGGGGCCGCCGGGGAGACCGTCACCTGGATGCAGAACTCCCAGGGCATGCGGCGCTCCAGCAACGGCGGCAACGCCGCGGGCGGCAAGAAGATCGACAAGACGGTCCTGGAGTTCGCGCCCAACCAGGCCGACCAGGCCCGGCGGCTCGCGGAGGCCATGGGTCTGCCCGCCGAGGCCCTCAAGGTGGGCACGGCCGACGCGGCGCCGACCGCGGAGATGACGCTCACCCTGGGCGCCGATTTCAAGGCCGCGGGCACCCCCGTCTCCACTCCGGCACCGGCCAAGGCGCCGAAGGACATCCAAAAGATCGAAGCGGACGACAAGAACATCTGCGCCAAGTGAACCCCGGCACCGCCCATACGCATCTCACTATCGGGCGACCGTCCGTGTGAGCACGGCACGGCCGTACCATCCGCACCGCACGCCGCGCGTGCGCCGAGCGACGAGATGATCACGCCTGCCCATCGGGCCGGACGCACCAGTTAGGGGAGGCCCGATGCGGCAGAGCAGTGTGCGGGGGCCGCGGGCGCGCGGCGGGGTGCCGGGAGCACGCGACGGCGGGGACGGCGGCAAGCCCGCGAACGGCGACGATGCCAAGGCCGAAAAGGGCGGGAGCGGCGGGAAGGGCAAGGCGGCCGGCGGCTCCTCCCGGCGCGCCCGCGCCGCCCGAATAGCCCGCTGGACCGCGCTCTGCCTCGCGGTCCTGATCCTCGGCACGGCGGCCGCGGGGTACTTCTACTACGAGCACCTCAACAGCAACCTCAAGAAGGATCCGCTCAACCTCGGCGACAAGCGGCTCGACCGCAGCGCGGCCAACGCGGCCGGACAACGTCCCCTGAACATCCTGCTCCTGGGCTCCGACAGCCGGAACAGCCCGGAGAACGTCGCCCTGGGCGGCGCCCGCGAGGACGCCGACCGCAAGCCGCTGGCCGATGTGCAGATGCTGGTGCACGTCTCGGCCGACCGCACGAACATGTCGGTCATCAGCGTCCCGCGCGACACCCGGGTGACGATTCCCAAGTGCACCGACCCTGAGGACGGCAAGGTCTACCGCGAGACCAACCGGCAGATCATCAACACCAGCCTGATGAACGGCGGCCCCGGCTGCACCGTCGCCACCTGGGAAGAGCTCACGGGCATCCCCGTCGACCACTTCATGATGATCGACTTCGCCGGTGTGGTGAGCATGGCCGACGCCGTCGGCGGCGTCCCGGTCTGCGTGGACGGCAACGTCTACGACGACAAGTCGGGGCTGCGTCTGACGAAGGGCGAGCACAAGGTCAAGGGCGAGCAGGCACTGCAGTGGCTGCGTACCCGCCACGGCTTCGAGGACGGCAGCGACATCGGCCGTACGCACGCGCAGCACATGTACATGAACTCGATGGTCCGGCAGCTGAAGTCCGGCACCAAGCTCTCCGACCCCGGCCAGCTCACCGACCTCGCCGACGCCGCCACCAAGGCCCTGACCGTCGACAAGGACCTCGGCTCGGTCAAGAAGCTCTACGACCTCGCCAACGACATCAAGCGCGTCCCGTCCGGCCGCATCACCATGACGACGATGCCCTGGATCTCCGACCCGCAGGACCCGGACGCGCACGTCATACCCAAGCCGGGCGACGCGGACAAGCTCTTCTCGCTCGTACGCAACGACATCGCGCTCGACGGCAAGGACAAGAAGAAGGACGACAAGGGCCCCGCGCGGTCCCTGCCGGCCGCGCCCAAGGCCGAGATCGCGGTGACCGTCTTCAACGGCACCGGCACCGCCGCCCAGCCGGTGGTCACCGGCCGCGGCTCCGACATCGCCGCGCACCTGGTCGAGCAGGGCTTCGCCAAGGCCACGGCCGACTCCACGCCGCGCGCGCAGGCCGATACGACCCTCACCTACGCCAAGGCGTCCCAGCGTGGCGACGCCGAAGCCCTGGCCAAGGCCCTGGGGCTGCCGGACACCGCGGTGCGCATGTCCACGGCGGTCGACGGGCTGACCCTGGTCATCGGCGGGGACTGGCGTACGGGCACGACCTACCCGAAGACCCCCGCGGGCGCCGACGGCGGCGCCAAGGGCGACCGGGACGGCAAGGGCGAGGACGGCGGCGCCAAGGGCGACGGCGGCAAGAACGGGGAGAAGGGCAAGGAGGGCGACAACAAGGCGCCCGAGAGCTCGGACCCGCTCAACGGCAACGACACGGCGGCCTGCATGAAGGTCAACTCGCTGACCCGCTTCTGAGCGGCGGGGGTGGAACGCCGGACGGGCCCGGCCACCGGGGGCCGGGCCCGTCCGGGGTGCCCTACTTCTTGACCGCCGGCCGGCGGCTGGCGATGACCTTCTTCGCGAGCGACCGCGGGCTGGTGAGGAAGCCGAATCCCCACGACATGTGCATCGTCGCCAGCGCGACGGGGATCTGCGCCCGTGCCTTCAGCGGCAGCCCCTTGCCGGCGGGCAGCGAGCCGGCCGTGATGGCCGCGAGATAGCCGGCGGGCACGACCAGGCCCCACGGTGTGACGGCCGCGCCGACCACGACGCCCGCGGCGATGGCCACGACGGCGGTCGGCGGCGCGAGATAGCGGAGGTTGATCGAGCCCTGGTGGTAGCGGGCGACGACATGCCGCCAGCGGCCGTAGTCCTTGTACTGCTTGGCGAGCGCCTTGACGCTCGGGCGCGGCCGGTAGGAGACCTTCAGCTCCGGCGAGAACCAGATCAGGCCGCCCGCCTCGCGGATCCGGAAGTTCAGCTCCCAGTCCTGGGCGCGGATGAATTCCTCGTTGTAGCCGCCCTGCTGCTCCAGCGCCTCGCGCCGGAAGACGCCCAGATACACGGTTTCGGCGGGCGCGGCCGCGCCGCCCGTGTGGAAGGCGGCGTTGCCCACGCCGATCTTCGAGGTCATGGCGGCGGCGACGGCCTGCTCCCAGGCGTTCTCGCCCTCGGCGTGCATGATGCCGCCGACATTCTGCGCGCCCGTCTCGTCGAGCAGGCGCACGGCCGTCGCGATGTAGTTCGGCGACAGCATGCCGTGACCGTCGACGCGCACCACGATCGGGTGGCGGGACGCCTTGATCGCGGCGTTGAGGGCGGCGGGCGTCCGGCCGGTGGGGTTCGGCACGGTGTGGACCCGCGGGTCCTCCCGTACGAGCTCGGCGGCGATCTCGTCCGTGCGGTCCGTGGACGGGCCGAGGGCGATCACCACCTCAAGCTCGCCGGCGTACTCCTGCTCCAGGATGTGCCGCACGGAGGTGCGCAGATGCCGCTCCTCATTGAGCACCGGCATGATCACGGAAACGGCGGGAGGCTGCTGTTCGGGCATGGTTCCTCGGGGGTACGGGGGTCACCCGCCGGCAGGGGCGCGGGCCGGTGGCATCGCGGTCACGTTACCGCTAATGGCGGACACCGACGCTCCCGGCCGGGTGGCAGGGGTGACCCGAACGGCGTGGGGGCGCGGTCCATTGATCGTATGGGCATACCGTGATCGGTCCTTGGCCCTCCCGGGCCTCGTCCCTGGTCCCGTCCGCGGAGGTCTCCTCATGACCGCACCGGCCCGTAACCAGCGCCCGCGCCGGGCCCGCCACGGCGCTCCCCGCCACCCGCGCTGGGGTCTGCGGCTCACGGCGGTGGCGGCGCTGGCGGTGCTGGGGACCGGTGGCATCGGGCACGCGATGGTCACCCGGATCGAGAACCGGATCGAGCGGGTGGACGCCTTCCGCGGGCTGTCGAACCGGCCGCCCGAGACGCGGCAGGGGATGAACGTCCTCCTCGTCGGCACCGACGGCCGGGACCGGATCAGCAAGGCCCAGCGGCAGCGCTACCACCTGGGCGGGGCGGCCTGCCACTGCACCGACACGCTGATGCTCGCCCACCTCTCGGCGGACCACGACCGGGCCACCGTCGTCAGCCTGCCGCGCGACACCTACGCCGAGATCCCCGAGCACATCGACGAGACCGGCCGCAGGCACCCCACCCACCCGCAGAAACTCAACGCCGCCTACGCCGAGGGCGGCCCCAGCCTGACCGTGCGGACGGTGGAGCGGCTGACCGGCGTGCACGTCGATCACTATCTGGAGATCGACTTCGCCACCTTCATGAGGACCGTCGACGTGCTGGGCGGGGTGCGGGTGTGCACGGCCAAGCCCCTGAAGGACATCTACAGCGGCCTGGACCTCCCGGCGGGCACCAGCAGCCTCAACGGCGGCCAGGCCCTTCAGTACGTACGCTCCCGGCATCTCGACGGCGCCGCCGACCTGGGCCGGATGCAGCGCCAGCAGCGCTTCCTCGCCTCCTTGCTGCACAAGGCCACCGGCAGCGGCGTGCTGCTGAACCCGGTGAAGTTCCAGGAGGTCTCCAGCACGCTGCTGGACTCCGTACGCGCGGACCGGGGCTTCGGCAGCGGTGAGCTGGTCCGGCTGGGCCGGGGGATGCGGAACCTGACGCCGGCCTCGGCGGAGTTCGTCTCGGTGCCGGTCGGCACGGCGAATTTCCCCGTGCCGCACATCGGCTCGACGGTGAAGTGGGACGAGGAGGCGGCCGCCAGGCTCTTCCAGGCCCTGCGCGAGGACCGGCCGCTCACCGACCGGATGCTGATCCGGCCGCACGACGCGAAGGCGCCGGGCCGGCCCGCGCTGCCGCCGGTCCCGGTCGAGGTGGCCCCCGGGCAGGTCCGGGTCCAGGTCTTCAACGGCTCCGGCCGCGAGGGCCTCGCCCGCGCCACCGACCTGGCGCTGCGCGCGACCGGCTTCGACACCACCGGGCTCCCCGCCGACGCCCGGACGCCGGTCGCGCAACCGCGCACGGTGATCTCGTACGACCCGCGCTGGGACCGCTCGGCGCGCTCCCTGGCGACCGCCCTGCCCGGCGCGGAGCTGCGGCCGGCGCCGGGCCAGGGGCCGCTGATGAAGGTCACCCTGGGCGCGGACTTCAAGGAGGTCCGCCCGGTGCGCCCGCAGGACCCGCCGCAGCGGGAGAACCCCACCAAGGCGGTCACGGGCGACCAGGTGCTCTGCCCGGAGAACCTCTAGGGGCCTCGCGGAGGGGGCTGTCAGTCCTCGATGCCCTCGGCGATCCGCTTCTCGCGGAGTTCCATGATCGCGCGGCGGCGGGCGAGGCGGTGGGTGCGGCGGATCTGGGCCTCCTGGTAGCGCCGCTTGTCCTGCTCGGTCTCCGGGAGCACCTGCGGTACGCGGCGGGGCTTGCCGTCCTCGTCGACGGCGGCGAAGACGAGATAGGCGCTGCCGACCTGGGTGGCGGGGGTCGACTCGTTCCAGCGCTCGGCGAGGACCCGTACGCCGACCTCCATGGACGACCGGCCGGTCCAGTTGCACTGCGCGCGCACATGGACCAGGTCGCCGACGCGGACGGGGGCGAGGAAAGCCATCTCGTCCATCGACGCGGTGACCGCGGGGCCGCCGGAGTGCCGCCCGGCGACGGCGCCGGCGGCGTCGTCCACGAGCTTCATGATCACACCGCCGTGGACGGTGCCCAGCAGATTGGTGTCGCTCGCCGTCATGATGTGGGAGAGCGTGGTGCGAGAAGCCGACGTCGGCTTGCCGGGTATGTCCGTCTCCGGGCTCCGGTCCTGAATGGTCATGTCCACCACTGTATGCCGGACCCGGTGGGCAGGTCGTTTTGCATCAGCTCTGCAACAGCACTGCCCCGATCATGTAGCCACCTGCCGGTCGACTGGCCACCGGGGGCACACTCGTCCCATGAGCGATTGGCCGGATGGACGGACCGACGAGCGGCGGAGCCGGTACGGGCAGGGCAGCGCCCGCCCCGAGCCGGAGGGTGCCCGCGCCATGCCGCACGTACGCCGTCCCGCACCGCCCCGTCAGTACCAGCCCGCCCCGGGCTACGACGACGGGTACGCCGGCGTACCGGAGCAGACCCGCCCCGACGACGGCTACAACACCGGCCAGGTCTACGGGCACGGCGGCCCCGGTGGCCCGGGCCGCGGCGGTGGCGGCGGCGACGGTCCGCGCGGCCGCGGTGGCTCGCCCCGCACCACGCCGCCGAACTGGCGCAAGAGGATCACGGTCGGCCTCACCACCCTCGTCGTGGTGCTGCTCGCCGTCTCCATCGGCACCTACTTCTGGGCGGACTCCAAGCTGCGCACCGAGGTCGACCTGTCCAAGGTGACGGACCGCCCCGCGTCGGGCGAGGGCACGAACTACCTGATCGTGGGTTCCGACAGTCGCGAGGGCCTGTCGGACGACGACAAGAAGGCGCTCCACACCGGGTCGGCCGACGGCAAGCGCACCGACTCGATGATGATCCTGCACACCGGTGACAACGGCACCACGATGCTGAGCCTGCCGCGCGACTCCTTCGTCACGATCCCGGCCTTCACCGGGCAGAAGTCCGGCAAGAAGTTCCCCGCCTCCACGCACAAGCTCAACCAGGCGTACTCGGACGGCGGGCCGGAGCTGCTCGCGCAGACCATCGAGTTCAACACCGGGCTGCGCATCGACCACTACGCGGAGATCGGCTTCGGCGGCTTCCGCAATCTGGTCGACGCGCTGGGCGGGGTGGAGATGTGCCTGGACAAGCCGCTGAAGGACCGCGACTCGGGCGCGGACTTCAAGGCGGGCTGCCAGGAGCTCGACGGCGCCCAGTCGCTGGCCTTCGTGCGCCAGCGCCACCAGGAGGCCGACCAGGACCTGGGCCGGATGCGCAACCAGCAGAAGTTCCTGAACACCCTGGCGAAGCAGGCCGCCTCGCCGAGCACGATCCTCAACCCCTTCCGCCTCTACCCCGTGATCGGCTCCGGGCTCGACACGCTCATCGTCGACAAGGACATGGGGCTGTGGGACCTGTCGTCGATGTTCTGGGCGATGAAGGGCGTGACGGGCGGCGACGGCAAGCAGCTGACCGTGCCGATAGCGTCGGCGAACTTCCCCACGCCGAGTGACGGCGTCGCGGTGAAGTGGGACAGGACCAAGTCGAAGCAGCTCTTCGACCAGCTGAAGAAGGACCAGAAGGTCACCGCCGAGTGAGGGCCGTCAGGCAGGCTGTCCGGCGGCGTTGATGACGGCGAAGACGCCGCCCCACGGGTCCTGCACGACGGCCATCCGGCCCGCCACCATGTCGAACGGCGGCTTGAGCACCACGCCGCCGGCGCGGACGAGCGCGTCGGTGACGCTGTCGGTGTCGTCGACCGCGAAGTACGTCATCCAGTGCGAGGGCGTGCCGGGCGGGAGCTTGTCCAGGCCCTGCATACCGCCGACCATGCGCCCGTCCGCCTCGAAGCAGAAGTAGTCGGGCAGGTCCTCCATGGGGACCGTCTCCACGCCCAGGGCGGCCGAGTAGAACGTCGAGGCCGCCTGGGCGTCGCCGGTGTTGAGCTCGTTCCAGATCAGCGCTCCGGGCTCGTTGACCACCTGCGCCCCGGTGAAGTCCCCGGCCTGCCACAGCCCGAAGATCGCCCCGGTGGGGTCGGCGGCCACGGCCATCCGCCCGCGCGCGAGCACGTCCATGCCCGGCATGATCACGGTGCCGCCGGCCGCGGCGATCGCCTTCTCGGTGGCGTTCAGGTCGGAGGAGGCCAGGTAGGTGGTCCAGACGGTCGGCGGGGTGGGCTGCTCGTCGTCCGGCGCCATCGCGGTCATGACCCCGGCGACGGCCTTCCCGTTCAGCGTGCAGACGGCGTACCCACCGACCTCCGGCGGCCCGGGCTCGCCCTGCCACCCGAAGAGATCCCGGTAGAAGTCGAGGGCGGCCTGCTGATCGGGAACCATCAGATCGACCCAGCAGGGGGTGCCGGGCGCGTAGGGACCGGTGACATCGGGCATGAGCAAACCCTCCAGCGCGGGTGCGGCCTGTCCCCCACCGCTACTTTCCGAGCTCCCGCCCCGCGGCGCCACCGCCGCTGGGCCGTACGGGCGGCCGCGACGCGCAACGGCCCCCGGCATCGCGCCGGGGGCCGTTCGTGGTGGTGCGGAGACTACTTCGGCAGGTTGCGCGCCATCACGATCCGCTGGACCTGGTTCGTGCCTTCATAAATCTGCGTGCTTCACGGGAAACGAGGCTCTGACCTGCACAGATGCCCACCCTGGAGGGGGTCTCCCCAGGATTTCCCCAGCATGACGCCGCCCGCCCATGCCATCGTCCGTGCTCAGGGCTGCTTTGGCTGCGATCTCGGTCTGCGGGGAGCTCTCCAGCACCAAGCACGCGCCCTTGACGCGCCCTTGCCGCCGGGCTGATGGTCATGCAATCGAGCGCAAGCCGGTGGACACAGGAGATCACCATGCCACTAGATTTCGTGGGGATGGACCCTGAGACGAAGGAAGAAGGGTCCGCTACGGTCTGGGTGCACCACGAGCAGCAGAGGATCATCATCCAAGGCGTGACTGCTGACGCCGCCCTCGCGGAGGAGGTCGGCAGCATCGAGTGGGTGCCTGGACACGCGGTGGGGATTCCGGCACATGAGTCGGTGATCTCCCTGCCTCTACGGATGGTTCCGATCTTGAGGAAGGCGTGCGATGCCGCAGAACGTGCCGGACTTTCCGACCCTGCTCCGGAGCGCGCAGGGGTCAGCGGTCCATCTGGAGATGCGTGACAGCTACGGTGTCGCTGGCGAAGCCGAGGAGTTCGAGCAGTGGAAGCGCACCGGTGAGGTAGACCTCGACCCGGAGTCCGAAGGCTGGTCCCGCTGGGTGTCGCTGGTACGTGAGACCGTCGCCCGGGGCGTGGTCATGCGACGCGCACGCATCGTCTCCGAGCCGGTGAGCGAATACATCAAGTACGAGCACGCCACCACCGCCGTCAACGTCGCCGTAGGCGAACAAGTCCGCTGGCTGCCTCGCCGGAAAGCGCTCGGCATCGCAGTGCCCGCAGCCGACTTCTGGCTGTTCGACAACCACCTCGTTCGGTTCAACCTCTTCACAGGTGACGGGGACTGGGCTGATCCCCGATTCGAGATCACCGAAGACCCGGCTGTCGCCAAGCTATGTTCCTCGGCCTTCGAAGCGGTGTGGGACCGAGGCATCCCGCACGAGGAGTACAAGGTCTGACGTACGCCACCACCGGACTGCCAGCAGATGTCCACGTCGCCGTCCTCCAGCGCCCAGGCCGCCCGCGAAGCTCTTGCCGAGCGGCTGGTGGAGATCCGTAAGGACGCCGGTATCACCGGCCATGAGCTCTCCGTCCGGTGCGAGTGGCACCCTGCGAAGACGAGCCGAATCCAGAGCGCCAAGGCAGCGCCCACGGACGCCGACATCCGTGCGTGGTGCGCTGCCTGTGGGGTGGAGGACCAAGCAGCCGACCTGATCGCCACGGCCCGAGCAGCCGACTCCATGTATGTCGAGTGGCGCAGGCGTCACCGGACAGGACTGCGGCAGGCACAAGAGCGGTTGATCAGCGGCTACGAGCAGACCTCGCTGTTCCGGATCTACGTCTCCAACGTGATCCCGGGCTTCTTCCAGACCCCCAAGTACGCCACGGCCCTGATGCGGTCGATGACCGACTTCCACGAGACCCCCGACGATGTCGCCGAGGCCGTACCGGCCCGGATGGCCCGAAGCCGCCTCATATACGAAGGCGGGCACCGGTTCGCTGTCCTGATCGAAGAATGGGTTCTCCGGAGTCAGATCGGTGACATCGAGACTATGGCTGGGCAGCTCAGGCACCTGCTTTCGCTGATGCCTCTGGCGTCCGTGTCGCTCGGGGTGATCCCCTCCGCAGGTCAGCGGAAGGTGTGGCCGCTGGAAGCGTTTTATTTGTTCGATGACCGGCGGGTCGCAGTCGAGAACCTGACAGCCAAGATCAACGTCGTGCAACCACGCGAGATCGCCGACTACGCCAAGGCGTTCAACGAACTGTCCAGCATGGCTGTCTACGGCGGTCGCGCCCAGGCGCTGATCACTGCGGCCATCGAAGCGCTCAGGTAGATCCGCGCGCAAGAAGTCGCAAGTTCCTGGCCGTCGAAGAGCACCGGTCCCTAGCGTCTCCTCATGGCCACGGACACCGAAGCAGCCGCCCAGCAAGCCGACGCCTTCATGGCGGGGAAGAAGAAAGCCGACGACACCGCGTTCATGTTCGGACGGGTGCTGGCGGAGATGGGCATCAAGGTCGGAGACCCGGACTCCTGGCCCCAGGTGATGGGCCGGGCATCCCTCTCCGGTGAGCCGTCGGTCTTCCTGGGAACCGTGCCCCTGCCCACCGTGCGGAAGCTGATCAACGCGCTGATCTACGCCGAGTCGGCGCAGCGACGCCAGCGCGACCAGGGTCACGACGCATAGCCCGGCGTCCTCCTGAAGCCCTCGTCCGGTCCCCAGCACGACAGCCGGCGGCTGGGACGGGTTCCGGTACACCACCCCGCTCCATCGAGAGAAAGGGAACATGGTGGCAACAGCACTCCAGACGCGGACCCGCGATCCGCGCATCATCCTCAATGCCGTGCAGGAGCGAGTACCGCACCTGGTCACCGATGTGGGGGTAGAGGACCTGTGGGAGCGCGAGGTTCGTCTGCTGCTGCGTGACAGCGTGGCCGTCCGAAGCCTCGCCGAACGCATCCTTGGGCAGGGCATCGCCTACCTGATCACAGCCATGGAGAACCCCGGCGTGGACATGGGCGTCGGGTACACGGTGGACATCGGTGTCCACCAGCTCATCCTCGACACGCCCCTGTACTTCGCCCTGTGCGACGAGTACAACGCCGGGCGGTACAAGCACCACGCCCCGCTCATCGAACGCCGCCGGGATGGCACCGTGATGCGCACGGCCGAGCTGCTGCGCCAGAACGGCTTCACCGTCGATGACGAGCTGTGGGCGGTGGACGCGTCCGACTGCTCACCGTGTGACAACAAGGTCCCCGACAGCCACTGACGCGGGACTAGAGTGCCCTCGCCCCCGGTCCGAACCAGGGGTGGGGGCACCTTCTTGCCCGCCCCGACACAGAGGAAGCGCCGTTGCCCGCACGACACGACATCGAAAGCGAACGCGAACTCTGGGACACCTTCGCGGAGAGCACTAAGGACAAGGTGTTCGACGCCGACCCTGTCTTCTGCTGGACGCAGTACGCCGGGCACGGACCAGGCCCCGAACTGCTGGGCGACCCGACAACCGTCCTGGAGATCGGATGCGGTACCGGGCGAGCGCTGGCCTACCTCGCACAGCAAGGCGTGAAGGCAACGGGCGTGGACCTCTCTCCCGTCATGGTCGCGAACACCACTGAACGATGGGGCCCGTTGAGAACGCGGTTCGTGTGTGCCGAAGTGCTGGACTACCTGAGCACCACGACGGACACCTACGACGCCGTTTACTCGATCTTCGGGGCCGCCTGGTTCACCGATCCGGCCAAGCTGCTCCCGCTCGCTGCCAAGCGGTTGAATCCGGGCGGCGTGCTCGCCTTCTCCCAGCCTCCGGCCATCCCTGGTGCGTACGGGCCACAGGGCATGTACAAGGGAGGGTTCGCGGGCAAGGCCATGTACACGTACCGGTACAGCTACACACCCCGGAAGTGGGCAAGTCTCCTTCTGCGGGCTGGGTTCGAGACGGCGGATGTGCGGGTTCTCGACGCCCCCGAGCCTGACCACATCGGGACTTTGATCGCTCGCGCTGTGGTGGGCTGAGCCAAAGCAAAGCAAGAACGCCCCGGCTGTGATGGCCGGGGCGTTTCTTTGGTTGGTTAGAGGAGAGCTCGGAAGGGGTTGTCCGCGAGCGGTTCCAAGCGCTTCGGTTCGGGCGCGGGCTTCGGGGCCTGCACGGGTGCCGGGCGGTAGGCATCGAGGTGCACGACAGTGGCACTGTTCCCCTCACGCTCCGCGCTGGCCGGCTGCGGCTCCGCGTAACGGGAAGCGTCCCGGTTCTGCTCACTGCCCGCGCTCGCCGGCTGGCGCTCAGGGTGATGGGAACTGTCACCGCAGATCGTGAAGACCGTCTTCGGTCGACCGGTCTTCCCTTCCCGTTGCACGGTGACGGCGATTCCGGGCAGTTCCCTGACCTCCGTTGTGGTCGCCCCCACGTACGGGAGCACCTGAGAGGACGTGGCCCGTCCGCCGTGCATCTCGATGCGGGCCCGGACCTTGTCGGCGAGGCTGAGCGGCTGGCGCTTCGTCTTCGGGGTGGTGGCGCCCCGCGTGATGCGGACGGCGTCCTGGACGGAGCGGCGTACGAGGGTGAAGGCGGCGAACAGCATGTCGTCTGTGATGGTCTCGGAGCATTCGGAGGCTGAGAGGCAGGCCGCGACCCGAAGGGTTTGTTCGGCGGTCCGCTCGATGAACACCGCCTGTCCCTCGGGCAGGGTCTCGCCCAGGATGCGGGCGTACCGGCGGACGGTCCGCCACAGCGGCCGGGCGTCCTCGGCCAGGGTGATCACCCAGGGGCGGGCGGTGGCCCATGCGTAGGCGTCGGACAGTTCCGAGCCGTCCAGCTTCGGCAGGCTCACACGGTCGTCATCGAGCATCGGCACCGAGGCGAGCAGGAAGGGAAGGATGCGGTTGTACGAGCCGCCCGCAGCCTCGGACTCGCCCACGTACTTGGCCCAGTCGGACGGTGTGATGTGCGAGTGGAGAACCATGGCGGGGTCGCGGATTTCCTGGGCCTCTTCCTTGGTGGTGTTGCGGAGCGTTGCCCCGTCCCACGCGGCCCGGAGTTTCGTGGTGAACGACGGGTCACGCTTGACCCGCTTCAAGACCTCCGTCCACTCCTCCTCGACCACCAGAGCCCGGACGTCCCGGCCGTGTTCAGTCTCGGCCGTTGTCTCCTGCTGCTCCCAGAGGTGACGCACCAGGCTCGCCCCGGAGGTGATCCCGGACGTGGTGTGTGTTGCCAGGAAGCGGCTCAGGGGCTCGTCCAGGACGTGAAGCGCTGCCCGCAGCGCGGTTCCCTTACCCCTGCCGGTCCCGGCTACCAGCGCCGACCACACCAGCACGGGGCGGGCGTGGCCTCGGGATGACACCTTGACCGTGCCGCCGATCGCGGCCGACCACATCGACAGGGCGGCGACGTACACCCCCAAGGCGTCAGTCTCAAGAAAGGGTGTGATCTTGCGGACGGCCCGGCCGATGGGACCGTAGAGAACCGGGGTGCTCATGCTTCCTCGATGTTCAGGAGTGAGAGTTGTACAGGGGGACGGCTGGGGAGGGCGGGCGCCCGACGCGCCCGCCACCATGGGCGCGGCTCAGGCCGCTACCGTTTCCTCCACGGCCTCGGTCTGGCGGTTGAGTTCGTAGGCGTGCCGCACGTGCATCGGAATGCGTCCCTTCTCTGGGACCGTGAAGCCGTTGTCCCTGGCCCACGAACGAACCAACCGGTTCCGCTCCCGCGCACTCACCCCAGACCGACCGATCTTCACCGGCTCGGGCAGCGGGTCACCACCGGTGAACTCACCGGCTCGGACAGCGGACTTGAAGCGACCCGGTGCGGACGCATCCATGCAGGGCACATCGCGTGCCCTCGCGTCGGCCAGCTTCGTGGCGTTCCGCTCCGCACCCTCACCACAGATGATCAGCACGGTGGAGTCGTCAGCACGCCCCACCACGTCGTAGCCGCAGTTACGCACCGCTTCCCGTGCCTCGTCGATCGTGTAGCCGGGCACCTCGCCACTGACCATCACGGACGGACGCACCGGCTCGCCCTGCTCGCCCTCGGCCGGATCGTCGTCGTCCTCCGGTTCGTCCTGTCCACTCACGCTCATAGTTGGGGTCTGACCCCCACTGTCCGAGGTGCGGCCCTCAATAGCAGGGGGCTGGCCCAGGCTTTCGGCGTCGTTCTGCTCCGTGACCACCAGTGCGGCCGGAGCCTCAACAGGTACCCCCAGGGCATCCGTCAGGTACCGGCCGAACACCACGTCGTGTTCCAGGCACAGATCCCACGTGCAGGACCCCAGAGACAGCGTCGCCGTCGCCTCTACCTCGCTCCCGTCTTTCGCTATATGAGCGTCACAGAAGCTCTTGTGCACGGGAACGAGCACGGTCTTACGCATGGCGCGGGAATCCTTTGATTCGGACTGGCAGGTGAAGTCTCAGTGAGTGGCCGGAGCGTTGCTCTTACGGCCGCCGCATTCACTGTTGCGGTACTGATCAACATCCTGCCCGACCCCTATCACGAAACGATAACGGACAGATTTCTAGACCATTACTCAAAACGGGGTAATGCCCATTGGGAAAAGAATAGGACCCGCCGCGGGCCCGGTTCTCCAGGTATGTACGGGTATGAAATCCCGGACAATCGACCAGGAAGGCTTCATGCGGCCTCACCAGTGTCGACCCAGAGCCGATCAGGGCCCCCGGGGGCCTGATTCAGGCCTTCAAAGTCCCCCACAAGACCCCACTGATGACCGGCGGGGCAATTTAATAAATTAATGCCACCGAGAACACGTGATTCCTCGCACTCTTGCGATGTTCGGCATCCGAAACGACCAGAAGGACACCGACATCCAGCACCTGGAACGTCCTCTGCCCGTGGGATTGACGCCTCCCAGTGGGTGTCCTCTCGGGTGATTCGGTTCGAGAGAGGCGGCATCTCGGTACTGTCCCCAGCATGACCGACACCGACAAGTCCGCAGAATCAGCCGATCCAAGAAAGCCATCCTGGCTAAAGCTTATTGAGCGCTTCGCAGATCTCGTAATCGTCGGGGGCCTCATCCTCTTCTGCGTGCTTGCCGCCCTTTACGATTCTTTCTACGGGGCCTTCGGGCTCACGTTGACAGATGTCGGCATCGGATACACAGATACACTTACTCGTTCCTGGGGCTTCATCTTCGCAATTATGATTTTGGCCATTGCTTTTTTTGGAACCCTCTATGGCACCTACCGCCTGCTGAAGCCTCAAGCTATCCGCCTCGGCCGGTGGCTGTGCAGAAAGTGCGGGCATCTTGACGTATTCAAGCATTCCGTCAAGAGGAAGCTTCCCGTGAAAGAGTCCATGCGAATGCATTGGAGATTCTTCTTTCAGGCTTTTGCGTTGGGGCTGTTCATTCTCGCAGTTGGGTGGCTGACGCATAGATGGTGGGTTTCAGAGCGGGCACGCACTGCGGTGAGCGGGAGCCCCGTCGATCCAATTCGCGTACTGCACTTTGTCACCCTCGATATTTACGCTCATCGCGTGGTGCAGGTGACGCCAGTACAAAGCGGAGATCCGAACTCCGTTCCATGCTGCCGGAACCCCATGCTGCATCTCGGAAGCAGCGACAGAGCGTACATCCTCTACTGCCCTGAATCTGGAAACAAAAGACTGATTCGACTGTCCGTCGAAAGGTACGTCCTGCAAACCTCTCGGGAGAAATGACGGAGCCCTCAGCTTCCTTCAAGGGCTCCGTCAGCGGGCAGCTCACTTACCGATCAGGCAACTTTTAGAGCCAAGCCAACCGAGCGGCGCTCGTCCAGGACGGCGGATCCTACGTAGCAGTCCATGATGGACCGCTGCTTGAGGGTGTCGCCGTTGAAGTCCAGCAGCCAGCGCATCGCGTAGCCCCGGTCAGCACCGCCTGAGGAGAAGGTCCCGCGGACTGCCACCGGCTGGCAGACGGCCATGGCGAAGGCCGATTCGACGTAGGCCACGGCGCCCTTAACGTAGGGGGAGAAGACGACCACGAAGCCGTACGCCGAGCCGATGACGCCGCCGCGCAGGGACTCGGCAGTGCCGGCCTGGCTGACCTGGCTGAAGTTGTCGTCCTTCATGAGGGCGTTCTTCACGTCCGGGTCAACGGCCAGATACCGGGTACCGGAGACCCGGGCCTTGTCCAGGTAGGTCATGGCGTCGATGATCGCCATACGCGGGTTCTTCGGGTCCATGGTGATCAGGCCGGACGCGTTGGCGGCGCTCCTGGTGCTGATCGTGTTGGCGATGTGCTGTTCGAGGTAGTCGGCGACACCGGCGGCCTGCGGGCCGGTTACCTGGGTCTCGAAGTCGGCGATGCTGAACCGCATCTCGCGGTCGGTGAGGTCCGTGGCCACGAGCGGCTGGTCCGTGATCTCCAGCTCGACCGTGTTCTCCTTGATCGGCTTGGCCAGCGCATTGACGGACCCGGCGAAGTTCTTCGCCTCGATGATCTCCGGGCGGCGGATGCGGACCTTGTCTCCGACACCGCCCCGGAAGTCTTCCTGTGCGTCGCGGTGAACGGTGTTGGCGAGCCCGGTAGCACCCTTGAGAAGGGCGAGGGCTCCGGACGCCACGATGTGGCTGATGGCGAAGTCGTTGTCCTGAACGGCGTCGTGCAGAGTGACTATGGATAACTCCTAATAAAGAAAACGGCTGTATTCGGGGCGCTGACCTGTGCCGAGCGCCCGCAGTGGAAGGCTCGTTGAGCAACGCTGTGCGAGTCCACGCCCTTCGTGAGCCCGCAGACCTCGCAGCGGATGGTGAACTCGTATCGCCACTCGTCGTGCGGGGTGACCTTCCAGGTCATCAGAGGCTCATGGCGGCCTGGGGGCCGATGCCGGAGCGGTCGGTCTCCGCTGCGGCTCGGGCATCAGCCTTCGTCATCAGGATTCGGCCTGTGCCCTGTTCCCGGTGCCGCAGCGCCTCGGCGGCGTAGATGGCCTTGACGAGCACGTTCCAGCCTTCAGCGTCTGCGGTCTGACACCGCTGCTCCGCCTGCTCCACCAGCGAAGCCACGCTGATGCGCAGATGGTGAGCCAGCTTGATGAACGTCAGAAAGCTCGGCCGAAGGTCCCCGGCCTCGTACTTGTAGATGGCCATCGGTGAAACTCCGCACAGAGCAGCCATCTGAGGAACGGACAGGCCAAGCTCCTTGCGTCGAGCCTTGCCACGAACAGGGTCATAGAGATTCACGATCACTCCAGAGATTTGTAGAACGAGAGGCCAAATAAAAAATCCCCTCAGGGGGGAGGAGGTAGCTCTAGATGTAGAACCCGCTCAAAATAAATGTCGGTGTCCGGTGGGCCCGGATCGGACACCAACAGCGGAAAGTGTGACTGGCCTCACCCCTGGATGGGTGACTTTGCCCTGACGGCGTGACACCCCGGTATCAGTCAGCTCGGTTGTCGAACCATCGCTCCAGTTCGGTCGGGCGGCACCTCAACGCTTGCCCCACCTTCTTGAACGGCAATGCCTCGCGGCGCCAGTTGTCGTACACCCAGGAAGGCGGCTTGCCCAGGAACTCGGCAACGTCGGCAACGGTCATCAGCTTGGTCAAAGGTCCTCCGAAACAGAACAGCCCCCGAGTGGCCTCGGGGGCTGACGAAATATGAAGCTGAGTGCGCGACAGGAAGCGGCTATCTCACCGCGCTGGCCATCGATTCCAGGACCGCCTTGGCCTTGTCGGTCAAGTCCCCTCCGGCCTTGCCCGCCAGCGTGCTCAGATAGCCGTCCCGGCGGGCCTTCTTGAGGTGGTCCTTGACCGTCTCCGGACGTCGGTCGATCAGCCGGGCCAGCCAGGGAACGGGCGCAGGCGCCCCGCTGTCGGCCATGCCCTTGTAGGTCGCCGCCAGCATGGCCAGGTACCGCTCGGAGACGCCTTCGTCGGCCAGCAGCGCCCCTGCGGCCTCCCCGGATTCGGTGAGCTTCCGCGTCACGTCCTCCAAGGTGCGCTGGGCCTCAGGGGCCAGCTTGGCCGCGTTCATGGCCGCTGCGATGTCCAGCCTGCGAAGCACCGTTGTGGAGATTCCGCGCACCACATCCCGAGAAGACGCGTCATCGGCCGCCTCCACGGTGATGCGCTGCGGGCCGCCCGTCACCGGGCCCGCCGGCCACCACATCCGGATCACCCAGCTCCCTTGCTGCTGGCTGATCTCGAAGCCGCTTTCCTCTGCTCGCATACGCCGAGGCTACACCACACGGAGTGGACCACCCCGGGTTGACAAGCAAGGGTGGATGCCGGGCAGACTGAGGCACGGGCCGACCAAGGACGACATGGGGGGCGGTCCGCTCACCGACCAGAGAGGCCAGCACGGCAGTGGCAAGGGCATGGGTAGCGCGGTCCACGGACGATCCGAAGAAGTGGACCACCTACTGGTACGACCCCGACGGCAAGCAACGGCAGAAGACGTTCGAGACCAAGAAACGCGCTGACGACCAGCGCAAGCGCAAGGAGCGGGAACTCGACGCGGGGACCTACCTCGACGACAAACTGGCCAAGCAGCCCGTGACGGCCGTCTGGCAGCAGTGGACGACCCAGCGAAAGCTGGAGAACAGCACCAAGAAGCAGTACCGGTCGATCCTGACGACGACCATCGAGCCCTTCTTCAAGGCCCGCTCCATCGGCTCCCTGAAGGTCGCGGACGTCGAGCAGTGGCTGTTGTGGATGGAGACCGACCGCAAGCTGGCCGCCAGGACACGCCGCCAGCGCTTCTCGTTCTTCTCCGGAATGATGGACTGGGCCGTGATCAACGAGATCATCGGCCGTAACCCCTGCAAGAAGATCAGGCATGCGGGCAGCCGCGCCAAGGAGATCCGCGAGCACAAGACCAAGGCGCGGCGGCTGACGACGCGGGAAGTCCTCGCCCTGCTGGACAGCTGCCCGCCCCGGTACCGGGCGATGCTCTGGCTGATGGCCGGCTGCGGTCTGCGGCTCGGCGAGGCCATGGGCGTGGCCCGCGACCAGATCGACTTCAAGGCCGAGACGCTACGGGTCGACTTTCAGATCACCGAGGACGGTGAGACCGAGTCGGGCAAGAACAGCGCGCTTCAGCGTCGGCACATCAAGGCGCGCGACGAGGAGGAGCCCGGCCGGATCGTCCCGCTCCCGCCGAACGTCGCCTTCGAGCTGCGGCGGCACATCAAGAACCACGGAGTGTGGGGGCCGGAGGGCCTGCTCTTCCCCAACGTCACCCGGACCGGCTACCTGTACGCGTCGTACTTCTACCCGAAGATCTGGCTGACGGCGCTCACCAAAGGCAAGGTGCCGTACTGCAAGCCCCACGCCCTCCGGCACTACTACGGGTCTCGCCTGCTCTACGCAGGCGTCCCTGAGAACGACGTGGCGGACTGGATGGGCCACAGCAGCACGGACGTGCTGCGGCAGCACTATCACTACATCTTCGAGGGAGCCGAGCAGCGCGGCAGGGCGGCCATCGCAACGATGCTGACACCCGGCGCGGACGACCCCACCGAGCGGGCCGAGGTCGCCTGATCGACCCAAACGAACAGCCCCCGGCGCTACGCCGGGGGCTGTGTCATATGTGCAGGTCAGAGGGCGTTTTCACCCCAGCGTCAGCCCAGGATCTCCCCAGCATGACGCCAGGAACGGCCCCGACCGGGCCGGAACGGACCGAAGCCCGAGACTGCCGTTCCGATAGCGGAAAACTGCCTCTGACCTGCGAAAATGCCGCTACGGCAGGTTCCTGGCCATGACGATCCGCTGGACCTGGTTCGTGCCTTCATAAATCTGCGTGATCTTGGCGTCGCGCATCATGCGCTCGACCGGGTAGTCACGGGTGTAGCCGTAGCCGCCGAGGAGCTGGACGGCGTCCACCGTGACCTCCATGGCCACGTCCGAGGCGAAGCACTTGGCGGCCGCGCCCTGGAAGGTGAGGTCGCTGTCGCCGCGCTCCGACTTCGCGGCGGCCGCGTAGGTCAGCTGGCGGGCGGCCTCGATCTTCATGGCCATGTCGGCGAGCATGAACTGCACGCCCTGGAAGTCCGCGATCGGCTTGCCGAACTGCTTGCGCTCCTGGACATAGCCCTTGGCGTAGTCCAGCGCGCCCTGGGCGATGCCCAGCGCCTGCGCCGCGATCGTGATGCGGGTGTGGTCGAGCGTCTTCATCGCCGTGGCGAAGCCGGTGCCCTCCTCGCCGATCATGCGGTCGGCGGGGATCCGGACGTTGTCGAGGTAGACCTCGCGGGTCGGGGACCCCTTGATGCCGAGCTTGCGCTCGGGGGCGCCGAAGGAGACGCCCTCGTCCGACTTCTCGACGACGAACGCGGAGATGCCCTTGGAGCGCTTCTCCGGGTCGGTGACGGCCATGACCGTGTAGTACTCGCTGACGCCGGCGTTGGTGATCCAGCGCTTCACGCCGTTGAGGACCCAGAAGTCGCCGTCGCGCACGGCCTTGGTCTTCATGCCGGCCGCGTCCGAGCCCGCGTCGGGCTCGGAGAGGCAGTACGAGAACATCGCGTCGCCCTGGGCGAGCGGGCCCAGGTACTTCTTCTTCAGCTCCTCGGAACCGGAGAGGATCACCGGCAGCGAGCCCAGCTTGTTGACCGCCGGGATCAGGGAGGAGGAGGCACAGACGCGCGCGACCTCCTCGATGACGATCACGGTCGCCAGGGCGTCGGCGCCCGCGCCGCCGAAGTCCTCCGGGACGTGCACGGCGTGCAGGTCGGAGGCGACCAGCGCGTCGAGCGCCTCCTGTGGGAAGCGACCCTCCTCGTCCACCTCGGCGGCGAACGGCGCGATCTTCGCCTCGGCGAGCTGGCGAACGACCTTCCGGAGCTCGTCGTGCTCCTCGGCCGGCCGGTACAGGTCGAAGTCCTTTGATCCCGCCAAGGCGTACTCCCCTGAAAAGTTAACTACCGTTTAGTAACCCAATTCTAGGGGGCGGCTTCCGGACAGGGATACGTGAGCTTGCCGACAGCGTCCGCACAGGGTCCGCGCTGCGCCCGGTGGTCATGGCGTCTCCCCAGGTCCTTCCCCTGCCCGGCCCCGACTATGCTCGGGGCGCAGTCCAGCCCGTCAGCACATGGAGCACCGCATGGCCCCCAGGATCACCGTGATCGGCACCGGCTACCTCGGCGCCACCCATGCCGCCGCCATGGCCGAACTCGGATTCGAGGTGCTGGGCCTCGACGTGGTCCCCGAGAAGATCGAGATGCTCGGCCGCGGCAAGGTCCCGATGTACGAGCCGGGCCTGGAGGAGCTGCTGCGCCGCCATGTGGCCGGAATCGAGGGTTCGACCGGGCGGCTGCGCTTCACGGACTCCTGGGAGGAGGTCGGCGAATTCGGCGACGTCCACTTCGTCTGTGTGAACACTCCGCAGAAGCACGGCGAGTACGCCTGCGACATGTCCTACGTCGACTCCGCCTTCTCCTCGCTGGCCCAGGTGCTGCACCGGCCGGCGCTGGTCGTCGGCAAGTCCACCGTCCCGGTCGGCAGCGCGGCCCGGCTCGCCCGGCTGCTGGCGGAGCGGGCGCCGGCGGGCGCGGACGTCGAGCTGGCCTGGAACCCCGAGTTCCTGCGCGAGGGCTTCGCGGTCCAGGACACCCTGCACCCGGACCGGATCGTCGTCGGCGTCTCCGGCGAGCGTGGCGAGAAGCTGCTGCGCGAGGTGTACGCGATCCCGATCGGCGAGGGCTCGCCGTTCGTCGTCGCCGACTACCCCACGGCCGAGCTGGTCAAGACCGCCGCGAACTCCTTCCTCGCCACGAAGATCTCCTTCATCAACGCCATGGCCGAGGTCTGCGAGGCCGCCGACGGCGACGTGGTGAAGCTGGCGGAGGCCATCGGCCACGACGAGCGGATCGGGAAGAAGTTCCTGCGGGCCGGCATCGGCTTCGGCGGCGGCTGCCTGCCCAAGGACATCCGCGCCTTCATGGCCCGCGCGGGCGAGCTGGGCGCCGACCAGGCGCTGACGTTCCTGCGCGAGGTCGACTCGATCAACATGCGCCGCCGCGGCCACATGGTCGAGCTGGCCCGTGAGACGGTCGGTGGCAGCTTCCTCGGGCAGCGCGTCGCGGTGCTCGGCGCCACGTTCAAGCCGGACTCCGACGACGTGCGGGACTCCCCGGCGCTCAATGTCGCCGGGCAGATCCACCTCCAGGGCGGCCAGGTCACCGTCTACGACCCCAAGGGCATGGACAACGCCGCCCGGCTCTTCCCGACGCTCGCCTACGCGCCGACCGCGCTGGAGGCGTGCCGCGGGGCGCACGTCGTGCTGCATCTGACGGAGTGGTCGGAGTTCCGCGAGCTGGACCCGGCCGCGCTGGGCGAGGTGGTGGCCGAGCGGCGGATCCTCGACGGCCGCAACGCGCTCGACTCCGGCGCCTGGCGCGGGGCCGGCTGGGCCTTCCGGGCGATGGGCCGGCCGCAGGCGTAGCCCGGCCCCCGGCGGGGAACCCGTCTCTTCCCCGTCCGGTTCCATCCGAGGAGGAGTGAGCATGGGCTTCGCGAAGATCACCGCGATCGTCCTGGACTGTCCCGAGCCCCTGGCGCTGGCCCGTTTCTACGCCGAGGTGCTCGGCGGCGAGATCAAGGGCGGCGCCGACGACGACTGGGTCGACCTCTTCCTGGAGGACGGTCACCGGCTGGCGTTCCAGCGCGCCCCCGGCTACGTACCGCCGAACTGGCCCAGCTCCGACGACAACTCGCAGCAGCTGCACCTCGACTTCGACGTCACCGACATCGAGGCGGCACAGGAGCGGGTGCTGGCGCTCGGGGCGCTGCCGCTGGACATCGACGACCAGGACGGCCGGCGTGACTTCCGCGTCTACGCGGACCCCGCCGGCCACCCGTTCTGCCTGATCCTCCCCTGACGGGCCGGGCCCGCCCGGGGCGGGGCGGTCAGCCGTCCAGCTGGTCGATGGTCGCGATCGACGGGCCGCGGCGGGTCTGCAGGTCCCGCGCCACGCTCTCCGCGTCGCCGAGGACGCGTACCGCGTTGCGCCACGTCAGCTTCGCCAGGTCGGTCTCCGACCAGCCGCGGCGCAGGAGCTCCGCGACCAGGTTGGGGTAGCCGGCCACGTCGGCGAGGTCGGCCGGGGTGAAGGCCGTGCCGTCGTAGTCGCCGCCGACGCCGATGTGGTCGACGCCCGCGACCTCGCGCATGTGGTCGAGGTGGTCGGCGACGGTCGCGGCCGTGGCCAGCGGGCGCGGGTGCTCCGCCTCGAAGGCGCGCTGCACCGCCATGCCGGCGGACGTGGTGTCGAGGGGATGCAGGCCGTTGGCGCGCATGTTCTCGTCGGCGGCCTTGGTCCAGCCGATCGCCGCGGGCAGGATGAACTTCGGGACGAAGGTCGCCATGGCGACGCCGCCGTTCGCGGCGAGCGCGGCGAGGACGTCGTCGGGGATGTTGCGCGGGTGGTCGCAGACGGCGCGTGCCGAGGAGTGCGAGAAGATCACCGGCGCCTCGGAGACCCGCAGCGCGTCCCGCATGGTGTCGGCCGAGACGTGCGAGAGGTCGACGAGCATGCCGGTGCGGTTCATCTCCCGGACGACCTCTTCGCCGAAGCGGGTCAGACCGCCCGCCTTCGGCTCGTCGGTCGCCGAGTCCGCCCACGCGATGTTGTCGTTGTGGGTCAGCGTCATATAGCGGACGCCGAGCCGGTGCATGGCGCGGAGCGTGGCGAGGGAGTTGTTGATGCTGTGGCCGCCCTCGGCGCCCATGAGGGAGGCGATCCGGCCCTCGGCGCGTGCCGTCTCCATGTCGTGGGCGCTGAGCGCGAGCCGCAGCTCGCCGGGATAGCGGGCGATCAGCTGCTGGACGATGTCGATCTGTTCGAGCGTGGCGCTGACCGCCTCGTCGCCGGCCATGTCGGTGCGTACGTACACGGACCAGAACTGCGCGCCGACGCCGCCCGCGCGCAGCCGGGGCAGGTCGGTGTGCAGGTCGGCGCTCTGGTCGGTGGCGATGTCGCGCCGGTCGAGGTCGTAGCGGACCTGCTCGCGCAGCGCCCAGGGGAGGTCGTTGTGACCGTCGACGACGGGGTGCGCGGCGAGGAGTTCGCGGGCGCGGGCGAGGTGGCCGGAGGCGGCGGACGCGTCGGTCACGGCGGTCACTTCCCGAAGCCGAAGGAGTCCTGGCTCGCGGCCTTGGCGCGCAGCCGCCGGCCCTTCTCGGTGGCCTGTTCGTTCAGCTCGTCCTGGAAGTGGCGCATGCGCGCCTGGAGGTCGCTGTCGTACGCGGCGAGCATCCGGACGGCGAGCAGGCCGGCGTTGCGGGCGCCCGCGACGGAGACGGTGGCGACCGGCACGCCGGCCGGCATCTGCACGATGGACAGCAGGGAGTCCATGCCGTCGAGGTACTTCAGCGGTACGGGCACGCCGATGACCGGCAGCGGGGTCACGGAGGCGAGCATGCCGGGCAGGTGGGCCGCTCCCCCGGCGCCGGCGATGACCGCCTTGAGGCCGCGGCCGGCGGCCTGCTCCCCGTACGCGATCATCTCGCGCGGCATCCGGTGCGCGGAGACGACGTCCACCTCGTAGGGGACCTCGAATTCGGCCAGGGCCTTGGCCGCTGCTTCCATGACGGGCCAGTCGGAGTCGGAGCCCATGACGATGCCGACGAGAGGAGAACTCATTCCGTGATCGTTCCTCGCAGATATCCGGCGGCGTGGCTCGCGCGCTCACGCACATCCGCCAGATCGTCGCCGTAGGTGTTGACGTGTCCGACCTTCCGACCGGGCTTGACGTCCTTGCCGTACATATGGATCTTCAGGCCAGGATCGCGTGCCATGCAATGGAGGTAGGCGGAATACATGTCGGGATAGTCGCCGCCGAGCACATTGGCCATGACGGTCCACTTGGCGCGCGGGCGGGGATCGCCGAGCGGGAGGTCCAGTACGGCGCGGACGTGGTTGGCGAACTGCGAGGTGATCGCGCCGTCCTGGGTCCAGTGGCCGGAGTTGTGGGGGCGCATCGCGAGCTCGTTGACGAGGATGCGGCCGTCGCGGGTCTCGAACAGCTCCACGGCGAGGTGTCCGACGACGCCCAGTTCCTGGGCGACCTTCAGGGCGAGCTGCTGGGCCCGTGCGGAGAGCTCCTGGGAGAGGTCCGGCGCGGGGGCGATGACGGTGT
The DNA here is from genome assembly GCF_055560115.1 of Streptomyces sp. NPDC023527. Classification (NCBI taxonomy): domain Bacteria; kingdom Bacillati; phylum Actinomycetota; class Actinomycetes; order Kitasatosporales; family Streptomycetaceae; genus Streptomyces; species Streptomyces sp. NPDC023527. The sequence goes on from NZ_JBVHJJ010000003.1 coordinate 54,184, forward strand.
CGCAGACGCCGTCGACCTGGATGGACTCGACGACGGGGTACGAGACGGCCTGGCCGTGCGGGGAGCGGACGACATTGGCCGCGAGCTCGCGGACGAAGTCGACCTTCTCCTCGGCGAGTACGGGCACTCCGGCGCGGAAGGGCTCAGCCGCGTCCTCCGCGCTTCGGACGACCCAGACCCCCTTTCCGTCGTATCCGCCGCGCACCGTCTTCAGGACGACGGGGAAACCATCGCCCTCGGCCGCGAAGCGCTCGACGTCGGCGGGGTCCTCGACGATCCGGTGCCGTGGGCACGGCACCCCGATCTCCTGGAGCCTGGCCCGCATCACGCCCTTGTCCTGGGCGTGCACCAGGGCGTCGGGCCCGGGGCGGACGGGAATGCCGTCGGCCTCCAGGGCCCGGAGGTGCTCGGTCGGAACGTGCTCGTGATCGAAGGTGATCACGTCACAGCCTTGTGCGAAAGCACGAAGGGTGTCCAGGTCGCGGTAGTCGCCGATGACGACATCGCTGACCACCTGGGCCGCCGAGTCCTGCGGGGTATCGCTGAGCAGCTTGAACTTGATGCCGAGGGGGATGCCCGCCTCGTGGGTCATACGGGCGAGCTGGCCGCCGCCGACCATGCCGACTACCGGGAACGTCACGCCCCCAGGGTATCCGTACGCGCCAACCACCCCGGACCCGGCCTGGAGGATCATCCGAAGAGACAGCATGTGCGGGCTTGGCCGATATGGCACGCGTTCGTCTCGCGTTCACCGACTCGGCCCATCGACCACCGGGGTCGCTGGATAGCATGAATGCTGCCCCACGCCCCCTGACGCCGAACCGACGGAGCCTGAGATCGTGACGAGTCAACGGCGGACAGTGCGTTCCCGGCTGGAGCGGCTGGTCCGCGAGATCGCGAAATTCGGCGCGGTCGGGGCCATCGGGTTCGTGGTCAATTTCATCGTCTTCAACATCTGTATCCACGGTTTCGGCCTCGCCGTGGTGCGCTCGGGCATCATCGCCACCGCGGTCGCGATCGCCGCCAATTACGTGGGCAACCGCTACTGGACGTACCGCGACGCGGACCGCAATCGCCGCAGCCGCGAACTGTCGCTGTTCCTGCTCTTCAGCGGCGTCGGCCTGGTCATCGAGAACGGCATCCTGGGCCTGTCGCACTACGGCTTCGGCTTCACGTCCACCCTCGCGGACAACATCGCCAAGAATGTCATCGGCCTCGGCATAGGGACGGTCTTCCGCTTCTGGTCCTACCGGACCTGGGTGTTCCGCGCGCTGCCGGCGCGCGCTGCCGTAGAGACTGCCGAATCGTTCCTGGCGGCGCCGCCGCAGCCGGTCGACGCGGCGAGCGGGCCCCGGGCCGGCGGCCCGCGGACCGGCCGCTAGGAGCGTCCCCGCAGGCCCGCGTCGGCTCCGCGGGGCTCTTCGCCCTAGCCCCGCTCGGGGTGGTCCCCTTCGCGGCTCAGGAAGAGCGCGAACACGGGCGGGTTCGCCTGGAGGAGCTCCAGCCGCCCGCCGTCCGCCTCCGCCAGGTCGCGGGCGACCGCCAGCCCCAGCCCGGTGGAGTTGCGGCCGCTGACCGTCCGCTCGAAGACCCGCGCCCCCAGGTCCGGCGGCACGCCCGGCCCCTCGTCGGTGACCTCCACGACCGCCTGGTTGCCGGTGACCCGGGTGCGCAGGGCCACCGTGCCGTCCCCGTGCATCAGCGAGTTCTCGATGAGGGTCGCGAGCACCTGCGAGACCGCGCCCGGCGTGCCCACGGCCCGCAGCCCCTGCTTGCCCGAGCGCACGATGGCGCGCCCCTCGCTGCGGGTGGCCGGCCGCCACTCCTCCAGCTGCTGCTTGATGACCTCGTCGAGGTCGAAGACGACGGCCGAGCTGGACTTGGGGTCACGGGAATTGGTCAGCAGCCGTTGGACGACGTCGGTGAGCCGCTCCACCTGCGCCAGCGCGATGGTCGCCTCCTCCTTGACCGTCTCGGGCTCGTCGGTGAGCGTGATCTCCTCCAGCCGCATCGACAGCGCGGTCAGCGGCGTGCGGAGCTGATGCGAGGCGTCCGCCGCGAGCCTGCGCTCGGCGGTCAGCATGCGGGCGATGCGCTCGGCGGACCCGTCCAGGACGTCGGCGACGCGGTCCAGTTCGGGCACGCCGTAGCGGCGGTGGCGGGGACGGGGGTCGCCGGAGCCGAGCCGCTCGGCGGTCTCGGCGAGGTCGGTGAGCGGCGCGGTGAGCCGGTTGGCCTGTCGTACGGCCAGGAAGACGGCGGCGACCACGGCCAGCAGGGCCACCGCGAGGATCACCAGCAGGGTCCGGCCGAGCTCCCGGCTGACGGTGGAGCGGGACTCCTCGACCCGTACGGTCTCGCCCTGCTCGCCCTTCTGCGTCGTGCTGATGACCCCGCCCTCGGGCGGGGTGCCGATCTCGATGGTCGACCGGCCGGGGATCTCGATCCGGGCGTACCGGTCCGGGGTGATCTGCTCGCGCAGCACCTCGGACTCCACGCGCTCCTTGCCCAGCAGCCGGCTGTCGACGATGCTCACCAGGCGCACGGCCTCGGACTGCACGCTCTCGCGCGCGCTGCTCTCGATCGTGCGGGTCTCGACGATGACGAGCGAGATCCCGAAGACGGCGATCACGACGAGCACGACGGCGAGCGTGGAGTTGATCAGTCGGCGGCGCACGGTGTCCTCCGGGCGGGGGTGGTACGTAAGCAGCCCGGGTGGGCCCTGAGTCCGGTGGGATCAGCTCTTCTCGAAGCGGAAGCCGACGCCACGGACAGTGGCGATGTAGCGGGGGTTCGCGGCGTCGTCGCCGAGCTTCTTGCGGAGCCAGGAGATGTGCATGTCCAGGGTCTTGGTGGACGACCACCAAGTGGTGTCCCAGACCTCGCGCATCAGCTGGTCACGGGTGACGACCCGGCCCGCGTCGCGCACCAGCACCCGCAGCAGGTCGAACTCCTTGGCGGTGAGCTGGAGTTCCTCCTCGCCCATCCAGGCCCGGTGCGACTCGACGTCGATGCGCACGCCATGGGTGGCGGGCGGCTGCTGGTGGGAGTCGACGGTGCCGCGCCGCAGGAGGGCCCGTACGCGCGCGAGGAGCTCGGCGAGGCGGAAGGGCTTGGTGACGTAGTCGTCGGCGCCGGCGTCCAGGCCGACGACGGTGTCCACCTCGTCGGCGCGGGCGGTCAGGACCAGCACCGGGAAGCCGTGGCCCTCGGTGCGCAGTCGGCGGCACACCTCCAGGCCGTCCATCCCGGGCAGCCCGAGGTCGAGGACGAGCAGGTCCACCCCTCCCTTGAGGCCGGCGTCGAGCGCCGTGGGACCGTCTTCGCGCACCTCCACCTCATAACCCTCGCGGCGCAACGCGCGCGCGAGAGGCTCCGAGATGGACGCGTCATCCTCGGCGAGCAGTACTCGGGTCATGGACAGATGGTAGTCCGCTCGGGCGCACGTCAGAGGTGTACTGACAGCTACCTACGGCAACACTTCTCCAAGAACAAACTCACCTTCGAAAGTGTGCGGATGGTTCCGCCGCAAGCTGTGATCCATATCTCAACTCCTTCCATTTGCGGGCGGGGTGTGACGTATGGTTACCAGACGTCTGTAGCACCACCGAGGGACCTTCGGGCCGTATGACACACCGAAGGTCTCTGTTGTGCGCGGGGCTGAATCCCTCAGCCTTGTTTCACAGTGAATGACCTGTCGGCCGGGCCCGCCGCGCGAAGGTGCGCGGGGGCGTGGATCCCGGAATACGGCTGTCCTGTCCGTCCCTCAGCGAGGTGCGGAACCCCTGGGGCGTGGGGGGCGGGCGGTGCAGTAGCCGGTGCCGGCCCACCCCCACCCGGGCGCGCAGCAGCTCCACGCGTCCCGAGCACACAAGGATCGACCATGGCGTCCAGCCTTACGAAGGGCGCGGCCCCGGCCCCGCAGGAGACCACTCCCGCCGCCGGCGGCGGCAAGACCTTCTTCGGCCACCCCCGCGGCCTGGCCCCTCTCTTCCTGACGGAGATGTGGGAGCGCTTCAGCTACTACGGCATGCGCGCTCTCCTCGTCGTCTACCTGATCGCTGGCGGCCCGGACGCCAAGCCGGACAGCCAGGGCGGCGGTCTGGCGATGCCCGAGGCCAGCTCGGTGGCCATCTACTCCGTCTACGTGGCGATGGTCTACCTGCTCGCCATGCCCGGCGGCTGGTTCGGCGACCGAGTCTGGGGGCCGCGCAAGACGGTCGCCATCGCGGCGGGCATCATCATGGCCGGTCACCTGGCCCTGGCGATCCCCGGCAAGCCGAGCTTCTTCGCCGGCCTCGCGCTGGTGGCGATGGGCTCGGGTCTGCTGAAGGCCAACATCTCCACGATGGTCGGCCACCTCTACGACGGCCCGCAGGACCCGCGCCGCGACGGCGGCTTCACGATCTTCTACATCGGTGTGAACACCGGTGCCTTCGCCGCTCCGCTCGTCATCGGCACGGTCGGCCAGAAGGTCAACTGGCACCTGGGCTTCTCGATCGCCGCGATCGGCATGGGCATCGGCCTGATCATCTTCATGCTGGGCACCCGCCACCTCAGCCCCAAGAGCAGCGTCGTCCCGAAGCCGCTGACGGCCGCCGAGCGCAAGTCGACGCTCATGAAGGCCCTCCTCTGGCTGGCCGTCGCCGCCGCGTTCTACGGCGTCGTCGGTGGCACCGGCCACTTCTCGCAGAAGTGGGCCACCATCCCGCTCGCCCTGCTCGGCGTGGCCATCCCGATCACGGTGCTGACCCGCATCAAGCGCGACAAGGAACTGTCCGCGAGCGAGCAGACCAAGGTCAGCGGCTACATCTGGTTCTTCGTCGCCGCCGCCGTGTTCTGGATGATCTTCGACCAGGCCGGCTCGACGATGTCGACCTTCGCCGAGAAGAAGACCGCGGACAACGTCTTCGGCATCGACTTCCCGTCGACCTGGTTCCAGTCGGTCAACCCGCTGTGGGTCATGGCCATCGCCCCGATCTTCGCGTCGATGTGGCTCTGGCTGGCCCGCTCCAACCGCGAGCCGAGCACCACGGTGAAGTTCTCGATGGCCATGGTCATCATCGGTGCCTCGTTCTTCGTCTTCGCCATCCCGATGGCGATGGCCACCGACGGCACGAAGGTCACCCCGGCCTGGCTGCTGATGATCTACGGCATCCAGACCATGGGCGAGCTGTGCCTCTCCCCGGTCGGCCTGTCGCTCACCACGAAGATGGCGCCGCAGAAGTACGCGAGCCAGATGATGGGTGTCTGGTTCCTCGCGGTGACCGCGGGCGACTGCACGATGACCCTGCTGACCGAGGCGGGCGCCGACCTGAACGGCACCAGCGTGATCCTCGCGCAGGCGGCGGCCGCCACCCTGGCCGGTTTCGCGGTGTGGATGTCCCGCAAGCGGATCGAAGGCCTGATGGGCGACGTCCGCTGACGCGGTCGACTTCCTGAGCAGTGGGAAAGGCCCCCGGCGCGATGGCGCCGGGGGCCTTTTTCATGTCTGCTCCGCGGCCGGGGGGTCGGGGTCCTTCCGCCGGGCGGCCGGCGAGACGTCCGGCGTGAACCAGGGCAGGCCGCCGTCCGGGGCGTGGGGCGGGGGGCTGTCGGTGCTCTTGGGGTTTTTGGTGTCCTTGCGAATCGCGTGGCGGGAGCGGCGTACGAGCGGCCCGCGTGCCGGCTCCGTGGAGCCCGCACGCTCCGTGGAGCCCGCACGCGGCCGGAGCCGGTCCACCACCGCCATCCCGACGCGGAACACCCCCACGGGCACCACCACGCACAGCAGGATCCAGAAGAGCGTCACGCCCCACGGTCGGCCCACGTCCCAGGGCTCCCTCACCAGCACCGTGTCCCCGTACTTCAGTGACACGGTGTAGTCGCCGTACGCGCCCGCCGACAGCTCCACGTCCAGGGCGACCGCGGCGCGCTGCCCGGCGGCGATCGTGCCCCGCCAGCGCCGCTCCTCCCAGGACGGGGCCAGCACCCCGTGCGCGGTGCCGAGCCGGAAGACCGGGTCCTTCGCCGGGGTCGAGCCGAGATTGCCGACGGTGACCACGAGCCGGCGCTTCGGCGGCGCCCCGAACCACGTCAGCACCCCGCTCGACCCCGTCAGCCGCGCCCCCAGGACGCCCAGCCGCTCGCCGCCGCTCTGCTGCGGCAGCGGTGCGACGGGGTGCCCGGCCACGGTGAACGCGGCGTCCGCGGCCGCCGCCGTCCCCTCGGTCACCGTCGCCACGTGCACCACGCACGGGCAGGGCTTGGGCGGCTCGGCGACCGGGAGCTCGCGGCGGAAGGCCCCCTGGGCGTCGGTGGTGACGGTCCGGCCGTCCGCGTTGGCGCAGGCGTTGGTGCCGCCGATCATGTTCTGGCCGCAGATCAGCAGGGTGAGCAGGGTCCGGGGCCGCCATCCGGTGCCGCTCACCGTGACGCTGCCGCCCTTGCCGGCCTCTTGACGGCTCAGGGTCACGGTGGGCGCGGCGGCGGCCTCGGCCGGGGCGGCGGGCAGCAGGACGAGGGCCGGGGCGAGAGCCGGGGCGAGGAGGAGCAGCGCGAGCAGTGGGCGTATCAGCGCCCGGGGGATGCTCCGGAGGGCTTTCGCGACGCTTTTCCCGGTGCCTCTCACGCCGGGGCCTCACTGGCGGCCCCCGTGGCCTCGTCGGGGACTCTGTGGCGGTCGGGGCGGCCGTGACGGCGTACGAGCAGCCCGGCGGCGGTGGCGAGGGCCATGCCGAGCCCACCGAGAGCGGGCAGCACCCAGGGCAGCGGCGTATACGAACCGGAAGCGGAGGCGCGGGCGGCGCCGGGGGCGCTCGCTGTGACCTCGACGTCGACCCGGTCCAGGCGCGGGGCGTCCGGCCACGGCTCGCTCAGCCGCAGGCTCCGGCCGGGCGGCAGCTCGGCGGGCACGCCGCTCACAGTGCGGCGCAGGGACGTGCCGAGGACGCCGTCGGCGCGGATCGTCAGGTGCGGGGCGAGCGCGGTGTTGCCGCGGTTGACCAGGGCGTAGCGGATGACGGCGCCCCTGCCCGCGCGCTCGACCCGGACGTTCTCGACCGCGAGCGCGGGCAGCGCGGGGCCGCCGGTGACGCGGACGGCGAGCGGTACGCGCGCGTGGCGGCCGTCCCCGCTGACGACGACCGCGGCGGGGTGGTCGCCCGCCCGGGCGCCGCCGGGGACGGTCACGGTGAGGGGGATGTCCGCGCGGGTGCGCGGCGGGACCCTCACCCGCCGTGCGGCCAGGGTGATCCACGGCCCGGTGGCCCCTATGTCGAGGGAGAGCGCCCGGCCGGCCGGGTTGACGACCGACAGCCTGTCCTCGAAGACCGTGCCCGGGCCGCCCTCCAGGTAGAACGCCGACCGGTCCTCCGCGCCGGGCGCGGCCCTGCCCGGGGGCGCGGGCGCCGCCGTCCAGGGCCTGTCGTCCGCCCCGGCGGCGGGGGCGGCGGCGAGGAGGGCCACGGCGGCGGCCAGGGCGGCCGCGCGGGCGAGTACCGCGCGGGGGGTACGGGACGTCATCGGCGGCTCCCTGTGCGTACGCGTACGGCGGTCTAGCCCGCGGCGCGGTTCCTGCGGGTGAGCCAGAGGGTGCCGGCGACGCCGGCGAGGAGGACGGTGCCGCCGAGGGTACCGAGGGCGACGGCGGAGTCGACGGGGCCGGTCTGGGGGAGCTGGCCACCGCCGGTGGAACCGGAGCCCCCGGTGGAAGCGGAACCTCCGGTGGTGGATCCGGAGCCGCCGGTGGAACCCGTACCGCCCGTGGAGCCTGTGCCGCCCGTGGAGCCGCCGGTCGAGCCGGTGCCGCCGGTGGAACCCGTACCGCCCGTGGACCCGCCCGAGCCGCCCGTACTGCCGGTGCCGCCGGAGGACGACCCTCCGGGGCCCTTGACGTCGAGGGTCAGGGACGGCTTGGGGTTGTTGGAGGGCGTGCAGGTGGTCGTCGTGCCCAGCGCGCTGATGGTGAGGGTGGACGCCGTGAAGGTGACCGAGCCGGTCTTCTTGGGCGTGTAGGTACCCGACAAATCACTGATCTTGATCGGGGTGTTGGCGGGTATCTCCTGGTCGTTGGCGGGGCCCGAGACCGCCACCGTGCCGCTCTCCGCGCCGCCGAGCTTGATCAGCGCGCTTGGCTTCATCGCGCCCTTGCCGAGCGGTATCGGACTGGAGGAGACGCCCTTTTCGAAGGACATGGTGAGTTTGTACGAACTGCCGCTCGCCACTCCCTTGATGTCGATCGGTGAGACGGCGCTGCGGTCCCCGATCGGGGTCTTGCACTGGTAGTTGACCTCGACCGTGACGGCGTGCGCGGCCGGGGCGAGCAGCAGGATCGTCCCGCCGGCCAGTGCCGCGGCGACCGCGAGCGCGCTCGACCGGCGCGCGGGGCGGCGTGGGATGTGGGACACCTCGGGTTCCCCTCTCGTCCGGTGCCGTCGCCGGAAATTACTGACGACACATCAGATCGGGCGCCGACAGTACGCCGGGGACCTTGCGGAGGGAAGACACGGAACACGCCGCCGTGGGGATCCGGCGGCGTATACGAAGCGGTGGGGCGGTACGGCCCACGCGGGGGGCGGGTCGGGCGGAGGGAGGGGGTCCGATCCGGCCCGCACGAGTGGGACCGGTCCGCACCTGATCGGATCCGGAGCGTGCGGGCGTGCCCCCCGGATCCGGACCGGCCGACGCGGCCCCCGCATCCGTACCGTCTACGCGGGCGCGGCCAGCTCGGCCCAGACCGTCTTGCCTTCGCTCTCCTCGTCGCGCACGACGCCCCAGTCGAGGCAGAGCCGCTGCACGATGAACATGCCGTGGCCGCCGGGGCGGCCCGCGCGGTGCGGAGTGCGGGGCGCCGGCGTACCGGCGCCGAGGTCGACGACCTCCAGGCGCAGCACCTTGCCCGCGAAGCTCACGCGCAGCTCCTCGGGGCCGTCGGCGTGCAGGCAGGCGTTGGTGACCAGCTCGGAGACGACCAGCAGGACATCCTCGGCGGCGGCCCGCCGGTCGGCGCCGGCCGCGGGCAGCCAGCCCCAGTCCGTCAGCGCCTGGCGGGTGAAGTCGCGAGACCGCGGCACGGCGCCGCTGACCCCGACGAGGCGGAGCCTGCGGACCTGCCCGGCGCCCGGTGGATGCGGCGGGGTGAGGGCCGACGCGGCGCCGTCCGCCTCCGGACCGGGCTCGCCCGGCGGCGGGTACGGCCGGGTGGTGCTCATCAGCGCTTCACCTCACCGATTCACCGATTGAGAAATGATGGTCACCTGGTCACCTGGTCGCCTGGCACATGGAACAGATTCAGCAGACTCCTGCCCGACCGTTCGAGGGGAACACCCACTTCTTCGGTACGGGTCCTGTGACGCGGGTAACGCGTGAGAAATACACAGGTGGCGGCAGGAGCCGCCGGAGTCATTCGGCGATGGCCGCTTCGAGCGTGTCGTGCACGGTGAAGACGGCTTCGGCGCCGGTGATCTCGAAGACCCTGGCGACAACGGGCCGCATCGCCGCCAGGTGGACGGCGCCTCCGGCGGCCTCGGCGGTGAGCCGGGCGCCGAGCAGCACGTTCAGCCCGGTGGAGTCACAGAACTCCAGCTTCGAGCAGTCGACCACCACGCGGGTGAGCCCCTGCTCCACGCAGGCGTCGAGGGGCTCGCGCAGCAGTTCGGCCGTGTGGTGATCGAGCTCACCCTCCGGCGTCACGATCGCGCTCACGCCGTGGCGCCGGACCTCTACATGCAGCCGGCCCCTGCTCGCACTGCCGACCATTTCGCGGTCCATGCGCATCCCTTCCCGGTGATCCTGCCTGGCCTGCCAGAACACTACGCCTTTGATACGACGACCGGTAGCCGAAGATCCGTCATTTACGTACATAAGCGGACATGACGCACTTGCCATGGGGAGGTCAAGGCAGGTAGGGCTAGTAGAGGACATCCACCACGGACGGCTTTGGAGGCGCCGCAAACCGCAGCAAGAAGTAAGGCATCGGCGGCCATATGCCGAGAATGATGGAGGAGACCATGTCACCCCGGCTCGACGAACCGCGCACCGAATACTCTCGGGAGACCGCCTCGTCGACAACCCCGCCCGAGCAGTTGGAGCCCGAGAATTCCGGACTCCCCGTGATCCCGCCGTACGACGAGGTGGGGCCGCTCGACGCACGGGCTCTGTCCAAGACACTCTTCGCACGGCTCGTGGAGCTCGAAGAGGGCACCCACGAATACTCCTACGTACGCAACACCCTGGTCGAACTGAACCTGGCGCTCGTGAAGTTCGCCGCCTCCCGGTTCCGCTCCCGCAGCGAGCCGATGGAGGACATCGTCCAGGTGGGCACGATCGGCCTGATCAAGGCCATCGACCGCTTCGAGCTCAGCCGGGGCGTCGAGTTCCCCACCTTCGCGATGCCGACGATCATCGGCGAGATCAAGCGCTTCTTCCGCGACACCAGCTGGTCGGTCCGCGTCCCCCGACGCCTCCAGGAACTCCGCATCGACCTGGCCAAGGCCCGCGACGAACTGGCCCAGCAGCTGGACCGCTCCCCCACCGTCGCCGAACTGGCCGAGCGCCTCGGCCTCTCCGAGGACGAGGTCGTCGAGGGCATGGCCGCGAGCAACGCGTACACCGCGAGCTCGCTGGACGCCCAGCCCGACGAGGACGACTCGGAAGGCTCGCTCACCGCCCGCATCGGCTATGAGGACCACGGCCTCGAAGGCATCGAGTACGTCGAGTCCCTCAAGCCCATGATCGCCGAACTGGCGCCGCGCGACCGGAAGATCCTGTCGCTGCGCTTCGTCGCGAACATGACCCAGTCGGAGATCGGCGAGGAACTGGGCATCTCCCAGATGCACGTCTCCAGGCTGCTCTCCCGCACGCTGGTGCGGTTGCGCCGGGGGCTGACCCTCGACGAGTGATCCTCAAGGAGGGACCTCCGCCCTCCTCACGCCGCGCGCCGCCCGGACCCCGTCCGGTGCGGCGCGCGGCGTTTCCAGCGGGCGTCAGCGGCCGGGGACGGCCCGGGGTGTACGGCGGGCGGGACGCCGCGTCAGTCGTCCGCCCCGCCGGATCGGTGCTTCGCGTGGCCCGCTGTGCGCCAGATCACCGTCATGCCCACGGTCAGGGCGATCAGGGCCACGACCACGATGGCGCCCTTGATCGCGTAGTCCATCAGCAGGTGGTGGACCAGGTCGGACGACTCCGCCGTCTCCACCGCGAGGGCGATCATCGCCGGCCGTCCCGGTGTCGCGACCGGGCGGGGCCGTCCTCCAGGCGCCGGGTGGCGGCGCGCAGCGCGGCGCGTACGGCGGGGTCGGCGTACCGGCGGGCCTGGTCGAGCCGGCCCCTGCGCTTGAGGGTCAGGGCGACGGCGAAGGCCGCCAGGGCCAGCACCACGAGGCCGCCCGCGATGAGGCCGAACCGGATGAGCATCAGGTCGAGGAACGTTTCCATGGGTTCTCCCGGCTTTTTATCACGACTGTGATACCAAACAATTTATCACAGGCGTGATAGAAAGAAGCCATGCCGAAGCTCGTGGACCCGGACGCCCGCCGCCGCGACGTCGTCGACGCCCTGTTCCGCGTCGCCGTGCGGGACGGCTTGCAGCGCGCCTCGCTACGGGCCGTCGCCGACGAGGCGGGGCTCAATATCGGGTCGCTGCGCCATTACTTCGCCGGCCAGCAGGAACTGATGGACTTCGCGATGCAGTCGATGCTCGACCGCGTCAGCAGCCGGCTGCTCCGCCACGCCGAGCGCATCGGAGACCTGAACCGCGACGACCACTCCGAACGCGTCCGGCTCGCCGCGGACCTCCTGGCCGAGCTGTTGCCGCTCGACGAGCGGCGCCGCGCGGAGGTCACGGTCTTCGTCGACTTCAACGCGGCCGCCCGCACCAACCCCGCCTTCCGGGGCCTCGCGCGGGAGACCGCCGCCGGCACGCGGAGACTGGTGCGCCGCGTCCTCACCCGGCTCGACGACAACGGCACCCTGCGCCCCGGCCTCGACATCGACATCGAGACCGAGCACCTGACCGCACTGCTGGACGGGCTCGGCCACAACGCCGTACTCCACCCCGACGTCCTGAGCGCGCAGGCGTGCGCCGAGGTGCTGCTCGCCCACCTGAAGGACCGCTGCGCGCCCGCCCGTTGACCTACGACAGGCGAACCCGCCGGGCCGCCCCGCCGGGGAGCGCACCCCTGGGGGTGATTCGGCGTGTCTCGCGGCTTTCGATCACCGTTGAGTCGGCATGACCACATTCCGCGGTGTGCGCCGTACGGCTGCCGCTGTGCTGTTCCTGACCGCCGTCGCCGTCCCGACCGTTCCGGCCATGCCGTCGGCCACCGCGGTGGCGCCGCGGGGCTCCCGGGCGCACCAGGCGGTCCGGCCGGCCGATGTCGCCGATCCGCCCCTGCCCGTCGAGCAGTTCCCCGGCCAGGTCAAGGTGGCGTGCGGCATCTGGCGGGAGCTGAACTGGCCGACCGCCAACCGCGCCCAGGACTACCGGGTGCCGGACACCACCTTCGTCATCCGCGGCAGCAACACCTACGGCAACCGCAGCGGCGACCTCCCGCCCTCCAGCCGCTACCGCGAATACGACGTCAACCCGCGCCGCCCCGGCCAGCACCGCGACGCGGAACGCCTCGTGCGCGACAGCGGCTCCCACACCGTCTGGTACACGGACGACCACTACAACAACTTCCGGGAGATCTCCTCGGGGTGCTCCTGAACGGCGCCGGCGGGCGGGTCCGGAGGGAGCCGCGCCCTCACACCACCCGCTCGCCGCGTTGCCAGACCGCCGAGACCAGGGGGACGCCCGGGCGGTAGGCGAGGTGCACGTGGGAGGGGGCGTCGAGGAGGGTGAGGTCGGCTCGGGTGCCGGGGGAGATCCGGCCGATGTCGGTGCGGCGCAGGGCCTTCGCGCCGCCCGCCGTCGCCGACCAGATCGCCTCGTCGGGCGTCATCCCCATGTCGCGTACGGCCAGTGCCACGCAGAACGGCACCGAGCTGGTGAAGGACGAGCCGGGGTTGCAGTCCGTGGAGAGGGCGACGGTGGCGCCCGCGTCCAGGAGGCGGCGGGCGTCCGGCCACTGTGCGCGGGTGGAGAACTCCGCGCCGGGCAGGAGCGTCGCCACCGTGTCGCCGCTCGCGAGGGCGTCGACGTCCGCGTCGGTCAGGTGCGTGCAGTGGTCGGCGGAGGCGGCGCCGAGCTCCACGGCGAGCTGGACGCCGGGGCCGTGGGTGAGCTGGTTGGCGTGGACGCGGGGAGTCAGGCCCCGGGCGGCGCCGGCGGTGAGGATCGTACGGGCCTGGTCGCCGTCGAAGGCGCCCCGCTCGCAGAAGACGTCGATCCAGCGGGCGTGCGGGGCGCACGCGTCGAGCATCGGGCCGGTGACGAGGTCGACGTAGGCGGCCGGGTCGTCGGCGTAGTCGGGCGGGACGATGTGGGCGCCGAGGTAGGTGACCTCGTCCGTGTGGGCGGCGGCGATGCGCAGGGCACGGGCCTCGTCCTCGACCGTCAGGCCGTAGCCGGACTTGGTCTCCAGGGTCGTGGTGCCCTGGCGCAGCGCCTCGCGTACGTACCGCCGGAGGTTGTCCTCCAGCGTCTCGTCGCTCGCGGCGCGGGTCGCGGCGACCGTGGTGCGGATGCCGCCGGCGCTGTAGCTCTGCCCGGACATCCGGGCGTTGAACTCGGCCGTGCGGTCGCCCGCGAAGACCAGGTGGGAGTGGGAGTCGACGAAGCCGGGGAGCGCGGAGCGGCCCTCGGCGTCGACTCGATTGTCAGTGGCGGGTGCTTTGCTCGACCTACCGACCCAGGCGACGCGGTCACCGTCGAGGACGACCGCCGCGTCCTGGATCAGACCGAGGGGGCCTTCACCGAGGAAGGGGTCGTTGGTGACGAGACTGCTGATGTTGGTGATGACCGTGGTCGCCATGGGTGGGCGGCACTCCTTCGGGTTTCTCGGGGTCTGCCTGGGTCTCAGGCGCGCAGCGCCGCGATGGACTCGGCCAGCGCCGCCGGCACGTCCGGTACGAGCTGGTGGGCTCCCTCGCGCACGATGTGGCGGCCGCCGACGACCGTGTCCCGGACATCCGCGTTGCTCGCCGCGAATACGGCCGTCTCGACGGCGAGTTCCGGCGGCGGGCCCGCGGTGCGTACGGAGTCCAGGGCGATCGTGGTGAAGTCGGCGAGCGCGCCCGCCTCGATGCGTCCCGCGTCGTCCCAGCCGAGCGCGGCGTGCCCGTCGGTGGTGGCGGCGCGCAGCAGCTGATCCGCGGTCCAGTGGCCGCGGGCGCGGGTGTGCAGCCGTTCGTCCAGCTCCATGGCGCGCGCCTCTTCGAGGATGTCGATGACGGCGTGGCTGTCGCTGCCGAGGGACAGCGGCGAGCCCGAGAGCTGGAGCTTCAGGGCCGGGCCGATGCCGTCGGCCAGGTCGCGCTCCGTGGTGGGGCACATGCACACGCCGGTGGCCGAGTGACCGAGGAGGCGGATGTCGCCGGGCGTGAGGTGGGTGGCGTGGACGGCCGTGGTGCGCGGGCCGAGCACGCCGTGGTCCGACAGCAGGGTGGTGGGGGTGAAGCCATGGGCCTCGACGCAGGCGTCGTTCTCGGCGGTCTGCTCGGAGAGGTGGACGTGCAGGGGCGCCTCGCGCTCCCGGGCCCAGTCGGCGACGGTGGCCAGCTGGTCGACGGGCACGGCCCGCACGGAGTGGATGGCCGCGCCGATCCGGGTGTTGTCGTCGGCCTTGAGACCGGCGGCGCGCTCCGCCCATGCCTCGGCGGTGCCGTCGCTGAAACGGAGCTGGTGCGGGTTGGGCTCGGCGCCGAAACCGGCGGAGAGATAGCAGGTGTCGAGGAGGGTGATGCGGATGCCGGCCTCGGACGCGGCCGCGATCAGGGCCTCGCCCATGGCGTTGGGGTCGGCGTAGCCGGCTCCGCCGGGCGCGTGGTGGAGGTAGTGGAACTCCCCCACGGCGGTGATGCCCGCGAGGGCCATCTCGGCGTACGTCGCCCTGGCGAGCGCGAAATACGTGTCCGGGGTGAGCCGGTCGGCGACGCCGTACATCACCTCGCGCCAGGCCCAGAAGGAGTCCGGCGCGTGGGTGTGCTGCCGGTCCGCCTCCGCCTCGGCGCCCGGCAGGGAGCCGGGTGGCGCCTGCACGACGCCGCGCAGGGCCCGGTGGAAGCAGTGCGAGTGGGCGTTGGCCAGGCCCGGGACCGTGAGGCCCCGGAGGGTCACCGATCCCGTCGGCGGTGCCTCGACGCCCTTGCGCACGGTCTTGATCCGGCCGTTCGTGCCCGTCTTGATGACCACTCCCGGCTCGACGCCCGTGTCGAGCCAGGCGTGCTCCGCCCAGTAAGTCTGTGCCGTCAGCGACACGCCAGGCCCTCCAGTACATCGGCGAGTGCGGTCACCCCGGCCAGGCAGTCGTCCTCGGTCGCCGTCTCGGCGGGTGAGTGGGAGACGCCTGTGGGGTTGCGTACGAACAGCATGGCGGTCGGGACGGTCCCGGAGAGGATTCCGGCGTCGTGTCCCGCGCCCGTACCGAGGACGGGGAGGGATCCGCCCAGGATCCGGCCGAGCTCGTCACGCAGGGCGTGTTCGAATTCGACGACGGGGGTGAAGGACTCGCGGGTGATGCGGACGTCGACGCCGTCGCGCTCGCCGCGCTCGACGGCCGCCTTCTCGATCTCGGCGATCACGAGGTCGAGGGTGTCCTGGTCGGCGGCGCGGGAGTCCAGCCAGCCGCGCACGAGGGAGGGGATGGCGTTGACGCCGTTCGGCTCGACGCTCACCTTCCCGAAGGTGGCCAGGGCGCCGGCGAGGCGGGCCTTCTTGCGGGCGGCGAGGACGGTGTTGGCGTAGGTGAGCATCGGGTCGCGCCGGTCCTCGATGCGGGTGGTGCCGGCGTGGTTGGCCTCGCCGTGGAAGTCGAACCGCCAGCGGCCGTGCGGCCAGATGGCGGAGGCGATGCCGACGGGGTCGCCGCTCAGGTCCAGGGCACGGCCCTGTTCGACGTGCAGCTCGACGAAGGCGCCGATGCGGGCGAGCCGCTCGGGGTCGGCGCCGATGGCCTCCGGGTCGTATCCGGCGCGCTCCATGGCCTGTGGCAGGGACACCCCGTCGCCGTCGCGGAGCTTGTGGGCCGCCTCGACGGTCAGCTGCCCGGCGGCCAGGCGGGAGCCCACGCAGGCGAGGCCGAAGCGGGCTCCTTCCTCGTCGCCGAAGTTGACGACGGCCAGTGGTCGGCTGGGGTGCGCCCCGCGGGAGCGGAGTTCGTCCAGGGCGGCGAAGGAGGACACGACGCCGAGCGGGCCGTCGTACGCGCCGCCGTCCGGGACGGAGTCCAGGTGCGAGCCGGTGACGACGGCGTCACCGGCTTCGGGGTCGCCGAGCCAGGCCCATTGGTTGCCGTTGCGGTCGAGCTCGTAGGTGAGGCCGCGGGACTCCGCCTGGGCGCGGAACCACGCCCGGCAGTCGGTGTCGGCTTCGGTCCAGGCGTAGCGGCGGTATCCGCGGGTGGCCGCGTTGCGGCCGATGGGCCGTAGGTCGGACCACATCTCGTGGAAGGACGCGCCCGCGGCGGGGCTCCGCCCCGGCCCCCGGTCCTCAAACGCCGGACGGGCTGAATGGTTGCCCGGACGGGCTGAGTGGCTGGGCTCGTCCGTCACGCCGACCCGCCCTCCCGCATCGGGATGCGGACGCCCTTGTCCTCCGCGACCGACTCCGCGATGTCGTAGCCCGCGTCGACGTGGCGGATGACGCCCATGCCGGGGTCGTTCGTCAGGACGCGGCGGATCTTCTCGCCGGCGAGCGGGGTGCCGTCGGCGACCGTCACCTGGCCGGCGTGGATGGAGCGGCCCATGCCGACGCCGCCGCCGTGGTGGAGGGAGACCCAGGAGGCGCCCGAGGCCACGTTGACCATGGCGTTGAGGAGCGGCCAGTCGGCGATCGCGTCGGAGCCGTCGAGCATGGCCTCCGTCTCGCGGTACGGGGAGGCGACGGAGCCGCAGTCGAGGTGGTCGCGGCCGATGACGACGGGGGCGGAGAGTTCGCCGGAGGCCACCATGTCGTTGAAGCGCTCGCCCGCCTTGTCGCGCTCGCCGTAGCCGAGCCAGCAGATGCGGGCCGGCAGGCCCTGGAAGTGGACGCGCTCGCCGGCCATCTTGATCCAGCGGGCGAGGGACTCGTTCTCCGGGAAGAGGTCGAGGATCGCCTTGTCGGTGCGGTGGATGTCGGCCGGGTCGCCGGAGAGCGCCGCCCAGCGGAAGGGGCCCTTGCCCTCGCAGAAGAGGGGCCGGATGTAGGCGGGGACGAAGCCGGGGAACGCGAAGGCGCGGTCGTAACCCGCGAGCTGGGCCTCGCCGCGGATGGAGTTGCCGTAGTCGAAGACCTCGGCACCGGCGTCCATGAAGCCGACCATGGCCTCCACGTGGCGCGCCATCGACTCGCGGGCCCGCTGGGTGAAGTCGGCGGGCTTCTCGGCCGCGTAGGAGGCCATCTCGTCGAAGTCGACGCCCAGCGGCAGATACGCCAGCGGGTCGTGGGCGCTCGTCTGGTCGGTGACGATGTCGATGGGCGCGTTCATCGCCAGGAGCTGCGGTACGAGCTCGGCGGCGTTGCCCAGGACGCCGATGGACAGCGGACGCCGGGCGTCACGGGCCTCCGTGGCCAGCTGGAGGGCGTGGTCGAGGGAGTCGGCCTTGACGTCGAGGTAGCGGTGTTCGATGCGGCGCTCGATGGCGCGCGGGTCGCAGTCGATACAGATGGCGACGCCGTCGTTCATGGTGACGGCGAGCGGCTGGGCGCCACCCATGCCGCCGAGCCCGGCCGTCAGCGTGATCGTGCCAGCCAGCGTGCCGCCGAACTTCTTGGCGGCGACGGCGGCGAAGGTCTCGTACGTGCCCTGCAGGATGCCCTGCGTGCCGATGTAGATCCACGAACCGGCGGTCATCTGGCCGTACATGGTGAGGCCGAGGTGCTCCAGGCGGCGGAACTCCTCCCAGTTGGCCCAGTCGCCGACGAGGTTGGAGTTGGCGAGCAGGACGCGCGGCGCCCACTCGTGGGTCTGCATCACGCCGACCGGGCGGCCGGACTGGACGAGCATGGTCTCGTCCCGCTTGAGCGTCTCCAGGGTGCGGACCATGGCGTCGAAGGAGCGCCAGTCGCGGGCGGCCTTGCCGGTGCCGCCGTAGACGACGAGCTTGTCCGGGTGCTCGGCGACCTCGGGGTCGAGGTTGTTCTGGAGCATGCGCAGGGCGGCTTCCTGCTGCCATCCCTGGGTGCTCAGCGTTGTGCCTCGCGCTGCTCGGACGGGTCGCGGTCCTGACATGGGGCCCTGCCTCCCTGGCGTTCTGACCTGGTGCTCTGACCTGGCGCCCCGAGGAGCACCGCTGAATAGAACACTTCACATCTTGTGGCAGTGAATAGCGCCAGTCAACAGCTGGAGCGACACGGTTGCCGGAACCGTGCCCCGCTCCGTCCTCAATCGCCGGACGGGCTGGTTCGCGATCGGAACGCCGATGGGCCGGAGTGGGCGGACCACGCGAGGTGACGGGCCCGCAGGGGCAGGGGCCCGGCGCCGCCCCCGCGACGGCGATCGCCCAAAGCCGCTCGGCCCGCGCCGAACCATGGTGGAGTGGACGTATGAGCCCACAGGGCATGAGTCCACAGGACGACGCACCCACCCGGCGCCAAAAAGCCATCCGCGCCGCCGTCCAGGACGGGATCATCACCGCGGAGCGCCCCGTCGTCGGGCTCCTCGACGTCCACGGCATCCGCAACGCCGCGGCGGAACTGCGCGCCGCCTTCCACAACACCGGCGCCCCCGTCCTGCACGCCTTCGCCGTGAAGGCCACCCCCCTCGTCCCCGTCCTCCGCCTCCTCGCCCACGAAGGGCTCGGCTGCGAGGTCGCCAGCGCCGGCGAACTCGCGCTGGCGCGCGCGGCCGGTGTCGCGCCGGGGCGCACGGTCCTGGACTCCCCCGCGAAGACGCCCGCCGAGCTGCGCGAGGCCCTCGCGCTGGGCATCGCGGTCAACGCCGACAACCGCGAGGAGCTGGCCCGCCTGGACCCGCTCGTACGGTCGGCGCCGACCGACTCCGTGCTGGGCATCCGCGTGAACCCGCAGATCGGCGCCGGCAGCATCGCCGCGATGAGCACGGCCACGGAGACGTCCAAGTTCGGGGTGGCACTGGGCGACGAAGGGGCGCGCGAGTGGGTCGTACGCGCCTATGTGGAGCGGCCGTGGCTGACGCGGATGCACGCGCACGTGGGTTCGCAGGGCTGCCCCCTGGAGCTGATGGCGGAGGGCGTGCGGGCCACGTACGAGCTGGCCGAGGAGGTCAACCGGACCGTGGGCCGGCAGCAGGTGCGGACCCTGGACATCGGCGGCGGACTGCCCGTCAACTTCGCCTCCGACGAGGTCACGCCCACCTACCGGGACTACGCGCGGCTGCTGGCCGGCACCGTCCCCGGGCTGTTCGACGGGCGCTATGGGCTGGTCACCGAGTTCGGCCGGTCGCTGCTGGCCAAGAGCGGCACGGTCCTGGCCCGCGTGGAGTACACCAAGTCGGCGGGCGGGCGGCGGATCGCCGTGACGCACGCGGGCGCCCAGGTCGCGACGCGCACCGTGTTCGCGCCGCGGTCATGGCCGCTGCGGGTGCTGGCCTTCGACGCGGAGGGGCGGCCGAAGCCGGCCGGCGACCCGGTGCCGCAGGACATCGCGGGGCCGTGCTGCTTCGCGGGCGACCTGGTCGCCGTGGGCAGGCCGCTGCCGCCGCTGGAGCCCGGCGACCACGTGGCGCTGCTGGACACCGGCGCGTACTACTTCTCGAACCACTTCGCGTACAACTCTCTGCCCCGCCCAGGGGTTTACGGCTACGCGTCCGCAGAAGGACAGACGCTCACGCCGGAGGGCCGCACCCGCTTCGCGCCCGTACGCCATCCGCAGTCCCTCGGCGAGCTCGTCGAGGAGTCCGGTGGCGGCCCGCACGCGGCGGACCTCAGCGCGCTGCGCTGACCGCCCCGCCGGCCGCGGCCCGGCCGCGCCTGCGCTTCGCGCCACCCGGCACGGCGTCACCGGCGGCGAGCCCGGTGGTCTGATAGCCCCGCACGTCCTTGGCGGCGGGGCTGCGCCGCGCCGATTCGGTCCGTACCCACAGCAGGGATTCGCTCCGCCGCTCCAGGCCGCCCAGCCACAGGGCCTTCGCCCACAGGCCGACGCCCGCCCCGGCCATCGCCAGTCCGGCGGCCGCCGGTACGGCGAAGGAGGAGCCCACGGCCGCGAGGAAGGCGGCCAGCAGCCACCAGCGGCGGGCCCGCCGCCAGTTGCGCAGGGCGACGGCGCGGTCCTGGAGGAAGACGGTCCGGCCCGCCCGGGAGGCGCCGCGCGCCAGCTCCTCGTACCTCCGGCGCCGCGCCATGAAGACCGCGCCCGCCACGATCAGGAACAGCGCCGCCCCGGCGAGCACCCCGATCCTCCGGCCGGTGAGCCCCGGCACCAGCACTCCCGCGCCCGCGGCCAGCAGTCCCGGCCACCACAACCAGCCGGCCGGCGCTCTGACGACCACCGCCACCCGCGCCAGCGCATACGACCCGCGCCCCACGTCGCTCCTCCTTCTTCGCGTCACCGGCACGCCGCTCTCCAGCGGAATCTGCCCAGTCCTGCCTCCGGCCCAACCGGAACCGGGGATCCGCGCGGCAGGCTAGCCAACGTTTCTGAGGACTGGCTGAGAAGCGAGGGGCGCGTGTGTCATACCCCGGTAGCACCCGCGCATTGGCTCCGCCGTATGACGCGTACGTGCCCGCCCCTTCCCTACAGTCGGCCCACAGCCGATCGGGAGGAGCGAGTCGATGGCGGCGTACGAGCGGGGACTGCGGCGACGGGCGGCGGTGGCGGCGGGGGTGCTGGCCGTGACGGCTCTGGTGGGCATGGCGGCGCCCAGAGCGGAGGCGCGAGGGGCGGAGGCGGCCACGGCACCCAACGGGGCGCCGGCGCCCACCGCGGCGCTGCCGGCGCCCACCGGCCCGTACGCGGTCGGCACGACGACCCGGCACCTGGTGCACACCGGCCACCCGGATCCGTGGAAGCCAGAAGAAGGCGACCGCGAGGTGATGGTCAGCCTGTTCTATCCGGCGGACCGCGGAAGCGGAGGCGATACCGCCCCGCACATGGACGGCCTCTCAGCCGCCCATTTCGGTTCCGCTCACGGCGCGGGCAGCTTCAACTACGGCGTCCGCCCGGACGCCGCCGACTGGGCGTCCACGCGTACGCACGCACGCGTGGACGCCCCCGTGGCGCGCGGCGGCCACGCGCTGCCGGTCGTGCTGTACTCCGCGGGGCTGGGCGACCCGCGCACCTGGAACACCGGCCTGGTGGAGGAGCTGGCCTCACGCGGCTATGTGGTCGTCACCGTCGACCACACCCACGACTCCTCCGAGGTGCTCCTGCCGGGCGGGCGCCTGAAGGAGTCGGTGCTGCCCTCGCTCGCCGGCGCGCCCGTGGCCGAGGTGGACGCCGCGCTGCGCAGGTCCATGCGGGCCCGGGTGGCCGACACCCGGTTCGTGCTCGACACCCTGGGCGACACGACGTGGCGGAAGGGCCTGCCGCGCGGTCTGGGGGCCGCCATGGACCTGCGGCGGGTGGGCATGGCCGGGCAGTCCGCGGGCGGGTTCACGGCGGCCCAGACCATGCACGACGACCGCCGCATCAGGGCGGGCGTCAACATGGACGGCCAGATGGACTTCCCCCTGCCCGACGCCGACGGCAGCAAGCTGAGCACGGTCGCGCGCGAGGGTGTGGACCGGCCGTTCCTGCTCCTGGGCTCCGACGGCCCCGGGGCGGGCGACAACACCGCGTCCTGGACGTCCTTCCGGCAGCACGCGCGCGGCCCGCTGGCGGAGCTGACCATGGTGGGCGGCGCCCACGGTTCGTACACCGACGCCCCCTCCCTGCTGCCCCCGCTCGTCCGGCGGGGCGCGCTGACGGAGGAGGGCCTCCGCCAGGACATCGGGACCGTGCGCCCGGAGCGGGCGGTGGCGGCCACGCGCGCGTACGTGGTGTCGTTCTTCGACCGCTTCCTCAAGGGCCGCGACGACCACCTCCTGGACGGCCCGTCACCCCGCTTCCCGGAGATGCGCCACGCGCGGTAGACGCGGCGCCTCACTCCACGAACAGCCCCCGCGCCGCCGCCTTCGCGTCGAACTCCTCCAGCCGCGCCTGGGCGTCGGGCAGCGCGTCGCACATGGCCTCCAGCAGCACCCGCCCCAGCAGCATCGGCGCGCACGCCGTGTCGAAGGCGAGGCCCGTGCCGACGGCGGCGGGCAGCAGGAGGTCGCTGTGGCGGGCGACGGGCGCGAACGTGGAGTCGGCGACGGTGACGACGGTCAGGCCCTCGCCCCGCGCGTACTCCAGCGCCTCGACCACCTCGCGCGGGTGGCGGGGCAGCGCGAAGCACAGCAGCGCGCTCGCCCCGGCCCGGACGGCCGCGTCGACGCGGTCGGCGAGCAGCGTGCCGCCCTCGTCCAGGAGCCGCACATCGGGGTGGACCTTGCGCGCGAAGTAGGTGAAGCCTGCCGCTTGGGCGGTCGCGGCGCGCAGGCCGAGCACGGGCAGCGGCCGGGACGCCGCGAGCAGCCGCCCGGCGCGGCTGACGGGCTCGGGGTCGGCGAGCAGGGAGGCCAGGTGGCGGAGGTTGTCGATCTCGGCGTGGACCGCCTGCTGGTATTCGTTGTACGAGTCCTCGCCGGGCCCCGCGCCGGCGGGGACGACGTCGCGCAGGTGCCGGCGCAGCGCGGGGTAGCCGTCGAAGCCGAGGGCGACCGCGAAGCGGGTCACGGACGGTTGGCTGACGCCGGCGAGCTCGGCGAGCTCGACGCTGGAGAGGAACGGCGCGTCGGCGGCGCGCCGGACCACGCAGTGGGCGATCCGGCGCTGGGTGGGTGTCAGCCGGTGCCCTTCGAAGAGCTTTTGCAGGCGCGCGGTGGCTTCCGGCTCGCCTCCGTTGTCACTCATCGGCCCTCCACGGTCTCGTCGCGTTCGGTCCGGTCATTCAGCAGCCCCCGACCCTGCATGGAATTATGCAGGGTCGGGGCGTGCCCCACTCGCCGACGCGGGCGGCGGGGGCTAGAGCGGCGGCAGGAGCTTCTTCTGCGGCTTGCCCATGGCGTTGCGCGGCAGCGACTCCAGGAAGCGGACCCGACGCGGCCGCTTGTGCCCGGACAGGTGCCCGGCCACGAAGTCGATCAGCGCCCGCTCGGTGACCCCGTCGGCCACCACGTAGGCGACGATCTCCTGCCCGAGGTCGTCGTGCGGCACCCCCACGACGGCGGCCTCGCGCACCGCCGGGTGGTCCAGCAGCGCGTTCTCCACCTCGCCCGCGCCCACGCGGTAACCGCCGGACTTGATGAGGTCGGTGGAGGCCCGGCCCACGATCCGGTGCATGCCGTCCGGTTCGACCGTGGCGATGTCGCCCGTACGGAACCAGCCGTCGGCCGTGTACGCGCCCGCCGTGGCCTCCGGGCGGCCGAGGTACCCGGCGAACAGCGTCGGCCCGGACACCTCCAGCTCGCCGATGCCGCCCTCGGTCGCCGCCAGCCGGGTGCGTATCCCCGGCAGCGGCAGACCCACCGAGCCGGGCCGGCGCTCGCCGTCGGCGCGGGTGGAGAGGGTGATCAGCGTCTCGGTCATGCCGTAGCGCTCCACGGGCCGCTGCCCGGTGAGCTCCTCCAGGTCACGGAAGACGGGCGCGGGCAGCGCCGCGCTGCCCGAGACCAGCAGCCGGGCCTTGCCCAGCTCCCGGGCGGCGTCGGGGGTGCGGACCACGCGCGACCACACGGTCGGCACCCCGAAGTAGAGGGTGCCCCCGGCGGCCGCGTACGCCTCCGGGGTCGGCCGGCCCGTGTGCACCAGGCGGCACCCGGTCCGCAGCGCACCCAGCACGCCCAGCACGAGGCCGTGCACGTGGAAGAGCGGCAGGCCGTGCACGAGCGTGTCCTCGGCCGTCCACTGCCAGGCGCGCGCGAGCCCGTCCAGGCCGGCCGCGACGGCCCCGCGCGGGATCAGCGCACCCTTGGGCGCCCCGGTGGTGCCGGAGGTGTAGAGGATCAGCGCGGTGCTGCCGGGGTCCGCCTCGGCGCCCGACCAGTCGGCCCGCTCCCGCGGGTCGACCGCGAGGTCCCCGCCCGCGCCCAGCACCAGCGCGGCGCCGGAGTCGCGCAGGATGTGCTCGCGTTCGGCGGGCCCGGAGTCCGGCGGCAGCGGCACCACGGGCACCCCGGCCAGCAGCGCGCCCACGACGGCCACGACCGTCTCCAGCGTCGCCTCCGCGTGCACGGCCACGGACGGCGCGCCCGCGATCCGGTGCGCCACCGCGCCCGCCGCGCCCAGCAGTTCCTCCCGCGAGCAGGACCGGCCGGCGACGGTGAGGGCGTCGGGCCGGTCGGCGCCGCCGGCCGCTCCGGCGGCGAGGGACGACAGCAGGGGTTCGGTCGGTCCAGGCACGGACTGCTCCTTCCACGGGGGCTCGCCGGCGGTCCGGGGACTGCCCCCACTGCGGATACGGGTGCTGGCCCCAGGGACGGGGCCCGGTTGCGACCGTATCGTCGACCGTATGACGGCCCACGACCCTGAGCTGAAAAAAGAACTCGCCGCGACGCTGGAGACCCGCAAGGAGCTGGGCCCGGAGTACGAGGCCGAGCTCGTCGACTCCTTCCTGGCGAACGTCGACCGGAAGATCGACCAGAAGATCGACGGCACGATCGACCGCCAGGTGCGGCGCCATCTCGCCGAGCAGCAGATGTCGGTGGCCCGGGGCGCCCGCCCCCGGCCGGCCGACACCGGTCCGGGCAACTTCGGGGAGCGCTTCGGCTTCGCGGCGATCTCCCTGGTGCTGGCGATCCCGCTGTCCGCCATCGGCGTGGTCAACGCGCACCTGCCCGGCCTGCTGGTGACCTGGGCGGGCATCGTCGGCGTCAACGCCCTGAACGCGGCGGGGGTCTTCCCCTGGCCGCGCCACCGCGAGCGGGACGACGCCTAGGGCCTGTCCGGCGGATCATGGGGGCGCACCACCGCTGCGCGGCGGTGTCCTCAAACGCCGGACGGGCTGGTTGCTGAGCCCAGCCCATACCAGCCCGTCCGGCGCTTGAGGACGTGCCCGCAGGGCGCTCGCCGCCGAAGGCGGCAACGACGGCCCGCAGTCGGAGATTCGTCGTTGGTCTGGTGTGAGTCGTCCTGGACCGAAGATCCCGCCGGTGGTGCTGTCCGATGCCGAGCGGTCGATGTTGCAGTCGTGGGTGCGTCGTCGTTCGAGTGCCCAGTCGTTGGCGTTGCGATCGCGGATCGTCCTGGAGAGCGCGGACGGTCATGCGATTGCTGAAGTCGCACGGCGGCTGGGCATCACCACGGACACCGTTCGTGCCTGGCGGCGGCGGTTTCTCGAACGCCGGCTGGACGGCCTGTGTGACGAGCCCCGGCCGGGTGTCCCGCGGAAGATCACCGACGCTGACGTGGAACGTGTCATCGTCAAGACGCTGGAGGAGACACCGAAGGACGCGACCCACTGGTCGACCCGTTCGATGGCCGCGGCCACGGGGATGTCGCAGTCGGCGATCTCACGGATCTGGCGTGCGTTCGCTCTCCAGCCGCATCGGGCCGAGACGTTCAAGCTGTCGAAGGACCCGCTGTTCATCGACAAGGTTCGTGACGTGGTCGGACTGTATCTCGACCCGCCGGAGCGAGCCCTGGTGCTGTGTGTCGACGAGAAATCCCAGATCCAGGCCCTGGACAGGTCCCAGCCGGTCCTGCCGATGATGCCCGGGGTGCCCGAACGCCGCAGTCACGACTACGTCCGCGCAGGCACCACGACTCTCTTCGCGGCCCTGGACACCGCGACGGGAAAGGTCATCGGCTCGCTCCACCGCCGTCACCGCGCGGTGGAGTTCAAGAAATTCCTGGCCAAGCTCGAGAAGGAGGTTCCAGCCGGCCTCGAGGTCCACCTGATCCTGGACAACTACGTCACTCACAAGGTCCCGGCGGTCAAGAAGTGGCTGCTGGCGCATCCGCGCTTCCACCTGCATTTCACCCCGACCGGGTCCTCGTGGCTGAACCTGGTCGAGCGGTGGTTCGCTGAACTCACCACGAAGAAACTCCGCCGTGGCGTCCACCGCTCCGTCCAGGCCCTCGAACGCGACATCCGGGCCTGGCTCGTCGACTGGAACGACCATCCCAGGCCGTTCGTCTGGACGAAGACCGCCGACGAGATCCTCGACAAAGTCGCCGCCTACTGCCGACGAATCTCCGACTCAGGACACTAGGCCGTGCCCGCGGATCATGTGAGCAGGTGCTGCGCGGCGGTATCCTCGAACCCGAACTCCCCCAGCTACCGCTGAGAGGTGCCCCCGGGCGGGCCGGCATCGGCGGAGCCCAGCCGAATCGAGCCCGTCCGGCGTTTGAGGACGCGCCCGCAGGGCGCTCACCGCCGCAGGCGGCAACGACGGGCCCGCCCCACCGCGAGCGGGGCGAGGCATAGCCCGGGAGGGTGGATGGGCGGGGGACCGCCGCACCCCGGCCGAGGCCGGAGTCGGGACGACGGCGGTCCCCCGCGGGGACACGGTCCGGGCGCCTGGCCCGTACACCCGTGTCCGGACGGCCGTGGAGTCCGGGAGCCGCTCCGGAAATTCCCGCCGCCGCACTGAGGGGCGCCGGCCCGGGCGGTTCCGCCCTTGCCGACACCCCTCAATATGCCGGACCGTTGTTAAGTCCGTGCTGCGAGCGCGTGACGCATACGCACCTTTTACGGGTCGTCCGTGTGCCCTGCTGTTCGCTTGACAGCGGCGTTTGACCACATCTGACAGCCTTTCGGCCGACGGCCGCGGCCAACGCCCCTGTCGAGCAGCCCTACTTGGCGGGCGGGGCGCCCGCGTCCTCCGCGAGGAAGGCCAGCAGGTCCTGACGGCTCACCACGCCGGTCGGCTTGCCCTCGACCAGCACGATCGCCGCGTCCGCCTCACCGAGGACGGCCATCAGGTCCGCGACCGGCTCGCCGGAGCCGACCTGCGGCAGCGGCGCGCACATGTGCTTCTCCAGCGGGTCGGACAGCGAGGCGCGCTGGTTGAACAGCGCGTCCAGCAGCTCGCGCTCCACGACCGAGCCGATGACCTCGGCGGCCATCACATCGGGGTGCCCCGCGCCCGGCTTGACGATGGGCATCTGCGAGACGCCGTACTCGCGGAGCACCTCGATGGCCTCGCCGACCGTCTCCTCGGGGTGCATGTGCACCAGCGAGGGCATGCCGCCGTCCTTGCGGCGCAGCACGTCCGCGACGCGGGCGGCGTCGCCCGGCTCCTCCAGGAAGCCGTAGTCCGCCATCCACTCGTCGTTGAAGATCTTGCTCAGGTAGCCGCGGCCGCTGTCGGGCAGCAGCACGACGACGACGTCGTCCGGGCCGAGGCGCTTGGCGAGCTCCAGCGCGCTGACGACGGCCATGCCGCAGGAGCCGCCGACGAGCAGGCCCTCCTCGCGGGCGAGGCGGCGGGTCATCTGGAAGGCGTCCTTGTCGGAGACCGCGATGATCTCGTCGGTCACCGTGCCGTCGTAGGCGGTGGGCCAGAAGTCCTCACCGACGCCCTCGATCAGGTACGGACGGCCGGAGCCGCCGCTGTAGACCGAGCCCTCCGGGTCGGAGCCGACGACCTGGACCCGGCCCTCGCTGACCTCCTTGAGGTAGCGGCCGGTGCCGCTGATGGTGCCGCCGGTGCCCACGCCCGCCACGAAGTGCGTGATCTTGCCCTCGGTCTGCTCCCAGATCTCCGGACCGGTGGAGTAGTAGTGCGAGAGAGGGTTGTTGGGGTTGCTGTACTGGTCGGGCTTCCAGGCGTTCGGCGTCTCGCGCACGAGCCGGTCCGAGACGTTGTAGTACGAGTCCGGGTGCTCCGGGTCGACGGCCGTGGGGCAGACCACGACCTCGGCGCCGTAGGCACGCAGCACATTGATCTTGTCGTTGGAGACCTTGTCGGGGCACACGAAAATGCACTTGTAGCCCTTTTGCTGGGCCACGATCGCCAGACCCACACCGGTGTTGCCGGAGGTCGGCTCGATGATCGTGCCGCCCGGCTTCAGCGCGCCGGACTCCTCCGCGGCCTCGATCATCCGCACGGCGATACGGTCCTTCACCGAGCCGCCGGGGTTGAAGTACTCGACCTTGGCAAGGACGGTGGCCCGGATGCCTTCGGTCACGTTGTTGAGCTTCACAAGCGGGGTGTTGCCAACAAGCTCAACCATCGAATCGTGATACTGCACGGTGATCTCCGCGGTCGGGGGCACTAGCGGTCGTCGCGTACCCGTACGTCCAGCCTATTCCGCCGCCGAGTGCACTAGCGGTGCGTTGCGAGAAGGAGCACACGGGGCAACAACCTGTTAGCACGGTGGAGCGGTGCGTACCGTCGGAGCGGGAGGAGGTCGGCCCATGTCCATGTCGAGGGCGAGAGTCGCGCGGCGGATCGCGTCGGCGGCGGCCTATGGAGGGGGCGGCATCGGCCTGCTGGGCGCGACGGTGGTCGGCGTCCTGCTCACCGAGGCGCGGCTGGCCAAGCGGGTGGTCGGCGGGGGCCACGAACCGCCGCCGCACGCGGACGGCCGCTACGGCTCCGCCTTCGTGCACCGGCTGGGCGGCCGGCCGCTGCTGCTGGGGTTGCTGGGCGACTCCACGGCCGCCGGGCAGGGCGTGCACCGGCCCCGGCAGACACCGGGGGCGCTGCTGGCCTCCGGGCTCGCGGCGGTCGCCGAGCGGCCCGTACAGCTGCGCAATGTGGCGCTGTCGGGCGCGCAGTCCCACGACCTGGACCGGCAGGTCACGCTGATGCTGGAGGACGGCCCGGTCCCCGACGTGTGCGTGATCATGATCGGCGCCAACGACGTCACCCACGGCATGCCCGCCGCCCGCTCCGTGCGGCTGCTGTCCGACGCCGTGCTCAGGCTGCGCGAGGCGGGCTGCGAGGTGGTGGTGGGCACCTGCCCCGACCTGGGCACGATCGAGCCGGTGTACCAGCCGCTGCGCTGGATCGCGCGGCGGCTGAGCCGTCAGCTGGCGGCGGCGCAGACGATAGGGGTGATCGAGGCGGGCGGCCGGACGGTCTCGCTCGGCGACCTGCTGGGCCCGGAGTTCGCCGAGAACCCCCGCGAGCTGTTCGGACCGGACAACTACCACCCGTCCGCCGAGGGGTACGCCACGGCGGCGATGGCCGTGCTGCCGACCCTGTGCGCGGCGCTGGGGCTGTGGCCGGAGCACGAGGAGCGGCCGGACGTCGCACGCCGCGAGGGCATCCTGCCGGTGGCCCGGGCGGCCGCGGAGGCCGCCGCCGAGGGCGGCACGGAGGTGACCGGCGCCCGCGGCCGGTGGGCGCTGCTCAAGCACCGCAAGCGGCGCCGGCTGCCGACGCACACGGAGGCGACGCCCCACCACTTGTGGTCGAGGGTGGGCAGGGGGATGTGAGCGGTGGCCCGCATCACAGTGACCAAGCCGTGACCCGAACCCCTACGGGCGGGTAACTTCCAACAGGCCCTGCCCGTATTTCCCTCCAATCCCGCCTTCTCGCGCCCACTGGAGCCCGTGATGCCCGAAGCCGTGATCGTCTCCACCGCCCGTTCCCCCATCGGTCGCGCCTTCAAGGGCTCGCTGAAGGAGATGCGGGCCGACGACCTGACCGCGACGATCATCGGCGCCGCGCTCGCCAAGGTCCCCGAGCTCGACCCGCGTGACATCGACGACCTGATGCTCGGCTGCGGCCTGCCCGGCGGCGAGCAGGGCCACAACCTGGGCCGCATCGTGGCCGTGCAGATGGGCATGGACCACCTGCCCGGCTGCACGATCACCCGCTACTGCTCCTCCTCGCTGCAGACCTCGCGGATGGCGCTGCACGCCATCAAGGCGGGCGAGGGCGACGTCTTCATCTCGGCGGGCGTCGAGACGGTCTCGCGGACCGTGAACGGCTCCTCCGACGGCATGCCCGGCAGCCACAACCCGTTCTTCGCCGAGGCCGAGGCCCGTACGGCCCACCGCGCCGAGCACGGCAGCGACGAGTGGCACGACCCGCGCGAGGACGGCCTGGTCCCGGACGCGTACATCGCGATGGGGCAGACCGCCGAGAACCTGGCGCGCCTGAAGGGCATCACCCGCCAGGAGATGGACGAGTTCGGCGTCCGCTCGCAGAACCTCGCCGAGGAGGCCATCAAGAACGGCTTCTGGGCGCGCGAGATCACCCCGGTCACCACGCCGGACGGCACGGTCGTGGCCAAGGACGACGGTCCGCGCGCCGGCGTGACCCTGGAGGGCGTCCAGGGCCTGAAGCCGTCCTTCCGCGCCGACGGCCTGATCACGCCGGGCAACTGCTGCCCGCTCAACGACGGCGCCGCCGCGCTGGTGATCATGTCCGACACGAAGGCGCGGGAGCTGGGCCTGACCCCGCTCGCCCGGATCGTCTCCACCGGCGTCTCCGCCCTCTCCCCCGAGATCATGGGCTTCGGCCCGGTCGAGGCCAGCAAGCAGGCGCTGCGGCGCGCCGGTCTGGGCATCGGCGACATCGACCTCCTCGAGATCAACGAGGCGTTCGCCGCCCAGGTCATCCCCTCCTACCAGGCCCTGGGCGCCGACCTGGACCGCGTCAACGTCAACGGCGGCGCGATCGCGGTCGGCCACCCCTTCGGCATGACCGGCGCCCGTATCACCGGCACCCTGATCAACTCCCTCCAGTGGCACGACAAGCAGTTCGGCCTGGAGACGATGTGCGTGGGTGGCGGGCAGGGCATGGCGATGGTCATCGAGCGGCTGAGCTGAGCTGGAGCGGAGGGTAGGGGTCGCCCGAGGCTCCAACCGACATGCGGCTCCGCCGCGTGGGGGCGGCACCTGCCCGCAGCGGAAGCGAAGCGAAGACGCGACCGAAAAAAGCGCGCGGCTGAGCTGATCTCCGCCTCCTTGCACGTTGATCAGCACTTGCTCCCCGAGCGCCTGAGCTGGTCACAAACGCACGCACGACGGTCCATACATGACCGTGACCGAATCGCCCCCAGGATGTGACCAACGTCCTGGGGGCGATTCGTTTCCGCAGGTCAGATATGTTGAAGGGACAACGTCCGGGCCCTAAGTCCCGTCCCCTTCATGCCCTTTTGCACTGTGGCCCCACGGCGTCGCGCGCGAAGCTGAGGTAGGAATCTGGGGGACCTATAGCAACCGGGAGTACGTCAGTGAGCGCAATGTCCCTTGCCCTGCTGCTGGCCGCCGCCACGGCGACGGCCGCCGGCGCGGCCGCGCTGTACAGCACTCGCGGCCTGCGTCGCCAGATCACCGCGCTGCGTGCCGACCTGGCCGCCGCCGGCGCGGACCGCCGCGCCCGCGCCACCGTGCCCGCCGCCCGGCCCGCCCCCGGGGCCGAGATCGCGGAGATACGGGCGGCCGTCGCCGACGCGCTCGCCGAGGAGCGCGAGCGGGAGCTGGCCGAGGCACGCGCTTTCTGGGCCGCGCAGGAGGCACGGGAGCCCGGCGGGCTCGACACCCCCTCGCTCCTGGCCGGTCTGCCCGGCTTCGGCGACGAGCTGGGCCCCGAGGGCCCGCACAGCAGCCTCTACCTGCCCCGCCAGGCCGACCTCGTGGGCCTCGAGCCGCTGAGCGAGGCCGCCGAGGCCGAGGCCGCCGACTCCCCGGAGCTGGCCGCCGCCCGGCGCCGCCACCCCTCGCACCCCGACTTCACCCCGGCCGCCCTCGCCGGCGACCACGAGAACACCATCGAGCGCCTCGCCGAGCTGGCGGACGCCCGTGTTCCGCTGACCGATGTGCGCCCCGGGCCGCTGGGCACCCTCGATGTGTACGTCTTCGCCGACGGCACCACCGTCTGCATGACCCCGGGCCACCGCGAGACCGCCGAACGCCTGGAGGACGCCCTGCGCGCCGGTGAGGCGCCGATCCTCCTGGGCGGCTCCGGGGTGTCCGGCGCGTACGCCCTGACGTTCGGCTGCCAGGCGGAGCGCGTCTACGTCCTGGCCGACCGCGTCATCGCCTCGCCCTGACCCCCGCCGCCGGCGCGTGACGCGCGCCGGCGCCCGGCGGCACCCTCAGAGCCCGCAGCGCCGCGCGGCGTCCTCGACCAGCGCGACCGCCTCGGCCACTCCGGCCCCCTCGGGGGCCGCCTTCGCGCCATGGGCGGCGAGCGCTTCGGCCAAATCATGACCGGCCACGGCCACTTGGTCGGCGACCGCGAACATGCCCGCTTCCGGCATTTCCCTCACCTCCCCGGCGTCCGGTTCCTCGATCCGCTGCGTCCACGCCGCCAACTCGCGGGCGAGCGTCAGCGCTTCCGCCGCGGCTCCCCTGCTCAGGCGGGACTGCGGCAGGGCACGCAGCCGGTCGGCGAAGGCGTCCACGGCGGCCAGAAGAGGCGTCACATCATCCACAGCGCGAGCCTATGCGCCGTGGCCGGACTGTTGCCAACGCCTGAACACTCAGGCACGGTGACAGGAAGGACCAACATCCGACGCGTCCGGAGGCGCCGATGTCCCACGTCTTCTCCGACGAGACCCACCGGAACCTGCTCTCCCGAATCCCCCATTGCACCGGCCGGGAAGTCGCCGACTGGCTGCGCACGGTCGAAGAAGGCCCCTCACTCTTCCGCTTCGAGGAGAAGGTCAGCTGGCTGCGGGGAGAGCACGACCTCGCCTACGGCCACGCCAAAGCGATCGTCCATGAGTACGACCTCCGCAGGGCCGCCCGGAAGTTCCGTTAGCGGTCACACTCCCCCGGCTCTCCCCGACACCATGGCGCGCAACGGGGCACTCCACGGCGAAGGGCCCGGGAAGACGATGTCTTCCCGGGCCCTTCGTCAGCTCGCCGGAGCGTCAGCCGTCCGCTAGTCGTTGCCCATGATGGCGGTGACCAGCTGCAGCATCTGCACGTAGATCCACACCAGCGACAGCGTCAGACCGAAGGCCGCCATCCAGGCCATCTCACGCGGAGCGCCGTAGCGGACGCCGTCCTCGATCCCCTTGAAGTCGATCGCGAGGAACGCCGCACCGATCAGCACGCCGAGGACACCGACGCCGATGCCCAGCCAGCCGGACCTCAGGCCGAGGCCGTCGCCGCCACCGAACGCGGCGAACAGGACGTTCACCAGCAGCAGCAGCATGAAGCCGATCGCGGCGGCCGTCACGAAGCGGACGAAGCGCCGGTCGACGCGGATCAGCTTGGTCTTGTAGGCGATGAGCACACCGACGGAGACCGCCATCGTGCCCAGCACCGCCTGCACGGGCGCGCCGTCCGCGTAGTGGTTGTACGCCTTGCTGACCACGCCGAGGAACAGGCCCTCGAACGCGGCGTAGCCCAGGATCAGCGCGGGGACCGGCTTCTCCTTGAACGACTGGATCAGGCCGAGCACCATCGCGACGATGGCCGCGCCGAAGCCGATGCCTACGGGGACGTTCGCCGCCCAGCCGACGGCCGCCAGCAGGATGACCGTGCCCAGCGTCATGCCGGTGCGCATGACGACGTCGTCCATCGTCATCCGGCCGGGCTGCGCGGGGGCCTGCGGGGCGCCCTGCTGAAGGCCGGGGCCGCCCTGGGCGTACGGGTTCGCCGCGTACGGGTTGGTGGGCTGGGCGTAGGGGTTGCTCGCGTACGGGTTGCCCTGGGCCGCGGTCCCGGCCTGCGGACCCTGCGGCCCCGCGTTGAAGCCCGCGTAGCCGTTGTCGCGGAACCGACGCGAGAAGACCGGGTTGCTGCTCCTCATCTCACTCCTCCATGGCCACCCTGCGCGGCCTTGCGACCAGGGTAATGGGTAGGCAAAAGAATGCGCTCGTGCTTGGGGACGATCTTTTCCCGTCGCTTCTGGGGGAAACGCGAACCGGTGGCAGTCGGTTCCCTGCGGAGAGTGAGCACCAGGAAGCAGAAGAGTGCCCGGAGCCGGACTTGAACCGGCACGGCCCGAAGGGCCAGCGAGGTTTAAGCTCGCCGTGTCTGCATTCCACCATCCGGGCAGGGCTCTCGGGCGTACAGGCAGGGAGAGGCGCGCGAGCCTTCTCTCTTTGAGGAGAGCAGGACGAGCCTAGCCGGGCGGCGCCCCCCAAACAGCGGAACGAGACCCCGAGGTTGTCTTATTTTATTGGCAACTGAGGGTGCATCAGTACAGGTGTGACGCCAAAGGCACATGCCACGGGCCGATACCCCCCGTTCACCGACCCACCTCCACGGAGGCCCGGAATTGTCGCAATCTCGCGCCTTCGACCGGGGGGACCGGTAGGGGTCCGAGGGAGGGGCCCCTCATACCCAAGGAGGAGGAGACGGCGCCGGGATACCTCCCGGGTCTCCCCCGGGAACGAGAGCTGGGGCTGATCCACGGGCCCTTTGCGCAACGGACGATGGACACAGTCCCCTTCGTCCGTCGTCCCGACAGGAGTGCTCCACCGTGTCCCTCTCCCCCGGCTCCCTCTCCGGCGTGCAGACCGCCGCCCGCCCCACCGCGGTGGCGGCCCGCGCCACGGATCTGTCCAAGGTGTACGGCCAGGGCGAGACCCAGGTGGTCGCCCTGGACGCCGTGTCCGTGGAATTCCGGCAGGCCGAGTTCACCGCGATCATGGGCCCCTCCGGCTCCGGCAAGTCCACGCTCATGCACTGCATGGCCGGCCTCGACTCCGTCTCCGGCGGCTCCGCCCGCATCGGCGACACCGAGCTCACCTCGCTCAACGACAAGAAGCTCACCCGCCTGCGCCGCGACAAGATCGGCTTCATATTCCAGGCGTTCAACCTCCTGCCGACCCTGACGGCGCTGGAGAACATCACCCTGCCGATGGACATCGCCGGCCGGAAGCCCGACAAGGCGTGGCTGGACATGGTCGTCGACACCGTCGGCCTCTCCGGACGGCTCAAGCACCGCCCCAGCCAGCTCTCCGGCGGCCAGCAGCAGCGCGTCGCCGTCGCCCGCGCCCTGGCCGGCAAGCCCGAGATCATGTTCGCCGACGAACCCACCGGCAACCTCGACTCCCGCTCCGGCGCCGAGGTCCTCGGCTTCCTGCGCAACTCCGTGCGCGAGCTCGGCCAGACCGTCGTCATGGTCACCCACGACCCCGTCGCCGCCTCCTACGCCGACCGGGTGGTCTTCCTCGCCGACGGCCGCATCGTCGACGAACTCCAGCGGCCCACCGCCGACGGCGTCCTCGACCGCATGAAGCGCTTCGACGCCAAGGGCCGTACGAGCTGACTTCCCCCAGCCGACAGCCAGCTCACCACAGCCCACTCCCCCAGGACTGACTGACCATGTTCCGTACCGCCCTGCGCAATGTGCTCGCGCACAAGGCCAGGCTGCTGATGACCGTCCTCGCCGTGATGCTCGGCGTGGCCTTCGTCTCCGGCACCCTGGTGTTCACCAACACCATCTCGGACGCCTTCCAGAAGAGCTCCGAAAAGGGCTTCACCGGCGTCGACGTCGCCATCCAGCCGCACAAGGAGGACCGCGACCAGGGCAACCCCGGCGCGGCTCCCCGGCTCACCCAGAAGCTCCTGGACCAGGTGGCGCGGGTGCCCGGCGCGACCGCGGCCACCGGCACCGTGAACGGCTTCGCCGCCGTCGCCGGCAAGGACGGCAAGCTGGTCGGCGAGGGCTTCAACTCCTCCGGCGGCAACTACTACGCGGGCAAGGACGGCAAGGACGCCCGCTACCCCATGAAGAACGGCCGCGCACCGCACGGCCCCGGCGAGATCGCCCTGGACACCAGGACCGCCGACCGCGCGGGCCACAAGGTCGGCGACACCGTCCGTGTCTCCGTCGACGGCCCGGTGATGAACCAGAAGGTCGTCGGCGTCTTCACCACCGAGGACGGCAACGTCGCCGCCGGCGGCAGCCTCGCCCTGTTCGACACGGCCACCGCGCAGAAGCTCTACGGCAGGCCCGGCACGTTCGACGAGATCGACGTGAAGGCCGCGGCCGGCACCTCGCAGGCCGCCCTGAAGTCCGCCGTCGACAAGGTCCTGCCGGCCGACGCCGAGGCGACCACGGGCAAGGAGCTCGCCGACGAGCAGGCCAAGATGATCGCCCAGAGCATGGACGGCATGAAGACCGGCATGCTGGTCTTCGCCGGCATCTCCCTCTTCGTCGGCATCTTCATCATCGCCAACACCTTCACCATGCTGGTCGCCCAGCGCACCAAGGAGCTGGCGCTGCTGCGCGCCGTCGGCGCGAGCCGCCGCCAGGTCACCCGCTCCGTCCTGATCGAGGCGTTCGTCGTCGGCGCCGTCGCCGCCGTCACCGGCCTGCTCGCGGGCATCGGCATCGGCGCCGGGCTGCGCGCGCTGATGAACGGCGCCGGGGCCACCGTCCCCGACGGCCCGCTCGTCATCTCCCCGGGCACGATCCTCACCTCGCTGATCGTCGGCGTCGTCGTCACGATGCTCGCCGCCTGGCTGCCCGGCCGCCGCGCCGCGAAGATCCCGCCGGTCGCCGCGATGAACAGCGTCCACGCCACGCCCACCACCCGCTCCCTGGTCGTGCGCAACAGCATCGGCGGCGCCTTCGCCGCGATCGGTGTCCTGCTCACGGTGACCGCCGGGAGCGAGAGCGTCCTGGGGCTGGGCGCGGGCCTGCTGCTCATCGGCGTCTTCGTCCTGACGCCGCTGCTGTCCCGCCCGCTGATCGCCGCCGCCGCTCCCGTCCTGCGCGCGTTCGGCATGCCCGGCAAGCTCGCCCGGCAGAACGCCGTCCGCAACCCGCGCCGCACCGCCGCGACCGCCTCCGCGCTGATGATCGGTCTGACCCTGATCACCGGCCTGACCGTGATCGCCGGCAGTGTGCAGCAGGCCATCGACAAGATGGCCACCGGCTCCCTGAAGGCCGACTACGTCGTCTCCATGGCCAGCATGACCCCGCTGTCCACCGATGTGGAGAAGAAGCTCTCCGCACACCCCGACGTCACCGCGGCCAGCCCGCTGCGCTCGTCCCCCGCCCGCATCGGCGGCGACCACCAGAGCCTCACGGGCGTCAACGGCAAGACCATCGGCGAGCTGACGAACCTCGAGTTCACGGCGGGCTCGGTCAACGGGCTCTCCGGCGACAAGGTCGTCGTCGACGACGCCACCGCGCGCGACAACCACTGGAAGCTCGGCTCGTCCCTCGACGTCACCTTCGAGGACGGCAAGAAGGGCAAGCTGACGGTCTCCGGCCTCTACAAGGGCAACGACCTGATGCGCGGCGTCTGGATCGACAAGGAGGCCCTGGCCCCGCACCAGAGCCAGGTCGACGACCGCCAGGTGATGGTCAAGACCAAGGGCGGCACCAGCGAGGCCACCGAGGCCTCGCTGCGCAAGGCCATCGGCGACAACCCGGCCATCCAGATCCAGACCAAGCAGGACATCTCCGACGGCATATCCCGGGCCATCGGCCTGATGCTGAACATGCTCTACGGGCTGCTCGCCATGGCCGTGATCGTCGCGGTCCTCGGCGTCGTCAACACCCTGGCGATGTCGGTGTTCGAGCGGTCCCAGGAGATCGGGATGCTGCGCGCCATCGGCCTGGACCGCAAGGGCATCAAGCGGATGGTGCGCCTGGAGTCGCTGGTCATCTCGCTCTTCGGCGGTGTGCTCGGCATCGGCCTCGGCGTCTTCTTCGGCTGGGCCGCCGGTGAGCAGATAGGCACCTCCCTGAGCACCTACGAGCTCGTCCTGCCGTGGGGCCGGATGGGCGTCTTCCTCGCCCTGGCCGCCCTGGTCGGCGTCCTGGCCGCGCTGTGGCCCGCGCGCCGGGCCGCGAAGCTCAACATGCTCTCCGCCATCAAGGCCGAGTAGTACCGCCCCACACACCGATCCGGCCCCGCGGCGACCGCCGCGGGGCCGGAGTCGTATCAGGGGAGCGTCAGCGCCAGTCGCGCGAACGCAGCGGCAGCCCCGACGCCCCCGATTCCGGCGTACGGACCGCCAGCACCTGGTTGACGCCGATGCGGTTGCGCTCGAAGGACAGCGCGCACGCGGCCATGTAGAGCCGCCAGACGCGGGCCCGGCTGGGCGAGGTGAGGCCGACGGCCTCGTCCCAGTGGGCCTCCAGGTTGGCCACCCACCGGCGCAGGGTCAGGGCGTAGTGCTCCCGCAGCGCCTCCACGTCCCGGACCTCGAAGCCCGCCTCCTCCAGCTGCGCCACGGTCCGCCCGACCGGGGCGAGTTCGCCGTCGGGGAAGACATAGCGGTCGATGAACTCGTCGACCTCGTACGCCTCCTCGTCCATCAGCGGGCGGCGGCCGATCTGGTGGTTGAGCAGTCTGCCGCCGGGCTCCAGCAGGCCGTAGAGGTCGTCGGCGTACTCGGCGTAGAGCGCGGAGCCGACGTGCTCGGCCATGCCGATGGAGGAGATCGCGTCGAACGGCCCGTCGGTGATCTCGCGGTAGTCCTGGACCCGGATCTCGATACGGTCCGTCAGACCGGCCTGGGCGACGCGCTTGCGGGCGTACGCGGCCTGCTCCTCGGAGAGCGTGATGCCCACGGCGCTCACGCCGTACTCGCGCGCCGCGTGCAGCACCATCGAGCCCCAGCCGCAGCCGACGTCCAGCAGGCGCATGCCCGGCCGGAGCGCCAGCTTGCGGCAGACCAGGTCGAGTTTGGCGCTCTGGGCCTCTTCCAGGGTGCTGTCGGGGCTCTCCCAGTAGGCGCAGGAGTAGACCATGGAGGGGCCGAGCACACGCTCGTAGAAGGTGTTGCCGACGTCGTAGTGGTGGCTGATGGCCGCGCGGTCGCGGCGCAGCGAGTGCAGTCCGCCGCGCTTGCGGGCCTCTTCGCGCGGGGGCCTGGGCGGCAGTCCGGGGCCGGCCAGTCTGATCATTTCGCGGGCCGCGTCGCGCACCCAGGGGTCGCGGACGGCGGACAGCAGGGCGGCGATGCCGGAGGAGCGGCCGGTGCCCTCGCCGCGCTCCCACAGGGAGCCGGCGAGCAGGTCGAGGGCTTCGTAGAGGTCGCCGTCGATGTCGATCTCGCCCGCGACCCAGGCGCGGGTGAGGCCGAGCTCACCCGGCTTCCACAGCAGCCGGCGCAGGGCCCGGCGGTGCCGGACGACCAGGACCGGGGTGCCCGGGGGGCCGTACTCGCTGGCGTCCCATGCGCGGATGCGGACGGGGAGCGGCGTCCCCAGTACCTGTTCCGCGAGCGCGGAGAGCCGTCGAGCGGCGTCGGCCATGTCGCACACCTCCATGATGCAAGGTCAGGAGAAACGTTCAACTGACACCTAAACACCCGGAGTCGGCTCCGTAGTCCCGTTCCG
Source organism: Streptomyces sp. NPDC023527 (assembly GCF_055560115.1). Classification (NCBI taxonomy): domain Bacteria; kingdom Bacillati; phylum Actinomycetota; class Actinomycetes; order Kitasatosporales; family Streptomycetaceae; genus Streptomyces; species Streptomyces sp. NPDC023527. The sequence continues at coordinate 93,415 of NZ_JBVHJJ010000003.1, forward strand.
TCAGAGTAGATCGACTCTCCGCGTCCGGACATGCCGGAAGGCGCCCACCCCACGGATTGGTGGACGCCTTCCGGCTACGTTGACCGCGCTGTCGCGGAACCCGCTAGGAGGCCTTGGCCTTCTGTGCGGGAGAGTCGGCCTTGGCGGCCTGCGGCGCGGGCTTGGCGGCCTCGTAGAACTCGTCGCGCGGGTTCTCCATGGCGCCGAGCGAGACGACCTCGCGCTTGAGGAACATGCCGAGGGTCCAGTCCGCGAAGACGCGGATCTTGCGGTTCCAGGTCGGCATGGCCATGCCGTGGTAGCCACGGTGCATGTACCAGGCGAGGCGGCCCTTGAGCTTGATCTTCATCTTGCCCATGACGATCATCGCGACGCCCTTGTGGAGGCCGAGGCCCGCCACCGCACCCTTGTTGGCGTGCTCGTACGTCTTCTGCGGGAAGCCGCGCATGCCCGAGATGACGTTGTCGCCGAGGACCTTCGCCTGACGCAGCGCGTGCTGGGCGTTCGGCGGGCACCAGGCGTTCTCGTTGCCGGCCTTGCGGCCGATCATGTCCGGGACCTGGGCGTTGTCGCCGGCGGCCCAGATGTAGTCGGTGCCCTGGACCTGGAGGGTCTCGGAGGTGTCGACGTGGCCGCGCGGGCCCAGCGGCAGGCCGAAGCGGGCCAGGGCCGGGTTGGGCTTGACGCCGGCGGTCCACACGATCGTGTTGGAGTCGACCTCCAGGCCGTTCTTCAGCACGACGTGGCCGTCGACGCAGGAGTCCATCGAGGTGGAGAGGTGGATCTCGACCCCACGGCTCTCCAGGTGCTCCTTGCCGTACGCGCCGAGCTTCGGCCCGACCTCGGGAAGGATCTTGTCCGCGGCGTCGACCAGAATGAAGCGCATGTCCTCGCGCTTGACATTCGGGTAGTACTTCGCGGCGTCGCGGGCCATGTCCTCGACCTCGCCGACCGTCTCGGCGCCGGCGAAGCCGCCGCCGACGAAGACGAAGGTGAGCGCCTTGCGGCGGATCTCCTCGTCGGTGGTCGAGTCGGCCTTGTCGAGCTGCTCGAGGACGTGGTTGCGCAGGCCGATGGCCTCCTCGATGCCCTTCATGCCGATGCCGTTCTCGGCCAGGCCGGGGATCGGGAAGGTGCGGGAGACCGCGCCGAGCGCGATGACCAGGTAGTCGAAGGGCAGCTCGTACGCCTCGCCGACGAGCGGCGCGATCGTGGCGACCTTGCGGTCCTGGTCGATGGTGGTGACGCGGCCGGTGAGGACCTCCGCCTTGGGGAGCACGCGTCGCAGCGGCACCACGACGTGGCGGGGGGAGATGCTGCCGGCAGCTGCTTCGGGCAGGAAGGGCTGGTAGGTCATGTACGAGCGCGGGTCGACGACCGTGACGGTCGCCTCCGCGTACCGCATCTTCTTAAGGATGCGGCGCGCCGCGTACAGGCCGACGTACCCACCGCCTACTACGAGGATCCGTGGACGCTCCGTGGTGCTCATGTTTCGAGTATCCAGCACTCCGCACAGGGGTGCTCGTGAGCCCCTTCACAAGGTGTGCGGGCCTGTCTGCTACACTCCGCCGCTCCCGTGACCCATGTCATGCCCCGGAAAGGGAACCACCACCTCCGGGCATGCGTTGTACACCCCCGCTGAACTGGACTTGTGGCCTCTCGGGGCGGTGAACCACTGCCGCTCGAAGGGTCCGCATAAACGTCTCTTTAAGCCGCCAGAAACCGACCTGTATCCGGTCGTCGACGGCTCCGGGGACGACAAAGGGGGCCCATCGGCCCCCTCGCGTGCCCCACCGGGCATTTTTTCATGTGAAGGATTTCACGAACCTTTTCCCGGAGAGGGCGCCCAAGCCGTTCCGATGGGTCCCGCTCCTCCCCCGGACGCCCTCTCGTCGCCGCCTCTACGCGGCAGCGACGAGATCGCGCACTCGTTCATCGAAGTCCGCGACGAGCCGGTTCCGCCCGAAGGGCCGCAGTCGCTTTTGCAGGTCCGTCACAGCTTCGACCGCTCGTGAGGACTTCACCTGCTTCGCCAGCGCCAACGTCCGCAGACCGGCCGCACAGGCGGATTCCAGGTCCCGTCGCTGCACGTGGGAGGCCGCGAGTGCGGCATGGGACATCGCGCCTCGCCGCGCCCTGTTCTGCCTCTTCGCGTAGTCGATCGAGCGGCGTGCGTGCTCTTCGGAGGCGGTGGACTCGCCGAGGTCCCGGAGGGTGTTGGCGTGCTCCCCGTGAAGGTACGCGGGGTCGATGAACGCGGCCCACTCCGGTTCGCCTTCGAGCCGTACTCGCTCGGCGGCCTTCTCCGACTCCGCCACGGCGCGAACCGCCCCGGCCCTGTCGCCAAGCAGGGCAAGCGCCCGCCCCTCAAGGCACCAGAGGTCGGCGAGGCAGGCGAGCGAGGTCGACTTCGCGAGTCCGTGGCGCCCCGCCTGCGCCAGCCTGCGCCCCTCGGCCGGATCGCCGAGCAACGTGGCCTGGTCCGCCATACCGGCCAGAACGTGGGCCCCGAGTGCGACGTCCTTCGACTCGTCGGCCAGCCTCAGGGACTGAATGAGGTAGCGCTGTGCGGTCCCGTGCTCGCCGTTGTCGTAAGCCATCCAGCCGAGCAGGTACGTCTGTTCGGCCGCCGCCTCGCACAGGGCCCGGCGGACGTCTTCGGAATGCGTGCGGCGCAGCAACGGGTAGACGTGCTGGTTCAGGTACTCGGCCAGCGCAAGCCGACCGGACCCTCCCCCTTGGAAGATGTCCATGCGCTGGAACGTCGTGAACATGTTCTTGACGGCGCTGACGTCCTCGAGCTTCACCCTCGGTCCCGGCCTCGGCTCCTGACTCAGGGTGTTCAGCAACCAGTCCCGCGACGGCCCCAGTCCGGCAACGGCCGCGAACGGTGCGGCTGCCAGGAATGCACGTCGGTCCACGTCCGCTCTCCCCAGGTCTGCGACGACTTCAACCGTACCTGCGTACGACGAGTTGTACACGAGTGCCGCATCGGCGGTGGTGCTGTCGCCGAGCCCGAGGTCGTACGTCGTGACGCGGTAGCCGAAGTGGTCCGAGAACACCCCCGCCAGGATCTCGGGGATGGGATGGCGCGGCTTTTCCCCTTGAACCCAGCGGCGCACACCGGTGGCATCAGGCCCGATGTGCGGCTGACTCCAGGCCATCGCCTTGGCTTTGACGCGTCGGGCGAGCTCGCCTCGGCTCATTCCCGAACGCTCCAACCAGCCTGACAACTCAACGTTCGGTAACCCCATGTCTGCCTGCCTTCTGCGCGCACTAATGGCCCGGAAGCGACACCTTTCGACACCCTCTGACGGTACCGCCGCATGCGCCGCCGTTGTTGTCTATGCCGTACGAACCGACTCACGAGTGCGGGGAGCGCAATGGCAGCGAACGTCAGGACCACAGGTGACACCGCCATCCAGCCCGACCATGACCACCTCCTGATCGGCACGGTGGTCAATGACAGGACCCGCTGCCGTCTCGCCGAAGTCATGGAAAGGATCGGGCCCACGTACCGGCTCCGTCCGCTCGAAGGCGGCCGGGAGTGGGAGACGGGCTACGGCAGCCTCGAAGTCGTCGTCCCCCTGCGGTGCCCCACCATCGACAAATACAAGGCGTTGCGCAGCCAAGCGCACCGCGAGGGGCGCACGGCCGCCGTCCGCATGTTCACCACGGCGTTGAGCCGCCACCTGCGGGTGATGCACTCATGAGCCACAGCACGCTGCTTCCCGTACTACCGGCCCCGCCTCCGGGTCTGCTTCGCGGAAAGGCCGCCTACGCGGCAGCGGCGCGCGCCGCCGGCCCGGGCAGCCCTGGACGCCGCCGTCCGAGCCCCCGTCCCCCGACGGCGGTGGCCCCGAGGGAGACGGGGACCGCCGCAAGTGACGGGTAACCCACAGGTGGAGCGCCCCGGCCGGAAGGAGCTGGGGCGCGTCCTCTTCGAGACGAAAGCGATGTCGTCGGACTGGGCTCCGACCTTCGCAGCCGTGGACCGGGCAGCCTTCCTGCCCGATCTGATCTGGCCGTGGGACATGGAGACCGGTACGAGCGTCGCCGTCGACCGGACCGTCGACCCCGAGGGCTGGTACGCGGCCGTGGACAGCAACCAGCCCATCGTGACCCAGTGGGACGACGGCGCGCACTCCGGTACCGCGCCGGGGCGCGTGTCGACAAGCTCGTCGTCCGCTCCGTCCGTGAACTACGGACTGTTTCAGGACCTGGGCGCGGACGAGGGCATGAACGTGCTGGACGTGGCTACCGGGACAGGTGAGACCGCCGGGGCTCTGTACCACCGATGTGTGGGCTCACGCAGGCGCGGGCGCGTCACCACGATCGAGATTGATCGCACGGTGTCCATGCGGGCCCGCGAGCGGCTGTGCGCGGCCGGGCTGTATCCGGACGTGGTCGAGGGCGACGGGTTCAAGGGCTACCCGGACCACGCGCCGTACGACCGCGTCCTCGCCACCGTCGGGCTCCGGGAATCCCCGCGTGTGTGGCTGCCGCAGATCCGCAAGGGCGGGATCGTCGTCGCCCCATGGGGCACGCATTACAGCAACGCGGACGCCGTGGTCCGCCTGAGGGTGAACGGCGGAACCGCGCTCGGCCGCTTCACCCGCCCGGTGGAGTTCATGAAGATCCGGTCCCAGCGCTCTCCTCGGCGACCGCACGCGGAATACGTTCCGGCGGGCACGTTCGACAGCGCGGAGACCTCCGACACGGCGGTCACCGAGTCCGAGTTCGTCACCGGGCGGTACACCGCCCTGCCGTTCGCTCTGGGCCTCCGGGTGCGGAAGTGCGTTCAGGCCGTGGCCGACGCGCGCGACGGCGCGCGCCCCGTGTGGTTCTACGGGCTGGGCGATCGCTCCTGGGCGTGCGTGATGTTCCGCGACGGGAAAGAAGCGCGCGTCTGGCAGTCGGGCCCGCGCCGGCTGTGGGATGAGGTGGAAGCGGCCTTCCGGTGGTGGCAGAAGCAGGGCAGACCCACGCATGACCGGTTCGGGCTCACCGTGACACCGGACGGGCAACAGGCGTGGCTCGACACCCCGGGCGACTCCTGGCCGGTGTGAGGAAACGAGACGGCCCCGGTCCGCATCCAGCGGACCGGGGCTGCGCATGCGAATCACCGCAGGTCAGCGGCGCCTCAGGCGGCGCTCCAGGCGATGCCGTCGGGCATGTCGTCCAAAGCAACACTGGACAACAGACCTGATGGAACCGCCTGGACACCGACGTCTGAGGCCGCTTCCTCCGGCTTCCACACTGGGACGATGCTCGCCGCCGTCTCGTGCCGGGAGGGGCGCGGCGATACGAGGATGTACCGGATCATCTGCTTGAGGATCATGTTTCGGTACTGGGTCGTGAACGTCTTCCACTCCGGCAGCACGCCGACCACAAGCTCGCGGTAGTCCTCTTGCTTGGGTGCCAGCCGCTCGTCCTCCTCCTCGAGGAAGGGCGCGAGCTCTGCACTGACCCTGTCGCGCTCGGCCTGAAGGTCTTGCCGCGCTTCATCGTAGGCGTCCTCCGGATAGCGGTCGGGGTTCAAGGAGTAGTCCTTGATCAACCGCTTGAGGGCGTCGCGCAGCTTGTCGAGGTCGGCAGTCAGCCGTGCGCGCTCGCGCGCAGGGTCGGGGCCGGGCGGGATCGCCGGCACAGGCACCTTGGTCGGGGGCAGGGTGTCGATGCCGTTCGCGACCTTCATCAGGAAGTGTTGTACGAGCTGGAGCAGGTCTCTGTGTGTGCCCGCGACGCCGGGGCAGTCGCCTCCGGCGTCCGCGGTGGCGCAGCGCCAGTAAATTTCACCGTTGGTGTTCGGTAGGCCGCGCATCGCCTTCCTGCACAGGATGCAGCGGGGCAGGCTGGTGATCTCGTGGACGGCATTGCGGGCTCGGGGGGGCGTTTTTTTGACGGTCTGTCGACGTTCGCGGTACTCCGCCCAGAGCTCTTCCGCGTCACGTTCAATGCCCCAGTTGATGACGGGTTGTTGGGCACCGAGGAAGTGGCGCCAGTGCAGGCAGATGCTCTTTTTACCCTTGGGGCAGTCGCAGGAGTCGCGGACTTGGAGGAGTCCGGCGGGGAAACCCGAGTCCATGTAGCGGCGCAGGCTGTCGGCCTTCCACGGGTTGCCCATCGTGGTCACAAAGCCGCGCTCGTTGAGGTAGCGGGAGAGGTCGACGTACCCCGTTCCATCGATGTACCCGAGGTAGAGCTCGGGGAAGACGGGCGCCTGCTCGGGGTGCGGCTCGTACCACTCTTCCTGGATGCGCCATCCGCCGAGAAGCGTGGGGTCGTAGATGCGGCGCGGGTGCCAGATGTAGCCGAAGCGGGCCCGGCCGCCGGACGGGATCTTGAGTTCGTTGAGGCGGTACTGATGGACGTCCGTCCACTGCTCGCCGGCGCGGTCGCTCTCGAACGCGGCGAACTCCAGGAGCATGCCGCGCTGGAAGCGGCCGATGGCTGTACTGGCGTCGATCTGCTCGGTGGCGGACTCGAGCTGTCCGCCGACTTCCTCGAGGCGGGCGAGGTTCATCGCGTTGCCGGTGCGGTTGCGGCCGAAGCGGCTGTACTTCCACACGGCGATACCGCGGGCGATCCTGGCCTCGACGCCCTCGATGCCGTTCATGATCTTGCGACGGAAGTTGCGGCCTGTGGCGTCGAGGTCGGAGATCCACCCGATGATGCGCTTGTTGTTGCGGCGCGCCCATTCGCGTACGGCCTTCTTCTGAAGGGTCGGGCTGATCTTCTCCTCGTTCCAGCTCGAAACCCGGACGTAGCCGATGTACGGCTCGAGCTTGAGGTAGTCACCCGAGGCGAAGGTTCCGAGTGTTTCCGGGCGAATTGGTTCGATCTCGTCCAAGTAGCGCAACAGCTCCGCCTTGGACGGTTGAGCAGGTGTCACCGTGCTTCCTTCCCTTGGGAGTAGGGGCGCGGGATTGCGCTGCCCCCCGCGGCAGCGCACGGCGCCCTATAGATAGGGGATGGAGCGGGCGCCGCGTGGGCGCGGCGCGGTGTTGCTATAGGGCTCTGCGGTCCGGGGGCTGGTACTTGACGACCCGGAGAGGACGGGCACAGCCGGACATGCGGACGCGGGCGCCGGCGCGGGCGCCGGGGGTGGGCGGTACGGATGTCTCGTCGAGCAGGCCAAGGGCGGCGTGTTGGAGTCCTAGGCGGTAGCCGGCTGTGTGCGCCTTGGCGAGCTGGTCGGCCGTGGCGCGGTGTGTGCGCTGGTTGTGGCCGATGACGAACGACGGGAGGGCGGCGATGGTGAGGAGGAAGCCGAAATAGGTCTGGTCCGCATTTGTCCCGCCGCGCGTTCCGATGGTGCCGAGCAGGCCGAGAGCTACCCCGGATATCAGCAAAACAGTTCCGAGGGCGGGCAGGTAGCGGCCATACAACACGTGTGCCTCCGTGCGGATTCAGTTCTCTGCGAGGCGGTCCTCGCCGTTCGTGTTCGCGGGGGGTGGCGTGCGTTGAAGTGACTGGATCATGTTGACGAGCAGGGTGCGCCGGTACTCGTCGTGGAGCCCTAGCTCGTCGGCCGCTTGCTCGGGTGTGATGCGGCGGGCGCCCGGGGTCGGGTGCTGGACTGAGCGGAGCTCTTCTTCGTCGAGGACGCCGGCGCGTACCAGCACTTCGCCGAGGGGCAGATGTAGCGCCTGGGCAAGTAGGGCGAGGCTGTTGACGTCTGGTGAGGCGGCTTGGCCAGACAGGAAGCGGCTGATAGTGGCGCGTCCGATGCCGGAATCTTCCGCGAAGCGGGTTCGGCCGCCTCCCCGGAGTCCGAGATCGTAGCCACGGCGGGTGAGCGCTTCGCGGAGCCAGTCCGCGAAGCGCCGTGGGGCGTCGTTGTCCATGGATGAAACATACCGTCCATGGACGACCGATGCAGCCCCTTCATCAGGGCAGGTCTGGTCCAACTCCCCCGTGCCACGACAGGCCCCCTCACCTGCGTAAACGATCGAACTGATGCCCGATTGTTCTCGCCCGGTTGCTATGTGTCAACGGCATTTGAAACCTGAAATTCCCCCAGGCATAACCCATTTGCAAGTTCGACCGCCGATGCTACCGTCCATCCATGAACGATCACTGTTCATCTATGAAAGGACGGTGTCGCTGATGTACGACCGTTCCCTCTTGGTTGCCGCTGCTCACGACATGGGTGACCGGACCCCTGCGGACGCCGCGCGTCGACTGAACGTTCCTCGCGCCACGGCATGGCGCCTGTGGCACGGCCGCACCGCGCCGTCAGCCGCACTGGCCGCCGTGGTCGAAGAGCACTACGGCCTGTCCGCCCGCCAACTCACGAAGAAGCTCGCCGCATGACCGGCCCGGCGATCACCCGCGAGGAAGCGCTCGCCAACGCCCGCGCCGTCATCGACCGGGCACGCGCGCACCGCGACGCCGAACGCGCCGCCGGCCGCCTCGACCCCGAGGTCGAACTCATCCTCCGCCGCCTCGAGCGCCAGCAGCGCACGTCCGCCATGCCGGAGCGCGCCGCGGCCTGAGACGCCAAAGGGGCCGCTCCGGATTGCGCCCGGAGCGACCCCACACGACCGCCAGAGAAAGGGGTCAGTCGTGAACCCGGAGATTACCCCGCCGAGCGTCCCCGAACGCCGGCCCTTTCAACCCCAGCTCACGGCCGACGGCCTCGCCGTCCGCCTGCCGTTCGCCGACCGCGCCGCGCCGCTGCTCGACGATCTCGCCCTCGCCTACGCCCAGGACCCCCACGCCGTCGGCCGCCTGCTCGCCGCCCACGCCGCGAGCGTCGTCCGCCTCGACCACGCCGAGGTGAGCGAGGACATACCTGACCACGAGCGCGCCATGCGCGCCGCCGAGGCCGACGGCACCCGCGACGCGCTGCTCGCCGAGGCACCCAGCGCCGCCACCCTCGACGACCGCCTCGGCCCCGACGACGCGATCACCCTCGCCGGCCGGATCACCCGCCTCGCCGCTCACATCCGCCACCGCACGAACCGGAGCCCGCGCCCGTGACCGTCACCACCCTGCCCACCGCCCTTACCGACCCGCGCGTCACTCCGGAACTCGCCGCACGCCTGATCGAGGCCGTGACCGGCGGCCCGTCCCCGGCCCGCGCGCTGGACCGTGCGCCCGATGCGGTCTACGTGCCCGCCCCCGAGGGCGCCCCCGCCGACGCGCCCCGCGTATTCACCGCCATCAACGCCGTGATGCGCGACGCGATGCCCGTCGGGAAGAACCAGCGGAACGAACAGCAGAACTACGTGTTCCGCGGCATCGACGACGTCATGTCGGCGATGGCGGGCCCGATGCGGGCGCACGGCGTGTTCATCCTGCCGACCATCGCCGAGCACGCGCAGACGCGTGACGGGAAGATGACCCGGACCGTCATCACCATGCGGTACCGCGTCTACGGGCCCGCGGGTGACTGCCTGCTCGCGGACGTTCCGGGCGAGGCGTTCGACTTCGCCGACAAGAGCACCAACAAGGCCCAGTCCGCCGCCCTCAAGTACCTCTTGTTCACCCTGTTCATGCTGCCTGTGGATGGTCGCAGCATCGACGACGGCGACCGCCAGCACCCGACCGCGGAGCCGACCCCCGAGCACCGCGCCGAGCACGCCCAGCGTCAGCAAGGCCGACGCCAGCAGCGCGAGCAGCAACCACGCCGCAGCAACCGCGCCGAGCCCGGACCGTGGGAGCAGCCGGCCGCCCAGCGCCCCACGGGCCCGCGACGCGACTACCTTGCCGAGGCTCGGAAGGCGCCGAACCCCGAGGCGTTCGCCAAGGTGCGCGCCGCCGCCGTCGCCGACCAGGCGCCCGAGGACTACCTCGCCGGCCTCGACCAGGTCGCCGCGCAGAAACGTGCCGCCACCCAGCAGCAGGCCCCGGCCGAGCAGCGTCCGGGCCCGATCGCCGACGCACCGCGTCGGGCGATGGAGTGGGCCAGGGGCGCCCCGGCCGCCGAGCAGCCGGTCGACCAGGAGAAGGCCGCCGCCACGGGCGAGCTGTACGACGCCGCCAAGACCGCCGGGTTGTCCGGCCGGGCGGAGGCCGACGACGCGTTCGCCGCCCGCTACGGATGCCAGCCGGCCGCCGCCACCGCCGAGCAGCTGCGCGAGATGCGCGACGACCTGCTCGAGGCCGCGGGGGTGACCCGTGGCTGAGTCCCTGCGAGACCTCGCCGCACAGGCCGCGGTACTCAAGCTGCTCGCCGAGCGCGTGGCCGACGCGCAGAAGGACGTGAAGAAGCGGACACAGGCCGCGCTCGACGACGCGGCGAAGCGCGACGGAGTCGAGCGGGTCGTCGCCGCCCTGCCGGACGGGCAGGAGGTCGCCACGATCTCGCTTCGCCGCGGCGAGACGGGCCCCGTGGTCGTGGACGAGGCCGCATTCGCCCTGTGGGTGCGTGAGACCTTCCCCGACGAGGCGTGCACGACGGTCCGAGTCGTGCGCGAGGTGAAGCCCTGGAAGCTCGCGGAACTGCTCGCTCAGATGAACGCGGTCGGTGCCGCTCAGGTCGTCGACCGGGCCACCGGCGAAGTGCACGCGGTGCCGGGCGTGGCCATCCAGCCGACCCGCGCCCGCACCCACGCGCTTACGTGGCGCAAGACCGGCCGGACCGCCGTCGCCGAGGCGTGGCGCACCGGCGCCCTCGCCGACCACATGGCCGTTCTCACCGCAGGCGAGGAGGCCGTCGCATCGTGACCGTCCTCATTGCTGATCTCTCCTGCCTCGCCGCCCTCGCCGTCGGCGCATGGGCCATCGAGACCCGCCTCGCCGCCCTGTACCGCGCGTCGCAGCGCCGGCACCGCCGCAAGTAGCCGCCCGCCCGCCCCCGACTCCCGCGGGGGCGGGCCCCGGAACGGAGAACTCGGATGATCGCTCACGCCGTGACCCTCGACCGCGTCGCGCAGCTGCTCGAAACGCCGCCCGCGCCGACCATCCCCGGACAGCTCGCCATCGACGCCCCCGCGCCGTCCGCGGGCCCGAACGGCCTCGCCCAGGCGTTCGCCGCCCGCACCCGCGCCGCCGACGGCGGACACCGCGAATGGACCGCCCGCAGCCGCACCGCGTCCGGCGCTGGACGGTTGCGCCACCAGGGCCGCGACTACACCGCCTACCAGGCCGCATTCGTTCTGCGCACCGGCCGCGCCCCCGTCGGCACCGTGCGCCCGACATGCGACATGCCCCGTTGCTGCGACCCCGCCCACGTCGACGATCAGGCCACCCGGCAGCGCGATCGCGCCGCCCTCGCCGCGCTCGTTGGCATCGTCCATCGACCGCCGTCGTGCGACCACGACCAGGCCGTACACGGCCGGCACCGAGCCGACGGCAAGCGGTACTGCAACGCGTGCAACCAGAACCCCCGCACCGCCCCGTGAGCGGCCCCGGGGCGAGGGCGAGCCGCCGCGCCCCTCGCTCCGGGCGCCACACCCCCAAAGGAGCACAAACCCCGTGTCCTGGTTCAAAGTCGACGACACCGCCCACGGGCACCCCAAGCTGTTGAAGGCCGGGAATGCCGCCCTCGGCCTGTGGATGCGCGCGGGCAGTTACGCCGCCCAGCACCTCACCGAGGGCGCCATTCCCGGCATCGTCGCCCAGCTGTACGGCACCGCCCCGCAGGCCCGAAAGCTGGTCGCCGCCGGGTTGTGGCACGAGCACGGCCACGGCTGCGCACGGTGCCCGCAGCCGGCCGCCGGCGACTACGTGATGCACGACTACCTCATCTACAACCCGACCCGCGAGAAGGTCGAGGCCAAGCGCAGCGCCGCCGCCGACCGCCAGCAGCGCGCCCGCGAGAAGGCCGCACAGCAACGCGCCCAGGACGGTAATCCCCTCCATTCGCCCCCGAAGATGAATCTTTTCGCCGACGATCCGTCACCGGAAAACCGCGGAAGTTCCGCGAATCAGATCGAGTTTCCGGACGGCGCCGCAGGTCAGGACTGGTCGTCACACCGTGACGACGTGGACCGGTCACGGTCCCCCCGTCCCGGCCCGTCCCCTCTACCTCCTACGGAGGTAGAGCTAGCTAGCTACGCGAGCGCGAGCGTCCCGCCGAACATCCGGCCGTTGCGCGACGCGATGACGGCCGCCGGCATCGTCGTCGAGTGGGCCCTCGCCGAGGCCGAGTGGTTCCGCCTCGAGGCGATCGTCAGACGGACCGCGCCCGCCGCGCTGGTTGACCACGCCCGCGGGCAGTGGCACCACGCCCGCAGCCGGCCGCGGTCCGTGCGCTACTTCCTGCCCGGTTGGACCGCGCTACCGCCCGTCCCCGAGGGCACCCCCACCGCGCCGACCGCCGACGTGATCCCCCTCGCCGCCGCCCGCACCGCCGGAACCAGCCGCGTGCAGCAGGCCGCCGCATGGTTCGCCGCCGCCGCCGACCGCCCCGAAGGAGCCGCCCAATGAACCGCCGAGAAGTCGCCGCGCTGCTCGCATACGCGACCCGCCTCGACCCGCGCACCGCCCCCGCCGATCCGGCCGCCGCCGACGACCTGCTCGACCAGTGGTGCGACCTGCTCGCCGACGTGCCCCCGACCGCGCCGCACCCGCACGGCCGCAACTGGGACGCCGCGCAGGTGGTACGCCACCACATCGCATCCTCGCCGTACCCGATCAAGCCGGCCGACGTCTCCCGCCCGTGGCACGACTTCCGCCGCGACGTGCTCGGCCGGCACACCGACCCGACCCCCGCGGCCGACCCGGACGACGTCGCCGCCTACCGCGCCGAACTGCTCGGCACCCGGCACGCCGTCGCCACCGGCGCCGCCGCCGCGACCACGTACCGCGAGCTCACCGGCGGGCCGGCGCCCGAGGTGGCCGCCCGCCTCGCCGCGCTCGGCGACTACGTGCCGGCCCACGTCCGCGACGAGCTCGCCGCCTTCCGGCCGCGCCGCGCCGAGCGGGAACGCCTCGCCACCACCGGACAGCCCGACCCGCTCGACGTGCCGTGCACCTGGTGCGGCGCCGAGGAGGGCGAGCCGTGCCGCGGCCGGCGCATCGACCCCAAGGGGGGCGAGATCAAGAACCGGCGCCGCGCCCGCGCCCATCCCGGACGCATGGACGACGCCGCCCGCCGCACCGACCAGAGCAGAGCCGCAGCATGAACCGCAAGCACCCCAGCAAGGCCCCGTACCGCCGTCACGCCAACTCCAGCGACCGCACGAAGAACACCAAGGGCTACCGGGTCACCGGTTCGTGGGACGCCCACCCCGACCGGCCCGCGATCCGAGGCACCACCGACCGTCGAGCCGTGCGCCGCCTCGCCGCCGCCATGGCCGAGCAGGGCGCGTACGTGATCGTCGAGGCGCACACCGGATACGGCCAGTGGCGCACCCTGTACGAGGTCGACGGGCCCGCCATCCTTGCCGAGCGCCGCCACGCCGAGGCCGCGCAGCGCGTCGCCGCTGTGCGTGAACAGCGCCTCGCCGCCGAGTACGCCGCGCAGCTCGAGCAGAACCGACGGGCCCGCACGCATCAGGTCGAGCGCAACTTCGAGGCCATGGCCCGCCTCATGGTGCGCCCGCCCATCGCCCGTGCCGCGGCCGGCCGCTTCACCGCCCGGCACATCACCGGGGCGCAGGGCCGATGATCCCCGCCGCTCTCGCCGTGATCCGTGCCGCTCTTGAGGACGCGCACCGCCTCGCGCTCACGCATCCCGAGGACGTGGCCGAGCAGGTCGCCGACGAGCTCACGGCCCAGGGCTGGACACTCACCCTCGCCGACCCCGAAACGCCCCGCCCGCCAGCCGCTTAACCCGCCGACAGGGGGCGGCAATTGCGGGTACCAGCGCCGCCCCTCGTCAACTATCGTCCACCCATGGACGAACACAGTTCGCCCATGGAAAGAACATTGGGAACGACTACATCCCGCAGGAGGTACGCACCGATGGACCGGACAACCCCCGCCGCACGATTCGCCGCCAAGGTGAACACGGCCGGCCCCCTGCCGCTCATCCGCGGAGTCCTCGACCCCTGCCACCTGTGGGACGGAAGCACAAACGACACGGGATACGGCACCTTTTGGGCCGACGGACGCACCGTCAAGGCCCACCGCTACGCCTACGAGCAGGCCATCGGCCCCATACCCGACGGCCTCGAAGTCGACCACCGATGCCGCCGCCGCGCGTGCGTCCGGCCCTCCCACCTCGAGGCCGTCACCCACCGCGTGAACATCCTCCGCAGCTCCAACCACGTCGCCCGCCGCGCCGCCGTCACACACTGCCCCGCAGGCCACCCCTACGACGACACGCACACGTATTGGGCGCCCAACGGCACCCGGAAGTGCCGCACCTGCAAGAGGACCCGCGCCCGCGCCGCCCGCACCGCCAAGCGCACCGCCCAGCTCGCCACTGTCGAGCTGATCACCCCCCGCACCTCCTCCGACACCCTCGAAAGGGCCGCCTAGCCATGTCTGGCGAAACCACCATCACCGTGATCGGAAACGTCGTTGCCGACCCCGAGCTCAGGTTCACCCCGGCCGGCGCCCCCGTCGCGAACTTTCGGATCGCCTCAACGCCCCGCAAGTTCAACAAGCAGGCCAACGCATGGGAGGACGGCGAGCCGCTGTTCCTGTCCGTCGCCGTATGGCGCCAGCAGGCCGAGCACGTCGCCGAGTCCATCACCCGCGGCATGCGCGTGATCGTCGTCGGCCGCCTCACCCAGCGCCAGTACGAAGCCAACGACGGAAGCAAGCGCAGCAGCTACGAGATTCAGGCCGATGAGGTCGCCCCGAGCCTGATGCGCGCAACCGCCGTCGTCACCAAAGCCGACGGCAATGCCCAGGGCGGGCAGCCGCAGCGCCGACAGACCCAGGGATACGGCCAGCAGCCGGCCCACGACCCATGGGTGACTCACGAACCGAGCAACGAGCCCCCGTTCTGAGCAGGCCCCACGACCGGGCCGCGCGTCCGGTCGCGGGCCCGCCCGCGCGCGCGAGCAGCGCCTCGACCCCCTCGGACCCGAGACAGGAGCACCGCCCCGTGACCCGCATGCCCGACGCCGTCGCCGTCGCCTCGCTCGACACTCACCGCCTGATCATCGCCGTCCCGAACGACGGGCCCGCCGACGTCGTGTCGAACCTCGCTCCGGCCGGCGTCGTTCGCGTGCTGCGCCACCTCGCTGACACCGTCGAGCAGCGCGCCGCCGTGCCCGCCCGGCCCGCCGCCCTCGACCGCCTGCTCGACCATGTCGCCGGCAACCTCCCCGACGACACCCGCGCATCGCTCGACCACGCGACTGCGACCTCGCCCGCCCTCGCCTCGCTGTGCGACGCCCTGCTCGACGAGGAGCACGCACCCACGCCCGAGGCCGCCCTCGCCGCCGCGTACATCCTGCTCGCCGCCCACACCCGCGAGCTCGCCGCCATGGCCAAGCAGCACTACGACGACACCCAGAACACGTACGGGCTGACCCGCAGTTCCCGGGGCCTGCTCACCGGTATGAACAGCATCCGGCGCCTGCTCGAGCAGCACGCGTCCGACCTCCACGAGCAGGCGCAGCGGTGAACAGCCTCGTCCCCGCGTTGGCCGTCGTATCCGCCGTCCTGCTCGGCCTGTGGGCACGCCCGCGCGCCGCCGGCCGCCGGGCCCGCCGCACCGCCGACCGCGCCCTGTTGCACCTCGCCCGCCGCAACCAGGAGTACCGCCGATGAACCCGCGCCCGACGACCGCCCTCGACGAGCAGACCCTCGAGGCCCGTCCCGTCAATGAAGAGCATGCGCCGCGGCGCCGCCGTCACTCCCGCAGCAAGCCGGCAGACCATGAGCGTCGCGACCGCCGCGCCGCGCTCGACATTCTGCTCGCCCGCGCCGATCGCGGCCGACTGTCCCGCGACGAGGCCACCCTCTTGCGCCGGTACGTCGCCGAGGAGCAGCGCACCGCCGACGAGTCCCGCCGCGCCAACACGGGAGCCGTGCGGGCCCTCGAACTCAATCGGACCGCGGCCGACACCGCCATACGCGAGCTCGAGACTGACCTCGCCACCGCCGAGCAGCGCGCCGAGCGAGTCCTCGCCGCGTGGCGCAGCGCCTGCCACCGCGCTACCCGGCGGGCCCGCGACGCCGCCGCCAACGCCGCCGAGTGGCGCACCATGCGCAACCGCGCCGAACAGGCCGAGGCCGCACTCGACCCCGACCAGCCCATCCCGTACACCCTCGCCGAGGAGCCGCAGCCGTGACCGACCTCGCCCTCGCCGCGCCGCCCGTCGCCCGCCGCGCCGCCGCCGACCTCGCCGCCGTACGCGAGCAGTGGGGTGACCTGCTCGCCGCCATCGCCCGCCCGCCGGCCGAGGAGTGGCCGCCGCGCGAGCGCCGCGGATTCCTCGACCAGCTCGCCGCTGACGATGTCGAGGACGACGAGCAGCCCGTCGAGCCCGTCGTCGGCCGCCTGCCGCTCACCTTGCGCGAACACCCCGCCCCGCTGAACCTCGACGCCCTCGACGCCGCCCTCGAGGTCGAGCACGCCCTGTTCGACCTCGCCGACCGCGTGGCCGCCGCCGTACAGCGCCCGATACGCCCGGCCCGCGACGCTCACGGCCGTTACCTGCCGGACCAGCCGGACGCGACCGACCCCGCACGGTGGCACTACCAGGCTCCAACCTCCCCTGGTTCACGCGCGTACGGGCTGCACTGGGCCACCGTGTGGCTGACGGGCCGGACCCTCGACGACGGCCTCGACAACGGCCTGTTCGCACCGGTGCCGGCCCGGCTGCTTGACGAGGTCGCCGCCACCGCGCAGCACGCCCGCCGCGCCGTCGAGCGGGCCCTCGGCCGTGACGGGCGCACGACCGCCCTCGGCACCCCTTGCCCCTGGTGCGGCGGGCAGCTGGTCGGGGTGACACAACCCGGAGGCGAGCCCGTCGTCACCTGCTCGACCGGGCCCGGCTGCGGGGCGCCCGCCCTGCTCGGCGACCGCGGCCGGCGGGAGTGGCGAGGCGCCGACCTGGTCGGCCTGTGGGCCGCGCTGGACGCCGCGCGCCGCCGCTGCACAGCGACATAGGCCACTTTCCACCAAGTCCTTTGGGGCGCCGACGCGTTGTCGGCGCCCCGCTGTGTGAAACCATTTGCCAAACCGCTTGTGTAGCCACTTGAGAAGTCGCTACATTGAAGCCTTCGCCGGACCTCACCCGGCACACCAACAGCCAGAGGGAGCAACCCCCTTGAACACCTACGCCCTGCGCAGCGCCGTGCGCCGCACGACCGGCCACTACCGCAAGCCCGGCACGACCACGAGCTACTGCGGACACGACACCGACCACACCCCCACCCCCGCCGCCCAGTTCGGCGCCATCTGCAAGACGTGCACCAAGGCAGAACAGCGCGACCGCGCCGAGGCCGCCGCTGTCGCCGCCGACCACGACGAGAACGCTCCCACCCTTGCCGAGCGCGCCGGCGTCACCCTCGCCATCGTCGGTCGAGGCTGCCGCCCCCACTACGCCGACGGGAACGAGACCCTTTGCCGCCGTGGCCTCGACGAGGACCACCGCGCCAAAGCTGCCGCCCTGCGCGTGAACGGAGGGGTACCCGTGTGCGTCCCGTGTGAGCGCGCCGCCGAAGAGCGCGCCTACGCACGCCGCCTCGCCACCGTCTCGCCCCTCGCCGCCGCCGCGGTCGAGTTCGCCGAGGTCGTCGAGCAGACCGATGCCGAGCGCGCCGGGGCGCGGCTCTACGATGTCGAAGCCCAGGAGAACGAGAAGTTCGCCATGGCAACCCGCGCAGTTGACGCCGTCGAGGCCGCGGAGGTGGCCGACGCCAAGGTCGAGACGGTCGAGGACGCCGAGGCACGCCACGGCGCCCAGCTGGTCACCGAGGCCGACGCGACCGACGGAACGTGGCGAGGCGAGTGGATCGGCGAGCAGGCCCACGACGGCCTGTTCACCCTCGAGCGTCCCGCCGAACAGGGCGCCCTGTTCGAGGCCAGTAACGAGGCGTTGGAGAGGCTGAAGCGGTCCGCGGCCGAGTGCGCCGACATGCTCGGCCGCTTGCGCACCCCGGTCACCGCCGATCCGGCCGCACCGATCGTCGTCCAGATGCGCCCCCACGCCGCAACCCTCGACCGCATCAAGGCTCAGGCCGCCGCCGACCACGCCGCACACTGCACCGAGATGGACACCCGCAAGGCCGCCGAGGCCGCCCAGCACGCCCCACAGCAGCCGAGCGAGCAGGCCATCGAGGGCATCGTCGTCGAGCACGCGAGCACGGCCGATGGCAGCGCCCCGAAGGACGCAACGCACCCTGACGTGATCGCCGCCCGCGAGGTTCTGCGCCCACTCAAGCCCGCGACGATGACCGACCGGCACAACTTCCAGAAGCCCGAGGGGGACGAGCTCGACGTACGCGGGTACGCCGTCATCCCCCGAGGACACGGCCGCATCGCTGTCTACTGGCTCGAGGCCGGCCGCGCCGTCCGTCGTGACGAGGGGGCGCACGGCCCGTCGCTCGACATCCTCGCCGACAAGATGCAGCGCGCCGGATGGAGGACGGAACGCATGCTCCGTTCGTCTCAATGCATGTTCGCCCACCGCCCCACCCAGTAGGGCACCGACCGGCCCGCCCCCGCCCGGGGGCGGGCCCTGTTCACCGACAGGAGCACACCTCATGAGCACCAACGAGAAGCCGACCGAGGACGAGCAGCCGCGTACCGCGAAGGAAGCATTCGCCGCCGGGACCATCCCCGCCGACCGCCCGGCCCTCGCTGATCGCAACCGGCGCGTGATCGATCGGATTGCCGACCAGTTCAACGAACAGGGCATCGCCCCCACCCGAAACCCGTCGGCCAACCTCGTGCGGCAGGTATTCGACCTGTTCGACCAGTACGAGCGCGAGCGCCGCGCCGAGGTCATCGCGGCCGGCGGCAACCCCATCGACGACGAGGACCTACTCGACTACGTGCGCGTGATCGCTACCCAGTACGAGCACCACCGCGAGGACCCCGCGGAGTTGCGGGCGTTTGTCGACAGCCTCGCCGACGACCTCGACCTCGATGACCTGCGCACGCTGCGCCTCGCAGGCGAGGCCGCCGTCGCCGCCACGCCTCGAGTGATCCAGCGCGCCAAGGACGACGGCAGGAAGCCCGACCAGATCGCCGCCGGCCTCGGCCTCACCTTGTCGCGCGTCTATCAGATCCTTCGCGAGCTCGAGGCCGGTCGCGCCGCCGACAACGACTAGTAGCTCCCGACAACAGCGCGGGCCCGGTCCGGCGACCTCACCGCCGTACGGGCCCGACTCACCATCGATGGGAGCAACCCCCACCCATGGCTGATCAGCAGACTACCGGCACCCGCCGGCACTCCCCTCCGGACGTTGGCAAACCCCTACCCATAACGGTTGCCGATCCGGGCATGTACGACGACCTCGCCGTCATCATGCGCACGGGCCGGACCGCGCCGGACGCCATCCGGTACGCCCTGCTCGTCATCGCCAACGCGTTCCATGCGGCGTGGGCCGGCGGGCACTACCCGGCCGGCGTCACACCGGAAATCATCGCCGTTCGCCTTGCCCCGTATCGGCCCGTCGGGGAAGCCGATCGGGCTGTGTGACGCGTGTGCCCCACCACCTCACTCGGCGGCAGGGCACACGTGCGACCGGAGGCGAGACTGTGCGCACGCCTGCCTTACCGCTTGCGCCGTTACCGTTCCGTGATCTACAGTTGGGCCCGTCTTCGGCGTGCCCGCGAACGCGAGGGTCCTGCCGACCACCTCGCCACATGACGACCCACGCCACAGCGTCAGCTAACTCCGGGATCAGCGGGTGGTTGCGGAGGAGGCTGAGGATTGAGCGACTGACGATTTCTCCGCTCAATAGAAATCGCCAGAGCCAACGCTCCCACCGCCGCCATCCCAGCCGTCAGGCTGCCGAAGGCAGCCAAAAGTTGATCCACGCCCCCGTCCTCCTTCTGCACGATGATCGTGCGGTCGCCTCCTCCCGTCGGCGGAGGGTCAGAGACAGGCCCGCGGGATCGACTGGGCGAAGGCATAGGGAGTGGAGTGGAAGGGGCGTTGGAACTTGGTACCGGCACCTGAGTTGTGGGCTTTCCCGCAGGCCGCTCACTAGGGGCCCGAGTGCCCGGTGTTCGAGTAGTGGGCGCCCTGGTATACGCCGACTCCTGTGGGCGGCCAAGGCTCGGCAAATCAGTCGGCCGGCCAGTAGGTGCGGATATCGGCGGCCCTCCGCGCTGACCCATTGATCCGTTGGTCGCGACCATGAGCAAAACCAGACTGACCCCAAACAGCCCAAATGCCAATAAAACCCAGAAACCGGACCGATACCACACACGCTTTACCATGCGAGCCCCCTGGCCCCATGATATGGAGGCGCCCACCCATGCCGCACCCAATCAACGATAATGACCGCGCACGGGTGCGCAGCCTCCACGCCCAGGGCAAGACCCGGAACGAGATTGCCCGTGCCATCAAGCGTGCACCAGCGACCGTGTCGAAAATCGCTCGAGAATCGAATCTCATTTTCGAGCGTGGCCCCGAGGTCGTGGCCGCCACCGAAGCTCGCCGAATCGATCTCGTTGCACGCCGAATTCAGCTTGCAGAAACGCTACATCGGGACGCAGAACGGCTACGGGCACAACTGTGGTCGCCATGCGTCATCGGCGCTTTTGGCGGCAAAGACAACATTTGGTCAGAGGCTCATCTCGACCGGCCCCTTTTCGCCGATCAACGCGCCATCATCGCGGCGACCGGAACAGCGATCGAAAAGTCCCTCAAACTCTCGCCGGTCGAGGGCGGTGGAGGCGCCGAGCAGGTGCGTTCAATGCTCGGAGCGCTCGGCGAAGCACTGACCCGCGCAGCCGACGATGACGTCGAGGACGACGGGGGCACCGACGGGGGGTGAGCTGGTGCTCAACCTCGACGCGTTGCCCCTGTCCCGCAAGCAGCTGCGGAGCGTCGGGCAGGCCACCCGCCGCATCAACCTGTGGCACGGCAGCGTCCGGAGCGGCAAGACAATTGCGAGTCTGCTCGCATTCGTTATCGCCGTTGCGTCGGCCGGCCCGTCCGGTCTGATCATCATCTGTGGGCGCAGCTTGCAGACGATCGAGCGAAACGTCTTCGAGCCGCTGCAAGACGCCGCTCTCTTCGGGCCCCTCGCCCGGCACGTGCACCACACCCGCGGCGCCACCACGGCGACGATCCTCGGCCGCACCGTCCACCTGATCGGCGCCGCGGACACCCGCGCGGAGGGCCGCCTACGCGGCCTCACCGCGCAGCTCGCGTACGTCGACGAGGCCACCCTCGTACCCGAGGGATTTTGGACGCAGCTGCTCGCCCGCCTATCCGTACCGGGCGCCCGCCTGTACGCGACGACGAACCCTGACTCGCCGCGGCACTGGCTCAAGACCGGCTACCTTGACCGCGCCGGCGAGCTGAATCTCAGCTCGTGGCACTTTCGGCTGAGCGACAACCCATCGTTGTCGCCGCAGTACGTCGCCGACCTCGCCGCCGAGTACGTCGGCTTGTGGCGCCGCCGCATGATCGACGGCGCATGGGTCGTTGCCGAGGGCGCCATCTACGACATGTGGGACGAGTCCCGGCACGTCGTGCGCGACCTCCCCGAGATGCGCCGCTACTGGTGCGCGATCGACTACGGCACGACGAACCCCTTCGCCGCGCTCCTGCTCGGCGAGGGCGTCGACGGCCGCCTGTACGTGTGCTCAGAGTGGCGCCACGACTCCCGCGCCGCGCACCGCAGCATGACCGACGCGCAGTACAGCACCGCCGTCCGCACGTGGCTGCACGACCTCGACGTCGCCCCCGCGTGGACGTTCGTTGACCCGTCCGCCGCCTCTTTCATCACGCAGATGTGGGCGGACGGACACCCCGGCATCGCGCGCGCCAGCAACGAGGTTTCCGACGGAATTCGCTCTGTGGCCGCCGCCCTCGCCGCCGACCGCCTACTCGTCCACGAGTCGTGCACGGGCCTGCTCGAGGAAATGCCCGGATACAGCTGGGACCCCAAGGCCACGGAACGCGGGGAAGACGCGCCGCTCAAGATCGATGATCACTCGGCGGACGCATTGCGGTACGTCCTGCACTCGACTCAGCACGAATGGCGCCACCTGCTCACCGCGCCGACCGAGGAGGCCGCCGCAGCATGACCGCCCTCACCCTGCCCGTGCGACTGTCCGTCGGCGAGCACGAGGCCGAAGTCGCCACCCTCACCCTCGAGCCCGGCGACGACATCCGGACCGCCCTCGCCGCACTGCTCCACGCCGTGGCCGAGGCCATCACCCACGCCCCCGAGGAGGTGACCCCCGATGGCACTGCCTGAGAACGGCTCACCGTGGCCACCGCCCGCATGGGTGCCGTACTACGACGAGATGCGCCTCGCTGATGCTTGGTACTCCGGTGACCGCAAGCGCCTCGCACGCGTCTACGGGCATAACCCGCGCCCCTCGGAGCGCCGCCGCCTGTGGGGGCGCCGATCGTTCGAGCACCGCGTCGACCGGCGCGACAACCGGCTACACGTGCCCCTCGCCGGCGACATCGCCAGCACTTCGGCTGACCTGTTGTTCGCCGACATGCCCGCGATCACCGTCGAGGACACAACGACACAAGGCCGCGTTGAGCAGCTGCTCGACGAAGGCCGGGCGCAACAGACCTTTCTCGGCGCCGCCGAGCAGGCCGCCGCCTTGTCCGGCGTTTTTCTGCGCGTCACATGGGATCGAGAGCTCGCCGACCGCCCCCTTCTCACCGTCATGCAGCCCGACGGCGCCATCCCTGAATTCCGGTTCGGCATGCTGCGCGCCGTCAACTTCTGGCGTGAGCTCGAGGGCAGCACCACAACGACCGTGTGGCGCCACATCGAACGGCACGAGCCCGGCCGTATCGTGCATGCCCTGTACCAAGGCACCGGCGACCACGTAGGCCGCGCCGTCCCGCTCACGGAGCACCCTGAGACGGCCGACCTCGCCGAATCGCTCGACACCGACGGCGACGGGCAGACGATCAGCACCGGCATCCGCGACCTCACCGCCGCGTACGTCCCCAACATGGGGCCTAACAGGCTGCACCGCAGTTCCCCGATCGGGCGCAGCGACTACGCCGCCCCGATCTACGACCTGTTCGACAACCTCGACGAGACGTGGACATCGTGGATGCGCGACATCCGACTCGCCCGCGCCCGGTTGATCGTGCCGGATGGCTACCTTCGCAACGAGGGCGCCGGCGCCGGCGCGTCGTTCGACGACGATCGCGAGGTATGGCACTCGCTGAAGATGCCGCCCAACGAGGGCGCGGGCATCACCCTGAGTCAGTTCGAGATCCGGGTCGAGGAGCACCGCGCCACCGTTGAGGCGATCACGCGGACAGCCGCCCAGGCCGCCGGCTACTCGCCTCAGTCATTCGGCCTCGACGGCGACGGTCAGCCCGTCACCGCTACCGAGGTCGACAGCCGCGACCAGCGAAGCATGATCACCCGGAAGAAGAAGGCCGGGTACTGGCGGCACGCCCTCGCCGACATGGTGCACGTCATGTTGCAGCTCGACGTGGTCGTGTTCGGGCAGCGCATCACGCCCGCCCGGCCGAGCGTGGAATTCGGCGACGGTATTGCCGAGTCCGAGCAGACGACCGCAACGACGCTCGACCTGCTCAACCGCGCCGGCGCCGTCAGCACTGGGACCAAGGTCAAGATCCTGCACCCCGAATGGGACGACACCGCAGTGCAGGCCGAGGTGAAGGCGATTCTCGCCGAGACCGGAGCCGCCGCACCCGACCCCGTCGGAAATTTCCCTATTTAAATTCCCCTAGCTCCCTGCGAATGTTATCCATTAGGTCATCTCGCAGCTGATTGTCTAGCGGTCGCCACTTGCCGTCATAAGCAGCCGTAGACACTTCTCTGAGCTCCCCAATGTATTTTTGGGCAGCATCCCGCAGCGGCTTCTGCGCCACAGATTCAAGCGCCAACTGAGCGCGCCCCATGCTTGACGCGACGACCCCCATTCTTTCCCTATATGTGAGCCCAACGTCCCTGATCGGCAAACGAAAGCGGTGCCTCCTCTCCAGGGAACGTATACGTATGCGCGACTCCGCAAATAGGTCATTCGACAGTTGCCAATACTCATTCGTAGCGATCAGGAAATCATTAACCGCTTCTATCTTCCTTTCTGCCCTCCTCGCGTATGCCTGCATATCTGCGGTTTCCCTGGCTACGGCTCGGTTGGACCTGGATGTAATAACTGGGCTCAGAAGAGCCACAACAAGCGCGAGACCGGCAAACCAAGGGTTGGCATCGGACGTAAATTCAGCCGCGTGAAGAGTCATATGCACACTCCCTGTTGCGATCCTTGGCCCACCGTTCCAGTAGCCGCCTGGGAACCCAGCCATGCAACCGGAGCGTCTACACAGGGCCTCACTGAGGTTGTTTTAAGGAGGTCGCATGCCCATCCATCCGGGCATGGTCGAACCCCTCGCCGAGCGCACCCGCGACCTGTACGCCGAGGCCGAGACCCGCCTACTGGACATCGTCGCTCGGCAACTCGCCGCCGACCTCGAGGCGCCCGGTTGGGCTACGCGCAAGCTCGCCGCAGTACAGGCGTTGCGCCGCGCGTCTCAGGCCGTCGTCACAGAGTTGGGCCGCGCCGTCGAGCTCGAGGTGTTCGACGTCGTCGCCGAGTCCTACAACCGCGGGCACCGCGCCGCCGTCGCCGAGCTCGGCGCCCTGTCCGACGACGCGCGCCGGCTGGTCGACGACGTCACCCCCAATGCACAGGCTGTGGACCGCCTCGCACAGGAAACGGTCGATGTGGTCACCTCGACGCACCGCTCGATACTGCGGGCCGTCGTCGACCGCTTCCGGGCGATCGTCGCCCAGGTCACCGCCACACCTCTACTCGGCACCGGCACCCGCCGACAGGCCACACAGGACGCCATGACGAGGTTCGCCGACGAGGGCATACGCAGCTTCACCGACCGCGCCGGCCGCCGATGGCAGCTCACCAGCTACGCCGAAATGGCCGTACGGACGAGCACCGCCCGGGCTGCGACCGAAGCACATATGCGCACCCTGTCCACGGCCGGTATCGAGCTGGTCATCGTGTCCGACGCACCGCGCGAGTGCCCGCTCTGCCGCCCGTGGGAAGGCCGTGTACTGGCCATCAACGGCCCGGCCGGCGCGCGCACGGTCGAGGTCGAGCACGCCGTCGACGACGGCCGGATGATCCCCGTCACCGTCGCCGGCACCCTCGACGAGGCCCGCCTCGCCGGATTCCAACACCCGAATTGCCGGCACAGCGTGAGCGCCTACACCCCCGGGCTCACGCGCACGGAGCAGGCCGAGAGCGACCCCGCCGGGTATGAGGCCGGGCAACGACAGCGCGAGATCGAGCGGCGCATCAGGAAGTACAAGCGGCGCGAGGCCGCCGCCGTGACCGCCGAGGCGAAGAAGGCCGCGGGGGCGAAGGTGCGGCAGTGGCAGGGCGCCATGCGCGACCACCTCGCCGCACACCCCGACCTGCGGCGTCTGCGTCACCGTGAGCAGCCCGGCGCCTCCAACCTCCCCACGCCCCAGCCTGCCCCTGGCGACGCGTTCGTCGAGGCCGCCCGCATCCGGTCCGGCGACGGGCAGACCACGCGCGAGATGACCGACCAGCAGCTCGCCGACGCCCTGCACTCCGGTGCGCTCGACGAGCGCGACCGGGCCCGTATCGAGGCCGAGGCCGACCGCCGCGACCTCGAGGACCTGCTCGCCCGCGTACGACCGGCCGGCCGCCTCGCCGACGACCTCACCTCTCTTTCCGACGACCAGCTCAGCCGCGCCGCCCCCCACCTCGACGACGAGGACGCCCTACGCGTCTTGGCAGAGGTGGGCCGACGCGACCTCACTGCGCCGCTCCCTGCCGTACGGCCCGAGCTAGTGGACCTGTCCGTGACCGAGCTCGCCGAGCGGACCCGGACGGCCGAAGCCGCCGAGCTCGAGCAGCTGATCGCCGAGGCCACGCGCCGCGCCCTGCTCGGCCGCCTGTTCCCCGCCGGGCACCTGCTCGGCGACCTCACCACCACCGGCGACGACGAGCTCGCGTGGTGCATGCAGTACGCGACCGCCGACGAGCTCGCCCGTATCGCCGCGGAGATGGACCGCCGCGACGAGCCGGCGCCGCTCCCGACACCGGCCGCCACCGGCGACACGGTCCTCGACCTGCTCGCCGACCGCAACGCCCTCGCCGCCGCCCTCGACCCCGCCCCGGCCCCCGACGGGTGGGGCGCCTATGCCGACGACGACGTATGGAACACCGCGGCCGGTACCGCCACCACGGCCGCCACCGTCGGTGACGACCAGGCCCTCGACGACACCGCTCCCGCCGAGGAGGAAGGGCCGCGGCTCACCCGTCGCGAGGCCCGCGCCCTCTACGACGAGTACGCGTATCGGCAGTACCTCGCCGCAGAGGAAGACTGCCGCGGATACCTGCTCAACAAGAAGGCGCAGACCGAGGGCGCCGACCCGGTGAGCCTGTTCCGCGGGCCCGCACGCATCGCCTACGCCCGCGCATCCGACGAGCTGAAGGAGTGGTGGGCGCAGCACGGCCGGTTGACTCAGGCCGAGTTCATCGAAAAGGCCACCGGCGAACGGCAGCGATGGGCCGCGGGCGCCCGACAGAATGAGTCCGAGCACCAGGCCAAGCGATAGGGGCGGACATGGGCACCCGCGAGGAGATCACCCGCGCGCTCACCAGCGGCGCCGAAGCGGGCCGCACAGGCGAGTCCCCGACCGCGTGCCCGTACCCGCGCACGAGCGTGCTCCGTACGGCATGGATCAAGGGATACGTGGCCGGCCGCCGCCCGAGCCCGCAAGGCGGCAACGAGTAGCGCTCACCGCCGGTTGCGTGCCCATACCCACCCACTCACGCCCCCAAGATGGGAAAGGCGCCCGCGAAGGGATTGGGCGTCCCCTACGGTCTGCCGCATGACCCAGGAACCGAGGGAAATCCGGCTGCGGTTGGGCTTTTTCGAGAACTTCGAAACTGTCGCCGGACTACTGCGCGACACCGGAGCCCGCCGCGAAGACTCACGGGTCTTCGTTCTCAACCAAGACATGAAGATCGAGCAAGTTGTCGCCCTCGTTCGGCTACTCGAATACAGCCGGCAGGACGCCAATCGCCCCGTGAACGTCAAGACACACCCACCCGTACCCACCAGCCTTTCCCTTGAATATCGGGACCAGAGCAAAGACCTGTACGACTGGTGGGGAACTGTCGCCGACCACAAGTGGGCGCAGCCATAGCCGTAAACCCTGGTCCACCGCACGATCAATCGAGACACCCCGGGGGCCCGCCGAGAGCGGGCCCCTTTTGCATGCCCCCAAGCCCGCCAGGAGCGGGCCCGAAAGCCCCGGGAGGGCGACCCCATGAGCAACGACGACACCGGCAACGACGGCACCCCCAGCGGACAGCAGGGCGGCGACCCCGGCACCGGGCAGGACCCGACCGGCACCGCGCCGAAGCCCGCCCCGCCCGCACAGCCGCCAGCCCCGGCCGCCGGCGACGGGCAGGAGGACACCGCCGCCACCATCACCCGTCTCGAGGCCGACCTCGCCGCCGCCCGCGCCGAGGCCGGCAAGTCCCGCGTCACCGCCAAGCAGAAGGCCGCCGATGACGCCCGCGCCGAACTTGCCCAGCAGATCGGCCGCGCCCTCGGCATCGTCGAGGACGACACCCCGCCCGACCCCGCGAAGCTCACCCAGCAGCTCGCCGACGAGCAGGCCCGCGCCCGACAGACCGCCGTCGAGCTCGCCGTCTACCGCACCGCGCGCGACGCCGGCGGCGACCCCGACGCCCTGCTCGACTCCCGAAGCTTCGCCGCCACCATCGCCGACCTCGACCCCACCGACACCGACGCCGTGCGTGCCGCCATCGCGGCCGCCGTCGCCGCGAACCCCAAGCTCGCCGCCACCCCCGCAGCCCCCACCCGCAGCGGCGCCGAGTTCAACAGCTCGCCGGCGGGAGTGACGGCCGCCCAGTTCGCCGCCATGGACTACGCACAGCGCGCCGAGCTGTTTCTGTCCGACCCCGATACGTACCGGCGCCTCGCCGGATCTGAGTAGCAAGGAGGGCCACCGTGCCCATCACCCCCGCCGCGAACATGATCGTCCCCCCGGTTTGGGCCGACATGGTTCAGGCCCGATTCAGGGGCGCCCTGATTCTGGGCAACCTCGCCACCACCGACAACCGCCTCGAGGGCAGCCCCGGCGACACCGTGCACTTCCCGAAGTTCGGAACCCTCAGCGACGCCGATGACCTCACCGAGGGCGTGGCCATGGGCACCGAGGCACTGACCACGAGCGACAGCACCGCCGTGATCAAGGAAGCCGGCAAGGGCGTCGAGATCACCGACAAGGCCCTTCTGACCGCGTTCGGCGACCCGCTCGCCGAGATCCGGCGACAGCTGGGCGTAGTCGTCGCCCGGAAGGTCGACACCGACCTTAAGGCCGCGGCCGAGGCCGCCGGCGCCTACACCGCCTCCGCCGCCGCCGTGATCTCGTGGAACGCAATCGTCTCCGCGATC
Organism: Streptomyces sp. NPDC023527; assembly: GCF_055560115.1. NCBI lineage: Bacteria > Bacillati > Actinomycetota > Actinomycetes > Kitasatosporales > Streptomycetaceae > Streptomyces > Streptomyces sp. NPDC023527. The sequence goes on from NZ_JBVHJJ010000003.1 coordinate 121,890, forward strand.
GAGACTTTCGGCGACGAGTGGGACCCCGCCAACATGGCTGGGATCGTCGTGCACTCCAAGCAGCACGCCGACCTGCTGCGCGATCCGAACTTCATCAGCCGCGACAAGCTGGGTGACGCCGCCACCATCACCCGCGGCATGGTCGGCCGCGTCGGCGAAGTCGACGTGTTCGTCTCCGACCGCACGACCAAGGTCACTGGCACCCCGAACACGTACAAGGCACTCGTCATCAAGCGCGGCGCCCTGGGCCTGCTCTACAAGCGACAGCCCATCGTCGAGACCGACCGCGACATCCTCAAGCGGTCGACCGTGGTCACCACCAACGTGCACTACGCCGTCAAGCGCCTCGCCGACGACGGCGTATGCGTCCTCACCACCCAGTAAGGAGGACGCCCCGCATGTTGCTCCGCCGCCACCACCTCGACCCGCCGCCCGACACCGCGCCGCCGCCCCCCGCCAACAGCGCCCCGACCGACGCCCCGCAGACCAAGAAGCCTGCGGGGCGTTCGACGTCTCGCAACAAGGACGGCAAGGAGGGGTGACATGGGCCGCGTCTACGCCACCCCCGAGCAGCTGAGCGCATGGACCGGCCAGCCAGCCCCCGCGGGCGCCGACCGCATGCTCGCCCGCGCGTCCGAGGACATCACCGACGCCCTGCTCACCGCCGTGTATGCCACGGACACGGCCGGCATGCCCACCGACCCCGCCGTCGCCGCCGCTATGGCCGATGCCGTCTGCGCCCAGGTCGAGTACCAGCTCGCCGCCGGCGACGACGGCACGGGCGCGGCCGGCCGATGGGACAGCGTCAGCATCGGCCCCGTCAACCTTTCCGGCCGAAAGCAGGGCCCGACGGCCGCCGGCGACGTCGAGCTCGCCCCCCGCGCGCACCGCGCCCTGACGCGGACCGGACTCCTGCCGGGGGTGATCTGGTGAACGTCCCCCGGTGGCTATTGCGGCACCGGATCAAGGTCGAGCCGTATCTCGGCGACAGCGCGTACGGCCAGCAGTACGGCCCGCTCGTCGAGGACGTGCCCGCCCTGGTCGCCGAGACGATCCGGACCGTGCGCGACCGCGAGGGGCGCCAGGTCACCAGTACCGCGCAGATCATCACCGAGCCCGGCCTCGACTGTCCGGCCGAGTCGCGGATCACCCTCCCCGATGGCCGCACCACCAAAGCGATCAGCGTCGCCCACCACACCGCGCCGGGCCTGCCCGTGCCGCAGTCCACGGAGGTGATGTGCGAGTGACCCAGCGCGCCCGCCTCAGATGGAACGGCGCCGCAGCCCTGCGCGGCACCCGCGAGGGCGCCGCCCGCGGCTTGCGCATCGCCGCCGAGCACGTCCTCGCCGAGTCCCGCCGCCGCGTGCCGATCGAAGAGGGAACCCTCGAGCGCAGCGGCACCGCGTCCCTGGACGAGTCCCAGCTCAAAGCCGCCATCGCCTACGACACCCCGTACGCGATCAGACAGCACGAAGAGCTGAACTACCGGCACGACGCCGGCCGCAGTTCGAAGTACCTCGAGCGCCCGCTCACCGAGGAATCCGCGACCGTCGCCGCGATCATCGCCGCCCAGCTGCGGAGGTCGCTCCGTGGCTGACCTGCTCGACGGCATCGCCCGCTACCTCGCCGCCGCCAGTCACGGCACCTACGACCCCACCGGCACCGGCGGCGACATGTTCGTCGAGGCCCTGCCGCCGGCCCCGGACCGCGCCATCGGCCTGTGGCTCTACGACGGCGATGCCCCCGACGCCCGCAACGCCTACGACCGCCCCCGCCTACAGGTGCGCGTGCGCGGCACCGCCGACCCGCGCGTATCCCGCGTCCGGTGTCAGGCGATCTACAGCGAGCTGCACGGCCTCGCCGGCGTCCAGCTCGCCGACGGCACGTGGCTCGTGCTCGCCGCCGCCCGCGGCACCCCCGCCCCCATGGGCCCCGACACCACCGGCCGACACGAGCACGTCGTGAATTTCGACCTCGACGTGTCGGCCCCCACCCAACACCGCACCGAATAGGAGACGCACCCATGGGCCGACCCATCGACGCCCGCGGCTGGACATTCGAAGTCCGCGACGAGGTGGCCGCCACCGAGAAGTGGATTCCCATAGGGAACCTCACCAGCTGGTCACGCAACGAAGGCGAGAACGAAGAGACCGCCGACACCACGACTTTCGACAGCGTCGGCTACTACGAACAGGACGTGATGCAGCGCGGCGCCACCATCGACGTTGAGGGGCTTTACGCGCAGGTCACCACCGGCGTGCCCGACCCCGGACAGGCGTACGTCGACAACGAGTGGAGTTTCCGACTCGGCTCCGAATCCCGCGGTCGTCTCCGGTGGCGCCACAAGACGCAAAACGTGTGGGTCATCTGGGAGGCGACCGTCACCCCGGGCGAACAGTCCGGTGGCACCAACGACAAGACCTCATGGAACGCGACGTTCACGCGCTGCGGAAAGCCCACCACCGCCCCCGTGGTGGTGGCCCCGTGACCGAGCTCGACCAGGAGCAGCCGCAGCCGGCCGCCGCGGACTTCGACGCGTTTTTCAGTGAGCACGCCGAGCAGCGCGAGGGCGCCCGGCTACGCCTGTACGGGCGCGAGTATGTCCTTCCGACCTCGCTTCCACTCCTCTTCACGCTGCAAATGGAGCGACTGAAAGATTCCTCCGACCCGGGCGACATTCGCCGCCTACTGGCCAGCCTGTTCGGTCCTGATGCGCTCGACACGTGGGCAGAGCACGGCATGACCGACCGGCAACTCGGCGTCGTGCTGGTCTGGTCGACCGCGAATTGCCGGACCCCGGGAAGCGTCGACATGGCCGAGGCCGCCCGCCTCTACGACGAGCGCGAGAACGGCCCGGCGGGAAAAGCACCAGAGAACCGGGCAGCGCGCCGAGCGGCCCCCAAAGCGAAGCGGGCGACCTCTGGCAAGCGGTCCTGACGCATTGGGCCGTGATCGAGGCTGACCTCGCCCGCACATACCAGCTCGACGGCGCCCAGCTCGCCCGCATGTCCACCCGGCGCTTCCTTGTCCTACTCGGCGGACTGCCGCCCGAGTCCGGATTCGCGCGCCGGTGGCAGCGCACCCCGCGCACCGTGACCAGCCCCGCAGAAATCGCCGCCCTCACTGGCGTGGCCCCTGCCTGACGCCGAGGGGGTGAGCTGGTGTCGCTCACCATCGGCGAACTTACCGGGTACATCGACCTCGACCCGTCCGGCGCCGAGCGGGGTGTCGCCCGCGCTGACGCCGCGCTCAACGACCTTCAGCGCGGTGCCGATGGGCGCCTACGCGATATCCGCGGGCGTTTCGTCAGCGAGGCCGCGCAGATCGGCGCCGCGGTCGGTGCCGGGATCGGCGACGGCATCGCCGAGGGCGCCGACCGGGCCGAGGCCAGTCTCGCCGACATCGGCGACGCGCTCGACGAGGAGATCGGCGCAAGCGCCGACCGGGCCGAGGGCAGCGCCGCGGGTCTGGGCGCCGCGCTCGGCGACGAGGTTGGGGGCGGTGCAGACCGGGCCGAGGGCAGCATCGCCGGTCTCGCGAAGGCCGTCATAGCGCTGGGCGCGGGCGCGCCCGCCGTCGCAGCGGTTGGTGTCGCCGTTGGTGGACTGGCCGCGGCCGGCGCCGCGGCCGGTATCGGGGTGAAGGCGTTCACGGCCGCCGCCAAGCCTCAGTTGGAGTCGGTCACCGGCGCATACGACCTGTACAGCAAGGCGCAGGATGCGGCGTCCGAGGGCGGCAAGAAGGCTGCTGCCGCGCAGAAGGCGTACACGGACGCCCTCGCCGATATGCCCCCGGCGACCAGGACGACGGCGAAGTCGTTCATCGGTCTGAAAGAGGACGTCAAGGACTGGTCCGATTCGCTTTCCGGTACCACGATGCCCGTCTTCACCAAGGGCATTGAGCTTCTGCGCGACCTGCTGCCGACCCTGACCCCGTTCGTGCAGGGTGCCGCAAAGGCCCTGGGGGGTTTCCTCGACGAGATTCGGGCCGGCGTCGAGTCCAAGCCGTTCAAGAAGTTCGCGGCCGATATGGGCGAGGCGTCCGGGCCGAACCTGTCCAACTTCCTCACCGTGGTGAAGAACATCGCGATCGGAATTGGTGGAATCCTCGCTGCGTTCCTGCCCGTGTCGGCCGGAATGTCGGGCGGCCTCGCCGACGTAACCGGCAAGTTCGCCACGTTTGGGGCGGGTCTCGGAAGCTCGCCAGGGTTCGAGCGCTTCCTCGACTTCGCGCGCACCGGCGCGACCACACTCGGAAACCTCGGCGCCGCCGCGCTTCGGCTGCTCGTTGCTCTGTCGCCGCTGCTGGGCACGACCGCGCTGCTGGTGAACTCTTTCGCCGAGCTCGTCTCGGCCATCCCCGTCCCGGTGTTGTCGGCCTTGGCTACGGTCTTGACCGTCGTCGGAATCGGTATGAAGGCGTACGCCCTCTATCAGACGATCGTGGCGACAGCTACGCGCGCATGGGCTGCCGGACAGGCCGTACTCAACGCCGTGATGGCGGCGAACCCCATCGTCTTGATTCTGGGTCTGCTCGCACTGCTCGTCGCGGGCGTCGTGCTCGCCTACCAGAAGTCCGAGACCTTTCGGCAGGTCGTACAAGCCGCGTGGGCCGGCATCCAGTCCGCCGCGGCGACAGCGTGGCAGTGGCTGAAGTCGGCGTACGAGGGGATCGTTGCTGGCGGCGCCGCCGTGGTCGATTGGCTCGGTGCGCACTGGCCGCTGCTGCTGGCGATCTTGACGGGCCCCATCGGCATTGCCGTCTACCTCATCGTCCAGTACTGGGACAAGATCAAGTCCGCGTTCGTGGCCGCGTGGCAGAGCGTGTACTCGACCGGAGCATCGGCCGTGGCATGGGTCGCAGCGCTTCCGGGCCGCATCGTGGGCGCCCTGTCGGCCCTTGGCTCGCGGCTGTGGGGTGTAGCGACCGCCGCCTTCCGCCGCTTCCGTGATGGGTCGGTCGAGGTCGCACTCGCCGCCGTCGATTGGGTGCGCGGACTGCCTGGCCGGATTTCCGGCGCTCTCGGCAACCTCGGGTCCCTGCTCGTCGGCAAGGGCCAAGATGTCGTTCGCGGCCTGTGGCGCGGCATACAGAGCATGGGCTCGTGGCTGCGCTCGACGTTGTCGAGCTGGGCGCGCGACCTGATCCCTGGGCCCATCGCGAAAGCGCTCGGCATCGCCTCTCCCTCCAAGGTCATGGCGCGCGACGTGGGCCGGTGGATTCCCGCCGGTCTGGTCAAGGGGATCGAGGGCGGGCAGGGCGCGGTCGAGCGGACCATGCGGAACCTGGTCACCCCGCCCGCGGTCCCCTCGCTCTCCCCCGACCTCGCGGGCGCGGGCGCCTACGGCTCCCCGTTCGCCCCGGCCGCCGCGTCTGGCGGTCCCGCGGTTCACGTCGAGCACTGGCACGCCGCGGAGAACGGCACCCCGGACGACAACGCGCGCGCCCTGCAATGGCTCGCGAAGGGGAGGGGGTGACCGTGGCACCGGGTGACCTCCTCACCTCCCCGGGGCAACTCCAGTACGGCGGGCTCCTCCTCGGCCGCGGCACGCCGTACCGGTGGCAGAAACTCACCGGCTGGGGTGACCTGCCGGGGCTGGATTCCGGCACGGTGGCGCGCTCGGACGCACACGGCGCCTTCCCCGGGCCGCTGCTGTCACAGGCGCGCACGATCGGCCTCGACGGGCTGATCGTGCGCGCGCCCCGCGCCACAATCGGCGCCGTCATCGACGCGTTCGAAGTGGCGACGGTGCCCGTTGCTGACGAACTGCCCCTCGTCATCTGGTTGGACGACCGCGGCCCGCGCATGGTGTGGGCCCGGTGCCTGCGCCGCGCGCTCCCGGTGGAGAAGGGTTACGCGGTGGGCACGCTGCTCGGCGGCGCGGTCGAGTTCGAGGCGACCGACCCGCGTCGTTTCGAGCTTCCCGAGCGCACCGCGTCCGCGCGGCTTCCTGCCCCCGAACCGGGCCTGTCCTGGCCGCTCGAGTGGCCGTTGTCCTTCGGGACTCCTGGCAGTACGGGGAGCATGACCGCCCTGAACACGGGGTCCGCCGCGACACATCCCCTGATCGAGTTTCGCGGCCCCGTGACGCGGCCGGCGTTGACGAACCTCGGCACCGGCGACGTGCTCGAGTACGACCTCCCGCTCGCCGCCGGCGACCTGCTCGTCGTCGACACCCGCGCGGGCACGGTCGTGCTCAACGGCAGCGCGTCGCGCATCCACACGGCGACCTCGCGCTCGGTGCCGGAACAGACCTTCACTCTCGCCCCGGGCACCTCGGATCTCCACTTCCGCGCGGCCCCCGGGTCCGATCCCGCCGCGTCGGCGACCGTGCGCTTCCGCTCGGCCTACTGGTAAGGAGACATCCCCTTGACTGTGCGCACTGCATGGCTTCTGCCCGGCGGGGCCGGGCCCGGGCAGACCCGCGAGGACACCCGACTCGCGCCTACCGGCACCATGACCCCCGAGGGCGAGCTCATCACCCGCACTGGAGTGATTCCGGGCGGCGCCCCCTTCGCCGCCACGGGCGCCGGCGCCATGACGCTACAGATCGGTGTCGGCCGCGGCGCGGTACAGGGCACCACGGCACAGGGCGCCTACCCGGTGACCCTGGACGCTCCCGTCACGGTGACGATCGCCGACGGCGACGCGCTCTTTGCCCGCATCGACACCGTCGTCTTTCGCGTCTACGACCAGTTGTTCGACACCTCCGGGCAGACCCTCGCCCGTATCGAGATCGTCGCCGGAACCCCTTCCGGGGCGCCGGCCGCGCCACCCCTGCCCGCCGCGTGCCTGCCCCTGTGGGACGTGGCCGTGCCCGCGGGCGCGTCCGCGGGCGTGGGCGGCCTCAACTGGAACGCCGCTCTCACCGACCGGCGCCGCTACACGGTCGCCGTCGGGGGCGTGCTCCCCCGCGGGTCATCATCCGACATCGGCGCCTACGACGGGCAGTACAGGGACAACGGTGCGGGGCTCGACCGGTGGTCGACCTCGGCCGCGGCGTGGCAACCGCTCGAGCGGTCCGTCGGATGGACCGCGGTAAGCCTCGCGTCCGGCTACACGAACGCCGGCAACGCACAAGGGACTGTCCGGTACCGGAAGATCACCATCGCCGGCGTCCCGCACATGCAGTGGCGCGGTGGCGTGAGCTGGTCCTCGACGCCCCCGAACAACGCCTACGTGCTGTCCGCCGCCGTGCCTGCCGATTGCCGGCCGGCGAATCTGGTGTCGGTCCCCATCGCCGCCGCCGGGGTCGACATCAAGGCCGATTTTCAAACGGGTGGCCTGCTGCGCCTGATCACCTCGACCGGTGTCGGGCAATGGGCGTCGCTCATGGGCGTGCTCTACCCGCTCGACAGCTAAGGGGGGTGAGTCGTGCCCGCGGCACCTCCGTACCGCCTGCTGTTCTGCGACCTGCGATCCGACACCCTGCTCGACGCCCTGCCCGTCCAGGGCGTATCCCTCGACGACTACATCGGGAAGACCGGCCGTCTCACCGGCACCGTGCCGATCCCCAACCGGGCCGTCGCCGACCGGGCACGCCGAGCGCTCGTTCCGGGGCGTACGGGCGTGTGGGTCGAGCGCGGACGGGATCTGTGGTGGGGCGGCATCCTATGGACGACCCGGATCGCGAGCGATGCCCGGGGGTTCCTCGGCGCACAGATTCAGGTCGGCGGCTGGGAAAGCTACCTGTACCGACGCCTCCTCTACGAGACCAAGCTCGCCGCCGGAGTCGACCAATTCGACATCGTCCGACAGCTGGTCGACTACGCGCAGTCCCTGCCCGGCGGCGACATCGGCATCACCTACGACATGGCCGTATCGGGCGTGTCGCGCGACCGGACGCTTCTCCGCTACGACCTCCACCACATCGGCGACCTGATCGACGACCTTGCCACCGTCGAGGACGGTTTCGAGTGGCGTATCGCCACCTACCGCGACGAGGACGGACAGCGCGTCAAGCGGCTCCAGCTCGGACACCCCATCCTGCGCACCGGCGCCGCCGAGCTCGTGCTCGACCACCCCGGGCCGGTGCTGGAATACACGTGGTCCACCGACGCCACCGGCAAGGCGAACACGTGGCAGTCCCGCGGCGCGTCCATCAACCGCAATCAGGCCGTGACCAGCTACCCCCTGACCTCGCCCGTGCTGGTCGCCGACGCCGACCTCGACGCCGGATGGCCACGTCTGGACGGCACCAGCGACTACACCACCGTTGAGCGACAGGACACGCTCGACGCACACGCCCGCGCCGACTGGGCCGGCGCACGCAACCCGGTGACCATTCCGGAGGTCACTGTCGCGCTCGGCGGCACCATCACGCCCGCGCTGCTCGGCGCCACCGTGCGACTGCGCATCCGCGACCTCTGGCACCCCGACACCCTCGACGCCCGGTACCGCGTCGTCGGCATGTCCATCAGCCCACCCGAACGAGGCCGCCCCGAAACAGCCCGTTTGTATCTGGAGGTCTCGTAATGCCCTATGTTCCACAGGACTTGCTCGACCGGATCGCCCTGCTTGAACGGCAGGTGCGGCAGCTCACCGGCCGCGCCAACATCCGACCCGCGCTCAATCAGATTCTGAGCGGCGACGTGATTGTCGGCGAGGGCGGACAGCTGCTCGTACGGGCCCCGGGGGGCGTGGAACACCTCACCCTCGGCCAGCTGTACACCAACTACGGCGAACGGGAATACGGGCTGGTCATCCGGCGCCGCGACGGCACGGTCGCGATGTCGATCTTCAACGGTGACGACGCCACGAACCCGCAGGTTCTGAGGACCTACGACGCAAAGGGCAATCCGTTGTTGATCGAGGACATCGCCGCCGGCGGCCTGTACCGACCACACATCCCGTACACCATCCACCGCGCGCAGCTCGGCGACTGGCCGAGCACGACCTCCAGCGACTGGACGCCGCTGTGCCAGTCGTGGGCCGAGACCCAACACCCGCGCATCTTCGCCTACGCCGGCATCGCCACCGAGGCCGGCAAGGGTGGCGGGCAACACCGGCTGATCATCGATGGAACGGTCGTCTCGACGCAGACCTATCCGAACTCCATCGACGGTACGTGGAACGTCCCGAACTACCAGTTCGGCAAGACGGTCGAGGTCGTGCTCGAGGCACGCATCAGCGGCGCCACCTCCCGCGTGTGGGCCCAGCTCGAACGCCTCACCGGCGTTGGCTCGGCCGGCTGACCCTCCCACCACCATCCCCGTTAGGAGTGCCTTTCGTGCTGCCCCCGGGCATACCCACCGTCACCGTCACCGGCCGGTACCTCGCGCCGGACGGCCGCCCCCTCGCCGGACAGATCGTGTGGCGCGCCCCCGCCCTGCTGACCTTCGCCGCGGCCGACGTGATGCTCTCGGGACCGGTCACCGCGCCGCTCGACGCGAACGGCGAATTCGCCGTCATCCTGCCCGCCACCGACGCGCCCGGCATGAACCCGAGCGGCTGGTCGTACACGGTCACCGAACAGCTCACCGGCGTCGCGTCCAACCGCGCCTACCAGGTCCTATTGCCCTCGGATCACCCGAACGTTGACCTCGCCGACCTCGCCCCGACCGACCCCTCGGCCCCCAACTATGTGCCGGTCAAGGGCGCAAGCGCCTACGAGGTCGCCGTCGCCCAGGGATACACCGGCCCGGTCACCCAGTGGCTCGCCTCGCTGGTCGGCCCCGCCGGGCCCCAGGGCGCCACGGGGGCAACCGGCGCGACCGGGCCGCAGGGCGCCACGGGTGCAGCCGGCCCGCAGGGGGCGCCCGGCGTCGTGCAGTCCGTCAACGGCAAGTCCGTCGCCGCGGTCGTCCTGTCCGCGGCCGACGTGCACGCCGTGCCCGACACCGCGCCGGGCGCCCCGAACGGCGTTGCCCAGCTCGACGCGTCCGGCAAGGTCCCCGCCGCCCAGTTGCCCGCGGGCGGAGGTGGGGGCGTCCAGTCCGTCAACGGGGATGCCGGACCGGCCGTCACCCTCGACGCGGCCAAAGTCGGCGCCGCCCCCGCCAGCCACACCCACACCGCCGCCGCCGTAGGCGCCGAGGCCGCCGGCACCGCTGTTCTGCTCGCCGGCACGCAGACGATCACCGGAACCAAGACGTTCAGCACCGTCCCCAGCTCGACCGCGGCCCCGACCGCGCCGGACCACCTCGCCCGCCGAAGCTACGTCGACGCCGGCGACTTCGCCGGAAGCTGGAGCCCTGCCGACCACGGCCTCGCCGCGTGGGCATTCGACCCCGCCCTCGGCAAGTCAATCGCCATCTACCCAGGGTCCGGACCCATTCGGGTCACGGCCGTCATGCTCCGCCAGACGACCACGATCAACCGGATCGTCTGGTTCGCCACCGGGTACGCGGGCGGCCTCACCACCGGATCATGGGCCGCCATCTACAACAGCGCCGGAACCCGCGTGGGACAGACCGGCGACATGTCGACCGCCACGTACGAGCCGGCCGAGGTCCACAACGTCGGCGGGGCGACGATCTTCTCGCCTCTCACCGCGCCCGCCTCACTGCCCGCGGGCGTGTACTACCTGGCGTGGCGCTTGCAGTACAACACCACGACCAACGACGGTCCGATGATGCTCGCCGCTGAATCCGACGCCGGCGCCCCACCGAACGTGTTCGGATACACGGCCGTGAAGCGGTTCGGCGTGTACTCCACCGGCGCCGCGTCCGCCCCCGCGACGATCACCGTCGCGTCGATGGAGAACGGCGCCAACCGCTTCTGGGCAGCTCTCGCGTAGACCGCGCCGACCCGCTTACCTTCCGCCCCCGCGCACCGCGCCGGGGCGTTCTTCATGCCCGAGGAGGGCCCAGTGCAGTTCGTTTCCCGCGCCCAGTGGGGCGCCAGCCCGTCCCGCTACGCGCTCACCTACATAGGCAGCACCCGCGGAGTGAAGATTCACTACGAGGGGTCCCCCGTCCCCGCCAGCCTCGCCCGGCCGGAGAATCACCACCAGTGCGCCGGCCGCGTCCGCGACATCCAGGCGAGCCACCTCGCCAACGATGAGGAGAACTACTCCGACATCGCGTACTCGGCCATGGTCTGCCCCCACGGCTACGTGTTCGAGGGCCGCGGCGCCCACAACAAGACCGGCGCCAACGGCACAGCCTCGCTCAACGCCGCCCACTACGCCGTGTGCGCCATGGTCGGCGACGAAGGACTCACCACCCCCACCGACGCCCAGCTCGCAGGACTCCGCGATGCCGTCGAATGGCTGCGCGCGAGCGGGGGCGCCGGCCCGGAGATCAAGGGCCACAAGGACGGGTACGCGACCGAGTGCCCCGGGCCCGCCCTGTACGCGTGGGTTCAGCGCGGCGCGCCGCGCCCTGGCACCGACGGCACGCCGACGCGGCAGTACGAGCCGTTCCCCGGGACGGAGTGGTTCCAGGACGAGCCGTACTCGGACGTCGTGACCGCCATGGGCCGCCGTCTGGTCGACGAGAGGTGCTCGGCCTACTCGGAGGGCCCCGGGCCCCAGTGGACGGACTCGGATCGGCGCTCCTACGCCCGGTGGCAGCGGAAGTGTGGGTTCAGCGGCGCCGACGCCGACGGGTGGCCGGGCCCGACCTCATGGGCAGCACTCAAGGTCCCCCACGTCTGACCCCCACCTGAACGGAACCCCCATGACCGACCAGACCCGACGCACCATACGAACCGTCGTACAGACCATCGTCGGCCTCGCCGCCGCACTCCCTGTCCTCCTGCCCACACTCGGCATACCGCAGACCGCAGCCGGTTACGGCCTCACCGTCGCCGTGGCCGCCGGAATTACTCGCCTCATGGCCTCGCCGACCGCACAACGGTTCCTGCCCGTATGGCTCCGCACCGCGCCGGACACCGGAGGCGGTAAGGAGTGACGACCCCTGCCTCGCCCGCCGACCCGGCCGCCGTGGCGCTGGAGCTCGAGCGCATCCGACGAACGATCGAGGTTGGTTTCACGCGCACCGACGGCGCCCTCGCGCTGCTTGTGCAGCGCAACGAGCAGACCGACCGGCAGATCGGAGAGCACGGGCACCGCCTCGACGTGCTCGAGCGAGGCGAAACCGAGCGGCAGAAGCGCGATACGGCGCGTATCGACGGCCTTGAACGCGCCCGGTGGCCGTTGCCCAGCCTCGCCGCCCTCGTAGCAGTCACTGGCCTCGTGCTCTCCCTCTGGCAAACCACATATGCACACTGACGCAACGGTGCCCCCGTCACGGCCTCGCGCCGTGGCGGGGGCCGTTCCTCGTTGATCCGCGGCAAATACCGCCGCCCACTTGACACTCGGCGCGCGTACGCTGGCAGTAGTCCCGCGTCCTACCCACAACACAAGGGGTGCCGGTGAACGCCTTCACAAGTGAACTCACCACCGGCGACCGCATCAAGCTCTACCGAACGCGCTCAGGGCTGTCTCAGGCCGCGCTCGGGGGTCAGATCGGCCGCTCGGAGGATTGGGTAAGCAAGGTCGAACGGAACTTGATCCCGGTTGACAAGCTGTCCGTCCTGCTCGACATCGGGCGAGTGCTCGGCATCCGGGAACTCGTCGAACTGACGGGGCGCAGCATCGCGCTTACCCCCGATGGGTCACCAGAGCACGAGTCCGTACCAGCTATCCGCCGAGCTCTGAACACCATTCCCTCACAGCTCGGCGCCGACTTGCCCGGCGCCCCCCTCACAGCCGACGAGCTCGCCAACCGCGTCGGCGAGGCATGGCGTGCCTACGAGAAAGACAAGAAGCGGTACGCCATCGTCGGGCCGCAACTTCCCACCCTGCTAGCCGAAGCGCTCTACGCCTCACGCAACACCGCCCCCAGCGACGAATCAATCGTTGCCCGTACCGTCATCAGCCTGTACCACCTGCTACAGGTCTACTTGCGACGTGTTGGGGAACGGGACCTGTCAAGGGTCGCCGCCGACCGCGCCCTATCGATGGCCGACGCCACCGGCGACCCCGTACTCGTCGGCGCATCAGCGTGGAACCTGTGCAGCGTCCTGACGAGCAAAGGCGAAGTGGCCGAGTCCCGCGAACTCGCACTATCCGCGATGGACGCCACACGGCCCAACAGCGACGCGTCTCCCGAACATCTCTCTGTGTACGGTGCCCTGCACCTCGCATGCGCCGTGGCAACGATTCGGGACCGCAAGGCGCCAGCTGCATGGGACCTGCTTCACTCCGCCGACGAGGTCGCCAATCGGTTGGGAGAAGACCGGAACGACTGGCGAACGTCTTTCGGGCCGACCAACGTAGCGATGCACGGCGTTCACCTTGCTGGGGAGGGCGGCGACGCATCCGAAGCGCTGCGCCTCGCCGACAACGTCGAGGTGAACCCCGCACTGCCTCTCGAACGGCGCACGCGGTACCTCGTCGAGGTCATGAACGCGAACCGCATCAAGCGCGACGACTACGCCACGCTGTTCATGATCGGACGTATCCGCGAGACATCCCCCGAAGAGATCAAGTTCTTCCCTCTGGTGCGTGAGGCGTTGCGCGACCTGATGAAGCGCGAACGCCCCACCTACCGGGCCGAACTCCGGGATCACGCCGAGCATGTGGGAGTGTGCACCCCCTGATCACACACCCCGGAATCGAGGCGCCCCAGAACTTTTTCCGGGGCGCCTTTCGCTTGCAGCCCTACCGTCTGACGGATGGTGAACTCTGAAGAGACACCGGCCGATCACGGCGGAGAGGTCAGCGTGCACCGGGCGACCGGCTGGCACGTCGTACGGGCCCCAGGAACGCCCGCGGAGCGTACCCGCGCCGGCCGCTTCGCCATCCACCTATCCCTGTTCCGCGATGGCGCGCACGAATCCGACCTCGCGCTCGTGCTCAGCGGCACGGAGGTTGAGCAGATGTCCGCCGAGCTGGCGCGGCTGCTGAGCGGGCCGACTTCCACCGCACCGCCGGCCCCTTCGGTGCAGCCGTACCCGGCAACCGAGTGGTGATGGCAGGCATGCCCAGCACCTCGCGGAAATTCCGACGCGACCCCACCGCGATTCGTGCCGCCCGTTCCTTCACCCGCGCGGTACTGGAAACGCCCCCAGGGGCCGACCTTCTCGACGACGTCCTCGTGTGCGTTTCCGAGCTCACGACCAACGCTGTACGCCACGACGCCCGGCGCATCTGGCCCAACGCTCAGTTCCGTCTCACCGTCGACGCCGACGCCGAGCGCGTACGCGTGGAAGTACACGACCGCAACAGAGGAAGACCTCAACTGCGCCACCCCACAGGAGACGACCCGACCGGGCGCGGCCTGCTGCTTGTCGACGCCATCGCCTCACGGTGGGGCATTGCCCGCGGCCTACTCGACAAGTTCGTGTGGTTCGAGCTCGACCTCAAGAGACCAATCGATCCGCGAGGTAAGACATGGTGACTGCAACCCCGCCCGCCCCCACAGCAGGTCTGCTCTCCACTGTGGTGACCTCGAATTGGGTCGAGAACACCACCCTCGGCCGCATGGCCTATCTCCTCATCGGTCACCCGCCCGCCCGCCGCCAGAACGAGACGACCGAATCTCTCGAACAGGCCATGCGCGGACTCGGCTCGGCCCTTGGGCTGCGCCCGGCGTCCGAGCCGATCCAGCACGCCGGCGACCGCGTCATGGTGAGCGACGGCGGCACCCGAGCCGCACTCATGATCAACGACAGTAGCCAATGCCTCCGACTTCGGCCCCCCGTCGCCGAATGGTCCCGTCACGTCAAGGGCGGCGGGCTCATCTGTATCGTGCTCGGACTCCTTCCGCTCCCGCCATATGCCGATCATCGGAAGATCTCCGAGTACGTGCAGACGGCCGTCATGGCTGACCGCGCCCTGATGGGGGCCTCATGGATCACCAGTCCCCGAGAATGGGAGACCAGCGGAGGCAGGCCCGTCATCCAACCGGGCCACCCGGCCGACGACGAACCCGTGCGGCGCCGCGCGTTCATCAGCAGCCTCGCGGGCATCGCGAACGGATCGCCCCTGTGACCCGCCCCGACATCACCGCGCGCGCCAATAGGGGCATCCTCTGGCGGTTATGGTCCTGGCTCCGCCCCGGCGCAGGGAGGCGCCCGGCGCCGGCGATTACTCGTGATGCGGAAGGGCGCGAAACGAGCCCCAGGTCGCCAGTCCGCGGACCGACCCGGAGCCACGTAACTTCGCTTCCCCACACCTCCGGCCCGCCCGCCATGCCGACTCCCTGCATGCCCGCCGCGGTCCGCGCCCACTACGCGCCCGTCATGTGCAGCTGCGGGATCGCGCGCCACGCACGAGGGACGCGGTTCGTCCCTTCGACCACCCCGTGAATCCGAGAGGAAGGCGACCCATGTTGGTGAACCCGGCCGCCGAAGGTAGAAGCCGCGCTCCTGGCCACCCGATCACCGCTTCGGTGCTGTTCACGAACAGCCGAAGGCAGATCCTGATCGTGCGACCTACGAAGCAGGATGCACCGTGGCAGTTACCGGGCGGAATCGTTGAGCACGGGGAATCTCCGCTCGACGCCGCCCGCCGGGAGGTACGTGAAGAACTCGGCCTCAGCATCGACATGCGCCGCCGCGACCTCATCGCCGTCGAATGGCTAGCAGCCTCCAGCCACGAACGACGAGACCGCCTAGCGTTCGTCTTCGCCGGTCCCGAACTGGACTCCACCAAAGACGAAAGCATCACCTTGCAGCGCACCGAGCTCGCCGCGTGGCGATGGGAGCCGCCCGACAGCGCTCTGCGGCTCCTCCACCCACGGATCGCCCACCGCGTCGCGGGCCCGCTCCACAGCACCGACATGAAAACCACCTACCTCGAGACTCGACAGGCGGAAAAGACATCATGACGGACTTCCCCGAGCGCATCTTGCGTATCGGTACCCGAAGCTCACCCATGGCACTTGCCCAAACCGAACACGTATCGGCCTTACTGCGCGATCTCGTGCCCGACCTCCACATCGAGGTGAAAGCCACCACGACCGAGGCCGACCTGTGGCAAGGCGACCTCGCCCAGCTCGGCGGCAAGGGCCTCTTCGTCAAGGCCATCGATCAGCAGCTCCAGCGCGGCGAGATCGACATGGCCATCCACTGTCTCAAGGACGTGCCCGGCGACGTAGCGATGCCCGAGGGGCTGATCTTCGCCGCCATGCTCCCCCGAGCGGACGTTCGGGACGTCCTCTTGGCCCCGGAGGACTCGCCGGTGAAGTCGCTCGACGACCTCGACGCCGGCGCCACCGTGGCCACCACAGCCGTTCGCCGAAAAGCTCAGATCCTCGCGGTGCGCCCCGACCTCAACGTCGTCAGGGTCCGCGGCGCCGTCGGCACCCGGCTGGAGAAGCTGGACGGCAAAAAGGGGGACCTCAAGGCGGACGCGATGGTTCTCGCCCGTGCCGGCCTCGAGCGCCTCGACCTCGCCGACCGCATCCGGTACGAATTCCCCATTCACGAGATGCTGCCGGCCGTCGGCGCGGGCGTGCTGGCTCTGGAGTGCCGCCGCGACGACGGTCCCGTCGCCGGCCTGCTGGAGCGGCTGAACGATCCCAAGACGCAGACGGAAGCCACCGCCGAACGAGTGATGCTGCACGGCCTGCGTGGCCACTGCAACAGCCCCATCGCCGGGTACTGCGTCACCGAGCCCGACGGACAGCTCTCTCTCCGGGGCATGGTCTTCTCGCGGGACGGTTCGAAGTTCGTCCACGCCCACATCTGGGGCGAGCGAAGCAATGACCCTGGCGTCCTCGGCGCCCGTGTCTGCGCCGAGCTGCTGCGCCAGGGCGCCCGCGACATCATCGAGGGCATCCCCCACTGACGAAGGACCCGACACGATCCCCGCCCGCGCCCCTCCCCCGGGGCCGCGGGCGGGGCTCTTCTATGGCCACGGCGACATGAAGCGGGCCGGCCTGGGGGTGATCGCCCCGGGCCGGCCCGCTCTGCTGCTGTCCGAGCGCCCGCCTCAGCACACAAGAACGGGCCACCCGTGATCCTCATCACGGATGGCCCGTTCTCTTCTCAACGCCGTGCCGCCTCAGGTCGAGGCATCACCGCAGGTCAGCGGTCTGCCTTCTCGGCCCACACCGCTTCTGCTGTTTTGGCGGCAATGCCGTCCAGGATGTCGTGCTCGCTCACGACGACCTCCTCGGCCCCCGTCCGCTCCATCACGCACTGCAGGACGAGCGCCCCGGCGGCGATGACGTCGACCCGGCCCGGGTGCATCACGGGGATGGCCGCGCGCTGTTCGTGGGTCGAGGTCAGCAGCATCGCGGTGATCTCCCGGACGCGCTCCAGCGGGATGCGCGAGTGGTGGATCACCGACCAGTCGTACGCGTCGAGGCCCAGCGCGATCGCCGCGACCGTGGTGACCGAGCCGGCCAGGCCCACGAGCGTACGGGCCTCCGCCAGCGGAACTGTCTCCTCCGCCAGGTCCAGCGCCGCCTCGATATCGGCCCGTATCGCCGCGATCCGGTCGGGCGTCGGCGGGTCGACGACCTCGCCGTCCACGACGAGGTGACGCTCGGTCATCCGCACACAGCCCACGTCCACGCTGCGGGCGGCCCGCACATGGTCGTCGCCGACGACGAACTCCGTGGAGCCGCCGCCGATGTCCACGACCAGATACGGCTTGGCCAGGTCGTCACGGCCCGTCAGTTCCTTGGTGGCGCCGGTGAAGGAGAACTCCGCCTCCTGGTCACCGCTGATCACCTCGGGCTCCACGCCCAGGATCTCCACGACGCCGCGCACGAAGTCCGCGCGGTTCTCCGCGTCGCGGGACGCGGACGTCGCCACGAAGCGGGTGCGCTCGGCCTTCAGGTCGCGGATGACGTCCGCGTACTCCCGGCACGCGGCGAACGTGCGCTCCAGCGCCTCGTCCGCCAGCCGGCCGGTGCGGTCCACGCCCTGGCCCAGCCGGACGATCCGCATCCGCCGGTCGAGCTCGGTCAGCTCGCCGGTCGCCGGGTCCAGATCGGCGACCAGGAGCCGGATGGAGTTCGTACCGCAGTCGACCGCCGCGACACGCGTCACTTCTCGTCACCTCCGCAGGGGTTCACGCACGGGCCCTTCGCCCACCACTCGGGCAGCATCGCGATGGCCTCGTCGCCCAGCGGGTTGACGCCCGGGCCGGCGGCCAGCGAGTGACCGACCAGGACATGCAGGCACTTCACGCGGTCCGGCATGCCGCCGGCGCTCGGGAAGCCCTCCAGCACCTCGATGGCGTCACGGCGCGTGATGTAGTCCTCGTGCGCGGCGCGGTAGGCGGCGGCAAGCTCGGGGTCCGTCGCCAGCCGGGCGCTCATCTCCTTCATGACGCCGTCCGCCTCCAGCGTGCCGATCGCGGAGGCCGCGCGCGGGCAGGTGAGGTAGTACAGCGTCGGGAACGGCGTGCCGTCCTCCAGCCGCGGCTGGGTCTCGACGACGTCGGGGTTGCCGCAGGGGCAGCGGTGGGCGATGGCGCGCAGGCCGCGCGGCGGCCGGCCGAGCTGCTCCTTGAACGCCGCGATGTCCGCGTCGGTGGGCTCGGTGGGCTCGGTCTTCGGAGGAGGGGTGTCCATGTGCTCGCTCGTGCTCGGTCTTCTCGGAATCGGGGTTCGGTGGGCGGCTCAGGAGGCGTCCGCGGTGTCCACGCCGTCCCAGAGGTTGCTGTACCAGGGGCGGTCCGCGGTGCCCTGGTCCCTGGGCCGCTGGGCGGAGGCGCTGCCGTCGACCACGCTGTAGCCGGTCTCGCCCGGGCGTACGTAGTGCAGGTGCTCGCGCGCCTGTTGCTCGACGTACGCCGGGTCCTCCAGGCGCGCCTTGCGGTCCAGCAGCAGCTGGACCTCCTCGCGCGCCCGCTCGGTCTGGTGCCGTTGGTCGGCGATGTCCGAGCGCTGGGTGACCCACTGGCGCATGGGGTAGGCGAGCGCGACGACCAGCGAGCAGACGACGAGCGCGAGGAGGGCCGCGCGGCCGGTGAGCCGGGAGCGGCGGGGCGGCTTGGCGCGGTAGACCCGGGCCGTGGGGCCCTGGATGAGCGCCGAACCGAGCGCCTTGAGCCTGACAGCGGTGGAGAACCGGTCAGCCGCCACATCGCCTCCCCGTTACGAACGTACGTCCCCGGCCACGGTACGGGACCGTGGCCGGGGACGTAGTGAGGCTAAGCCCTTCAGCCCTTGAAGCGCGGGAAAGCGCTCCGGCCGGCGTACACCGCGGCGTCGTCGAGGATCTCCTCGATGCGCAGCAGCTGGTTGTACTTGGCGACGCGCTCGGAGCGGGCCGGGGCGCCGGTCTTGATCTGACCGCAGTTGGTGGCGACGGCCAGGTCGGCGATGGTGACGTCCTCGGTCTCGCCGGAGCGGTGGGACATCATGCACTTGAAGCCGTTGCGCTGGGCCAGCTCGACGGCGTCGAGGGTCTCGGTCAGCGAGCCGATCTGGTTGACCTTGACCAGCAGGGCGTTGGCGGCGCCCTCCTCGATGCCGCGGCCGAGGCGCTCGGGGTTGGTGACGAACAGGTCGTCACCGACGATCTGCACCTGGTCGCCGAGGCGGTCGGTGAGGGTCTTCCAGCCGTCCCAGTCGTCCTCGAACAGCGGGTCCTCGATGGAGACCAGCGGGTACGCGGCGACGAGCTCCGCGTAGTAGTCGGTCATCTCGGAGGCCGAGCGGGTCTTGCCCTCGAAGTTGTACGAGCCGTCCTTGTAGAACTCGGAGGCGGCGACGTCCAGCGCGAGCGCGATGTCCTGGCCGGGGGTGTAGCCGGCCTGCTTGATGGCCTCGAGGATGAGGTCGAGGGCCTCGCGGTTGGAGCCGAGGTTCGGGGCGAAGCCGCCCTCGTCGCCCAGGCCGGTGGAGAGGCCCTTGTCCTTCAGGACGGCCTTCAGCGTGTGGTAGACCTCGGCGCCCCAGCGCAGGGCCTCGGAGAAGGACTCCGCGCCGATCGGCGCGATCATGAACTCCTGGATGTCCACGTTGGAGTCGGCGTGCGACCCACCGTTGAGGATGTTCATCATCGGAACGGGCAGCAGGTGCGCGTTCGGGCCGCCCAGGTAGCGGAACAGCGGGAGGTCGCTGGCCTCGGACGCGGCGTGCGCGACGGCGAGGGAGACGCCGAGGATGGCGTTGGCGCCGAGCGAGCCCTTGTTGTCGGTGGCGTCCAGGTCGAACATGGCCTGGTCGATCAGGCGCTGCTCGGTGGCGTCGTAGCCGACGAGCTCCGGGCCGATCTGCTCGATGACGGCGAGGACGGCCTTCTCGACGCCCTTGCCGAGGTAACGGTTCTTGTCACCGTCACGGAGCTCGATGGCCTCGAAGGCACCGGTCGAGGCGCCGGACGGCACGGCGGCACGGCCCGTGGAGCCGTCGTCGAGGCCGACCTCGACCTCGACCGTGGGGTTGCCTCGCGAGTCGAGGATCTCGCGAGCTACG
The DNA here is from genome assembly GCF_055560115.1 of Streptomyces sp. NPDC023527. Classification (NCBI taxonomy): domain Bacteria; kingdom Bacillati; phylum Actinomycetota; class Actinomycetes; order Kitasatosporales; family Streptomycetaceae; genus Streptomyces; species Streptomyces sp. NPDC023527. Next base: position 142,221 of record NZ_JBVHJJ010000003.1, read on the forward strand.
ACGACGTCGATGGACGGCACGAGGGTCTCCTTCATGTGTGTCTGGAGTTCTGCACCCCGAGCCTAACGGGCCCCGGAGGGTCCCCCTGCCGTCGGATCGCCTTCTCGGGCCCGGAAAGCGGAAAGAACAACACAAACGCCGAGATCACGGGACGAATGGCCGGGGTGTTCGCCGAGCGGTGAACCGGAGCGGGAACCCTCGGGAAACGGCGGAGCCCCGCTCCGGCGCACGCCCGGGGGGCGCGTCGGAGCGGGGCGGTCCGCTGCGGGTGGAACGGGGGCGCGGCGCGGGGGCCGGCCCGCCGGGTCAGCCGAGGTGCAGCTGCTGGCCCGGGAAGATCAGGTCGGCGTTCTCGACGACGTCCTTGTTCAGGTCGTAGAGCTTCTCCCAGCCGCCCTTGACCTTCTTGGCCTCGGCGATCTTGCCGAGGGTGTCGCCTTCCTTGACCTGGTACTCGCCGTCGCCCTTCTTGAAGGACTTCGGGGCGGCGTGCTTCGGGGCGCTCTGCTTCGGAGCCGGGGCCTCGTCCTCTTCGACGGCCTGCGGCGCGGCGTGCTTGGGCGCGGCCTTCTTCGGCGGCGTCTGGCGCTCGCTGCGGTCGGCGTGCGACTTCGTGGAGGTGGTGGAGCGGTCGGCCTTGGCCGAACCGGAACCGGTGTCGACGTTCGCCTTCGCACCACCGGCGGCCAGACCGGTGCCGGGGGCGCAGCCCCAGGCACCCGGGCCCTGCATGGCGAGCAGCTTCTCGGCGACGGCGATCTGCTGGCTCTTGGAGGCCTGGTGCGGGTACGCGGCGTACTTGCCGCCACCCGCGGCGTCCCAGGAGCTCTTGGAGAACTGCAGGCCGCCGTAGTAGCCGTTACCGGTGTTGATGGACCAGTTGCTGGTCGACTCGCACTGGGCGACCTTGTCCCAGGTGTCGACGGAGGCGGCGTTCGCGGACGAGGCGATCATCAGCGGGGCCGCGACCGCGGCGCCGGTGACACCGGCGAGCGTGACGATGCGGACGGCCTTGGACGGACGACGGTGCTTGCCCTTGGACATGAGTCGTTTCCTCACCGACGCCTACGAGGTGAGCTGTCGGGTTCGGGCTAGTGAGTTCGCCCGGCCGGCTGTGCGAGCACATCCGGCTTCACCCCAAGCCGTTCCGGCCCCCGCCGGTCGCTGACCGACGGACCGTTCCGGCGCCTACCTTGGTTCCCCCGCTCCTGCCTACGGCGCTTAACGCGACGACTCCGCCGGCCGCCGGCAGGATTCGGCGTGGCGGCCGTGGTGCTCGCGGTGGCGAGCGGTCACGACGGTAAACACAGTCGGGCTGAGGGTTCAAACCCCTCTTTCCAGCCACAGTTGACCCAAGTTACCCCCGGAAACATGACATTTGCGCAGGTGGGAGCAGGTGGCTGAAGTTCGGGAGGATGCCCTTCCGTCAAAAGGCAGGGAGACCCATGTCTCACTTTCGACTGGAACGGACATTCCCCCCGAACTATCGCACTATTTACCTATCTCAAGGCGCTGACCAGGAAGGATCAGATCCGGATCGGATCCGACCACCTTCTCGTTGCCCTCGTACAGCGAATGCCAACCACCCTTGACGGAGTGCTCCTCGGCGATGGCTGACAAGTTGTCACCCGGACGCACGGTGTAGTCGCCGGCCTTCGGCTGCTCCGTACGGGCGTCGCCGCGGGACGGGCGCCCGTCGTCCGAACGCGGCGGTTCCGCGCGGTGCTTGCCCGTGCCGTCCGAGCCGTCCGCATCGTCCGAGCCGTCCATGGCGGAGCTGCCAGGGAGGTGCGAGGGGGGCGGAAGGGGCAGCGGGGGCATGCTCGACGGGGAGTTGGAGGGCGACGGCGTGGACGAGTCGCCGGGAGCCGGGATTTCGGTGGGGTCGTTCGTGGGATCACCCGTGGGGTCGCCCGTGGGCGTGGCGCCGGGGTCCTTGCGGTGCTTGCCGCCCTCCGGCTGACCGCTCGTCGGGGCGGAGGGCTCGGGCTTCGGCGAGGTGGGCGCGGAGGGGGTGTGCTCCGGCGTGCGCGAGGCGGGCGCCTCCTTGGCCGGCGCCTCCTTCGTGGGCTCGTCCTTCGCCGGCTCGTCCTTCGCGGGCTCCTCGGCCGGCTCCTCCGCGGGCTCCGGGGACTTCGCGCTTCCGGGGTTGACCTCGGGGGCCTTGCTGTCCTTGGCCAGGCCGGCCGACGTACCGCAGTTCTGCCAGGTATCCGCGCCGCCGCTCTGGAGGATCTTCTCCGAGACGGCGATCTGCTGCGAGCGGCTCGCCAGGTCGGGGCGCGGGGCGTACACCCGGCCGCCGTACTGCTCCCACAGCTCCTGCGTGAGCTGGAGTCCGCCGTACGAGCCGTTGCCCGCGTTGGCGCTCCACATCCCACCGCTCTCGCACTGGGCGACGCGGTCCCACGTCGGGGCGTCGGCCGCGTTCGCACCGGTGGCCGCGAGCAGCGGCATGGCGAGCGCGGAGCCCGTCACGCCGGCCGCGACCACGATGGCGGGTACCTGGCGGGGTCTGCGATGTCGACCGTTCCCGGAGCGCATGCGATGGCCTCTCGTGTGGCTGGGCGGATGTGGTCGTCGAACATAGCGACGGGCCCCGTGAGTCACAAGCAGATGTAGCGCAGGTCACGTGCAGGTCACGTGATATGAGGCGGGGTCATCTGGTAGGTACATCGAACTCGACGGGCAGCGTGCGCAGTCCACGCATGATGAGCCCGCCGCGCCAGCGCAGGTCGTCCGGATCGGCCGCCAGACGCAGGTCGGGAAGGCGGCGCAGCAGGGTCGCGAGGGCGGCCTGGCCCTCCAGCCGGGCGAGCGGGGCGCCCAGGCAGTAGTGGATGCCGTGCCCGTAGCCGAGGTGCTGGTTGTCGCGGCGGGCGAGGTCCAGGGTGTCGGGCTCGGCGAACCGCTCCGGGTCGCGGTCGGCGGCGGCCAGGACGACGAGGACGGGGTCGCCCTCGGTGATGCGCCGCCCGCCGATCGTCAGGTCCTGGGTGGCGAACCGCCAGGTGGCGAGCTCCACCGGTCCGTCGTAGCGCAGCAGCTCCTCGACGCCGGTCGCCAGCAGGCTCTCGTCGCCTTCCGCGAGGGCGCGTTGGAGGCGCTCGCGCTGCTCCGGGTGGCGCAGCAGCGCGTAGGTTCCGTTACCGATCAGGTTCACAGTTGTTTCGAAACCGGCGAAGAGGAGGATGAAGGCCATGGCCGCGGCCTCGTTCTCGGTGAGGTGCTCGCCGTGGTCACTCGCCCGGATCAGTCCGGAGATGAGGTCTTCGCCGGGGTTCTCCCGCTTGCGGTGGATGAGTTCCGCGAGATAGGTCCGCATCTTCTTCACCGCGCGGGCGACGCCGCCGCGCGGCCCGCCGCCGTGGCGGATCATCATGCCCGCCCAGTCCCGGAAGTCGTCCTGGTCCTCGCGCGGGACGCCGAGCAGGTCGCAGATGGCGTAGATGGGGAGCGGGAAGGCGAACTCGTGGATGAGGTCGGCCTCCCCTCTGTCCACGAACGCGTCGATGAGCTGATCCGTCAGCTCCTGCACGCGCGGGGCGAACTCGGCGACCCGGCGCGGGGTGAACGCCTTGGAGACCAGCCGGCGCAGCCGGGTGTGGTCCGGCGGGTCGATGTTGAGCAGGTGCGTCATCAAATTGGCGCTGCGCTCGCCGGGGATGCCGACCTTGCCCTTGCCGTGGGCGGACTCGGAGTGGTGCACGGGGTTCTTCGAGAGCCGCTGGTCGGCGAGGGCCTGGCGGGCGTCGGCGTAGCGGGTCACGAGCCAGGCCTCGACGCCGCTGGGCAGGGCGGTGCGGTGCACGGGGGCGTGCTCGCGCAGCCAGGCGTACGCCGGGTAGGGGTCGGCGGCGAATTCCCAGGTGAACAGGGGCGGGGCGGGGGGCGTGGCGTTCTTGTCGGGCACGCCCCGACGCTACTAGGGGTGTCCGGGCGCGGCTCAGTGGCCGCCGGGCCCACGGCTGCCGCCGCTGCCGAAGCTGCCGCTGCTGCCCGGGTTCCACTTCTTGCGCTCCTCGGAGGGCTCCTCCGGGTGGCTGCCGGGGTTGCGCACCTCGTGCGGCAGGACGCGCTCGCCGTCCGCCTCGGGGTGCAGCTCGTCCGACTCGTGGTGCTGGGTCACATAGCCGACCGTGCCGTCCTCGTCGTTGTGGCCGGGCCCGTGGTCGGGCGACTCCGGGCCGGTCTCGTGTTCCTCCCGGGTCTGCCAGGAGCCCATGCGCCGCTGCGGCTGGCTGGGGGGCGGCGGTTCCTGCTCCCGCTTCCGCAGGCCCTTGGCGACGGCGGCGATCAGCAGGGCGACGACGAAGAGGCCGACGATGAAGGGGGCGATGCCGCCCAGCCAGTGCGGGGCGGCGATCTCTGTGTGGTCGATGTTGTCGATGCGCATGCGTCTCGGGTACCCGGAGGTCGCCCGGACAAGTCGGCACCTAGGCCGAACGGGTGCCCGAAGAGTCGCCGCCCTCCGTCGGTGGCCCCTCGGCGGGCCGTCAGGCCCCGGCCCTGTCCTCCGCCGCGCGGATCGCGTCGCGGAAGGTGCGGGCCGCGGCCCGCAGGGCGGTCTCCGGGTCGACGCCCTCCGCCTCGGCCCGTACCGCCAGCGCCAGCAGTTCGTAGCCGACGCCGTCCCCGGACGGGAGGGTGACGTCGATGCCCTCCGAACGGACCCGGGAGGCCAGCTTCGCGGCGAGGGCCAGGGCCGGCTGACCCAGCGGTACGCCCTCGGTGACCGACGCGCGGCCCTTCTCGGCCGCCTTCGTCCGCATCCAGTGCGCCCTGACGTCCTCGGGCGTCTCGGCGGACTCCTCGCCGAAGACGTGCGGGTGGCGGTGGACGAGCTTGTCGACGATCACGGCCGCCACGTCGTCGACGGAGAACGGTTCGTCCGCGTCGTCCTGTGCGATCCGGGCGTGGAAGACGACCTGGAGCAGCACGTCGCCGAGCTCCTCGCGCAGCGCTTCCCGGTCACCGGTCTCGATGGCCTCCAGGAGCTCGTACATCTCCTCCAGCGCGTACTTCGCCAGGTCCTCGTGGGTGCGGACCCCGCTCCACGGGCAGGCCGCCCGGATCCGGTCCATCACCTGGACCAGGTCCAGGAGCCGGGCACCGGGCAGGTCGTACGAACCGGGGAGCAGCTCCAGGGCCGGCATCGACTCGCGGCCGGAGCCGGCCAGGCGGGCCAGGCCGTCGGTGAGCGCCGGCTCGCCGTCGGCGGCGGCCAGCACCACGGCGCCGCGCCCTGCGAGGCAGTAGTCGACGAGCTCGCGGGCGGTGGCCGAGCCGTGCTCGACCTCGATCCCCGCCTCCCGCAGATAGGGCAGCTGCGGGTGGGCGGGGTCGGCGCACAGCACCCGGTCGGCGGCGCGGAGCGCCTGCCAGGCCGGCCAGGACAGCAGCCCGGGGGCGACCCGGTGGCTGGTGGTGAGCAGGACGATGCGGCCAGGTGCGGAGTCGTTCACGCTGCCGAGCCTAGGCGACGGCGGGCACGGCGGCTCAGGCCGGGCGCTCCCCCAGGGGCGGGGTGGCGGCGCGCAGCCACGGCTCGCGCGCGGGCTGGGTCGTACCGCGCCTGGCGTCCCAGGTGCCGTAGCGGGGATTGACGTCGACGCGCAGGGAGTCGGACGTCCGCATCAGCAGCTGGTTGGTGCGCTCGGCGCCGAACTTGGCGTCGAGCTTCGTGCGGACCAGCTCCATGGCCAGGGCCTGGTCGATCTGGTCGGGCGCGATGCCGAGCGCGAGGAACCGGGCGTGCACCGCCTCCGCGCCGCCGTTGGCCCGCTCGACCTGCGTGCGCTGCTCCTGGAGCTCGCGACGGCCCGCCTCGACGCCGTTGTCCTTGCCGGCCTTCTCCACGATCCGGTACTGGATGAGGCGTACGAGCGTGTCCTGGCCGAGCCGGGCGCTGTTCGCCGTCAGCTGCTGGCTCTGCGGCGAGGACCGCTGCGCCTCACGCACGTCCGCCACCTGGCGCTGGAGCTCGGAGACGGTGATCCGGTCGTCGCCCACGACGGCCGCGGCCCCCGGGTGCGCGGTCGAGCCGCAGGCGGTGAGGGCGGGCGTCGCGGCGAGCAGCGCGACGGCGGAGACGGCGAGCGCGGTCCTTCGGCGGATCATGAAGCCTCCCGGCAAAGATCGTGCGACGGTTCCTCGATGTTAGGGAGTCGGTGTGATCCGGACCACCGATTCGACCAACGATTCGCGGTTCGTGGGGATGCGCGGACCGGAAGAAGACGGGATGAACGGGGGCTGAACCAGACCCGGGGGTGGCCCGTCTCATGAAGGGGGACCGGACGGGCGCGGGCTCCGCGTATCTTTTCCGACAGTTCTTTTTCACCCCCGCTCCATCCCCGCGGACTCACAGAAACGGACTCCCCCATGGACTCGGCCGCAGCCGCCACCGTGCCGGCGACGGGCCGGCGAGCGGCCGCGGCGGCGGACGGCAGCCGGTCGCGCGCCGCCGCGCTGCGCTCGCCGCGGCTCGATCCGTACTGGGTGTCCGCCGTCCTCTTCGTCCTCTTCACCGCGGTGTCGGTGTGCCGGCACCGCCGGATGCTGACGATGTCCTGGGACCTGGGCATCTTCGAGCAGGCCATACGCGGCTACGCCCACTTCCAGGCCCCGATAGCCGACCTGAAGGGGCCGGGGACCAACGTCCTGGGCGACCACTTCAGCCCGGTCACCGCGCTCCTCTCACCCCTCTACCGGCTGTTCCCCTCCCCGGTCACCCTGCTCGTCGCGCAGGCCGCGCTCTTCGCGCTGTCCGCCCTGCCCGTCACACGGCTCGCCGCCGGGCTGCTCGGACGCAAGCGCGGACTGGCGATCGGCATCGCGTACGGGCTCTCGTGGGGGGTGCAGCGCGCCGTCGACTTCGACTTCCACGAGATCGCCTTCGCGATGCCGCTGCTGGCCTTCTCCCTGGAAGCGGTGGTGCGCGGCCGCTGGCGGGCGGCGATGTGGTGGGCGCTGCCGCTCGTCCTCGTCAAGGAGGACCTCGGGGTCACGGTGGCCGCCGTCGGCGCGGTCGTCCTGATCAGGCTGCGCGGCACCCGCGGGGAGCCGCGCGCGGCCGCGCTCGCCATCGGCCTCGTCTCCTTCGGGCTCGCCGCCACCGCCCTCGCGCTCGGCGTGGTCATCCCCGGCTTCAACACCGGCGGCGCCTACGACTACTGGAACAAGATCGGCGGGGGTGGCGGCCCCGCCCCGGTCATACCCGTCGACACCGCCGTCCGCACCCTGCTGTGGGTGCTGCTGCCCACCACCGGCCTCCTCGCGCTGCGCTCCCCGCTGCTGCTCGTCGCGCTGCCCACCCTGGGCTGGCGGTTCGTCTCCCACGACGACCACTACTGGGGCACCGACTGGCACTACAGCGCGGTGCTGATGCCCATCGTCTTCATCGCCCTGACCGACGCGCTCGACGGCGCCCGGCGAAGCCGCCGCCCCTGGCTGACCTCCTACGCGCACCACCTGCCCGGCGCCGTCCTGGCCGCGGCCCTCGCGCTGACGGCATCCCTGCCGCTCTACGGGCTGACCGAGCCCGCCACCTACCGCGTCGACGAGGGCGTCCGCGCCGCCGAGCGGCTCCTGGCGCGCATCCCCGACGGTGCCACCGTCGAATCCGACATCGGCCCGATAAGCCGGCTCGCCGGCCGCTGCCGGGTGCTGTGGATCGGTGACAGCCGTGGCATCGTCCCCGATTACGTAGCCCAGCACGGCACCGACGGCAGGACCGCGCGGGATCTGATCGACGACGCGCAGAAGATGCACCCCGGCAGCCGGTACGCCTTCGTGGGCGCCGAGGGCGGCTACACGGTGCTGAAGCGGGTCACGGGGCCGTACGGCTAGTCACTTCGCCGTGAAGCGGGGCGGCGCCTCGGTGGGGTTGCCGCCGGAGGGCAGCTTGTGGGTGGGGCAGGTGGTGAGGACCTTCACCATCGCGTCCTTCTCCGCGTCGGTCACCCACAGGCCGTACTTCTTCTTCACCGCGACCTGCTGGGAGATGTAGTCGCAGCGGTACGCCTTGTTGTCCGGCAGCCAGGACGCCGCGTCGCCGTCGCCCTTGCTGCGGTTGGCGGAGGCGTCGGCCGCTATGAGGTTGAGGGGGTCGTTGGCGAGCGCGACGCGCTTCGCGCCGGGCCACCGGGCCGCGCCCTTCTGCCAGGCGTCGGACAGCGCGACCACATGATCGATGTCGATCCTGCTGCTGCCGCGCTCGAACTTCACCGACTTGCCGGTGTACGGGTCCTTGGCGAGCGTGCCGGAGGTGACCTGGCAGCGGCCGTCGCCGAACGTCACCCCGGTCAGATCGCGTTTGAGTATGTCGTCGCGGGTGCCGCAGCGGTTCCCGTCGGTGTCGGCCCACGCCTGACCGAACTTGCTCCGGGTGTAACCGTCCTTGGACGCGCTCTTCTTGACGTCCAGCGCGGAGACGGCCTTCAGGGCGCTGCCGTCGCCTCCCTTGGAGCTGCCCCCTTTCTTTCCCCCGCCGTCGGAGGAGCAGCCGGCGACGGCGAGCAGCGCCGCACAGGCGAGGGCGGCGGCGGGGCGGGCCTTGTGAAGGGATGTCAGGGGCAGCGTGAAGCGTGGCAAGGGAGGTGTCCCGTCTGTGGAGCGGCGGCGTGGGCCGGGCGCTTGGACCGCCCCCACCCGAACGACCCGATCGTAGGAAACGTGTCCCGGCCATGACGTCGACAAACGGCGCGAAAGGCGCACACCCGCTCACATCGCTGACGCCCGCGGCGGTGCGCCCCCTGCCCGGGAACACACCCGCCCGCGGGCGCCGGAAAGCCGCCCCCGCCGCGTACGACAGCGCGTATGACCTTTACGCACAACCGCCGCGTACGAGCCCTACGAGCCCTACGAGCCCAGGATCGTCGTCAGGAACTCGCCCGTCCACGCCAGCAGTTCCCGCCCGACCAGCGGCTTGCCGCCGATCTGACGGGTCGCCGGGCGCGGCACCAGGATCTGCTTGGTGGCCGGCTTCATCACCGTGCGCGGATACAGCCGCTTCAGCCGCAGCTCCTGCGACTCCCGCAGCTCCACCGGGCCGAAGCGCACGTTCGAGCCCTGCAAGGTGATGTCCGCGACGCCGCACGCGCGGGCCAGCATCCGCAGCCCCGCGACCAGCAGCAGATTCTCCACCGGCTCCGGCAGCTTGCCGTAACGGTCGGTGAGCTCCTCCCGGACCGCCCGGATGTCCTCCTCGGTCCCGGCGGAGGCGATGGCGCGGTAGGCCTGGAGGCGCAGCCGCTCACCCGGCGCGTAGTCGTGCGGCACATGGGCGTCGACCGGCAGCTCGATCTTGACCTCCAGCGGGGCCTCCTCCTCCACGCCGCCCTCCAGAGAGGCGCGGTAGTCCGCGACCGCCTCCCCGACCATGCGGATATAGAGGTCGAAGCCCACGCCCGCGATGTGCCCGGACTGCTCGCCGCCGAGCAGATTGCCGGCGCCGCGGATCTCCAGGTCCTTCATCGCCACGTACATGCCCGCGCCCATCTCCGTGTGCTGGGCGATGGTGGCCAGGCGCTCGTGGGCGGTCTCGGTGAGCGGCTTCTCCGGCGGGTAGAGGAAGTAGGCGTATCCGCGCTCGCGGCTGCGGCCCACCCGGCCGCGCAACTGGTGCAGCTGCGACAACCCGAAGTTGTCGCCGCGCTCGACGATCAGGGTGTTGGCGTTGGAGATGTCGATGCCCGACTCGACGATCGTCGTGGAGACCAGGACGTCGAACTTCTTCTCCCAGAAGTCGACGACGACCTTCTCCAGCGCGCTCTCCCCCATCTGGCCGTGCGCCGTCGCGATGCGCGCCTCGGGCACGATCTCCCGCAGCTTGGCGGCCGCCCGGTCGATGGACTCGACGCGGTTGTGGATGTAGAAGACCTGGCCCTCGCGGAGCAGCTCACGCCGGATGGCGGCGCCGATCTGCTTCTGGTCGTACGGGCCGACGAAGGTCAGCACCGGGTGGCGCTCCTCCGGCGGGGTGGTGATCGTCGACATCTCGCGGATGCCGGTCACCGCCATTTCGAGCGTACGGGGAATGGGCGTGGCGGACATCGTCAGGACGTCGACGTTGGCGCGCAGCTTCTTCAGCTGCTCCTTGTGCTCGACACCGAAGCGCTGCTCCTCGTCGACGATGACCAGGCCCAGGTCCTTGAACTTGGTCTCGGAGGAGAACAGGCGGTGGGTGCCGATGACGATGTCGACCGAGCCCTCGCGCAACCCCTCCAGGACCGCCTTCGCCTCGGAGTCGGTCTGGAACCGCGACAGGGCCTTCACCACGACGGGGAACTGCGAATAGCGCTCGGAGAACGTGCCGAAGTGCTGCTGCACCAGCAGGGTGGTGGGGACGAGGACGGCGACCTGCTTGCCGTCCTGCACGGCCTTGAAGGCGGCCCGGACCGCGATCTCGGTCTTGCCGTAACCGACGTCGCCGCAGACGAGGCGGTCCATGGGGACGGACTTCTCCATGTCCTCCTTGACCTCGGCGATGGTGGTGAGCTGGTCGGGCGTCTCCGCGTACGGGAAGGCGTCCTCCAGCTCCCGCTGCCAGGGGGTGTCCGGGGCGAAGGTGTGGCCGGGGGCCGCCATCCGCGCGGAGTAGAGCTTGATCAGGTCGGCGGCGATCTCCTTGACGGCCTTCTTGGCGCGCGCCTTGGTCTTGGTCCAGTCCGCGCCGCCGAGGCGGTGCAGGGTGGGCGCCTCGCCGCCGACGTACTTGGTGACCTGCTCCAGCTGGTCGGTGGGGATGTAGAGGCGGTCGCCGGGCTGGCCGCGCTTGGCGGGCGCGTACTCCACGAGGAGGTACTCGCGGGTGGCGCCCTGGACGGTGCGCTGCACCATCTCGACGTACCGGCCGACGCCGTGCTGTTCGTGGACGATGTAGTCGCCGGCCTGGAGGGTCAGCGGGTCGATGGTCTTGCGGCGGCGGACCGGCATCCGGCCCAGGTCCTTGCTGGCGGACTTCTGCCCCGACAGGTCGGTCTCGGTCAGGACCGCGATCTTCAGGGCCGGGTCGACGAAGCCGTTGTCGAGGCTGGCGCACGTGACGTGGACGACGGACGGGGACAGCGCCGGCAGGTCCGCGTCGAGGCGGGCGGCGATGCCCTCGCCGCCGAGGACCTCGACCGTACGGGCGGCGGGGCCGTGGCCCTCGGTGATGAAGACGGTGCGCCACCCGTCGGCCAGCCAGCCCTTGGTGTCGGCCAGGGCGCGGGCGGTGTCGCCGCGGTAGGTCTCGGGGGCGTGCATGCCGAGCTTGAGGGTGTCGCCGCCACCCGCCGCGTCAGCGGCATGGGTCAGCGTCTCGTCCGCGGCGAAGGGACTGACCGACCACCACATCATGCCCAGCTCGCGGGCGTGGTCGCGGACGTCGGCGATGCCCCACAGGGAGGCGGCGTCCACGTCGATGGGGGCCTCGCCGCCGCCGGCGGTGGCCGCCCAGGACGCCTGGAGGAACTCCTGGCTCGTGGCCACGAGATCGGCGGCCCGGGTCCGGACCCGCTCGGGGTCGCAGACGACGGCCATGCTGCCGGCCGGCAGGACGTCGAGCAGCAGCTCCATGTCGTCCACCAGGACGGGGGCGAGGGACTCCATGCCCTCCACCGCGATGCCCTCGGCGATCCTGCCGAGCAGCTCGCCCAGCTCCGGGTGGGCCTCCGCCAGGGCGGCGGCCCGCTCCCGGACGGAGTCGGTCAGCAGCAGCTCACGGCAGGGCGGCGCCCACAGGCCGTGCTCGGCGGCCTCCAGCGACCGCTGGTCGGCGACCTTGAAGTAACGGATCTCCTCGACGTCGTCGCCCCAGAACTCGACCCGGAGCGGGTGCTCCTCGGTGGGCGGGAAGACGTCCAGGATGCCGCCGCGGACGGCGAACTCGCCGCGCTTCTCGACCAGTTCGACCCGGGCGTACGCGGCGGCGGCCAGCGCTTCGGTGACCTCGCCGAGGTCGGCGCTCTGCCCGGTGCGCAGGGAGACGGGCTCCAGGTCGCCGAGGCCCTTGACCTGCGGCTGGAGCACGGAGCGCACGGGCGCGACGACGACGCTGACGGGGCCGGCGGCCGGGTCGTCCTCGCGCGGGTGCGCGAGGCGGCGCAGCACGGCGAGCCGGCGGCCGACGGTGTCGGAGCGCGGGGAGAGCCGCTCGTGCGGCAGCGTCTCCCAGGAGGGGTAGTCCACCACGCCGTCCGGCGGCAACAGCGAGCGCAGCGCCGCCGCCAGGTCCTCGGCCTCCCGGCCGGTGGCGGTGACGGCGAGCACGGGCCGCTTCGCCCCACGGGCGAGCGCGGCGATGGCGAAGGGACGCGCGGCGGGCGGGCCGACCAGATCGACGTGCGGCCGCTTGCCGTCGGCCGCGGCCTTCACCGCTTCGGCGAGCGCCGGATCATTGACGACGGCGTCGAGCAGACCGTGCAGGCTCATGAAGGGTTTCCGTCCCGGTGGGGCGAGGGGTGGACAACGCGAACGACCCGACGCGTGCGATACGGGTCGGGGTCACCCCAGCGTACGACGGGGCGCCGACGGGCGCGGCCGGACCGGGCCCGCCCGCGTCAGTGCGGCCAGGGGGTGACGTGGACGATGTAGAGGCGTTGCTGCCGCACGGCGGTCAGGTACTGGAACATTCCGTTCGGGAGGATCTCCTCCCGAACGCCGGGCGAGTGGCCCTGGTAGGCGGTGCCGTCGAGGTAGAGGGCGGCCGCCGCCCGGACCAGTTCGTCGGCGCGCTCTTCCACCAGGGCGACGAAGGCGAGATTCGGAGTCTCCCCGATCACGTGCCGGGCGTCCGGGTCGTACTCCCAGCCCCAGTCACTCACCGGCGGCCCTCGTACGGGCGGCGTCCATGATTTCCCGGATCTCGTCCATGGCGGCCCGCCACGCCGGGTCCTCCTTGTCGAGCGTCTGGGCGGCGTGCTCGGCGCCGTGCAGGCGCCGGGCGGTGTCCGGGAAGCGCTCGACCTCGATCACGGTGGCCCACTTGAGCTGGAACATGGCGATGGGCCCGAAGCTGTTGGCCTGGGTGGCCATCGTGAAGACCGTGTCGCGCTCGGTCGTCATCTCCGCCAGCCGGGACGGCGCGACCTGTGCGAGCGCCGCCCGGAGCGCGGGGAACGTCTTCTCGGGTCTGGGGATCAGCGCCCCACCGTCGTGCACCGGCTGCGTGGTCATACGTCCTCCCAAGGTCGCCCGATCACCGTACGGCAATCCGGCGGGCCGGACGGGCCGGACGGTGACACCCGGCGCCACCCGGAAAACGCCCGGCCCGGACGCGCACCCCCGTGGCGCGTCCGGGCCGGGCTGTTTCCGGTGGTCCCTCGGTCAGTCCGTCGCGATCGCGTTCAGGACGTTCATCCGGCCCGCCCGGAACGCCGGGACCAGGGCGGCCAGCAGGCCGACCACCGCGGAGCCGATGAACACCGAGGTGATCGTCGGCCAGGGGATCTCCAGGACGCCGAGGCCCTGGAGGGCCAGGAGCTTCTGGGCCGTGACGCCCCAGGCCATGCCCAGGCCCAGGCCCAGCAGCGCGCCGAAGAGGGCGATGACCACCGACTCCAGGCGGATCATGCGGCGCATCTGGCGGCGGGAGAGGCCGATGGCGCGCAGCAGGCCGATCTCCCGGGTGCGCTCGACGACCGACAGGGCGAGGGTGTTCACGACGCCGAGGACCGCGACGATGATCGCCAGGGCCAGCAGCCCGTAGATCATGTTGAGGAGCTGGCCGACCTGGTCCTTGATGAGCTCCTTGTAGTCGGCCTGGTCGCGGACCTTGATCTGCGGGTAGTCCTCGACCGCCGTCTTGAGGGCGGCGGCCGCCTCCTTCGCCTGGCCGTCGACCGCCTTGGCGAACATGATCACGGGCGGCGGCATCTTGTCGGCGGGCAGGTACCGCCGGGCGGTGGCGATGTTCACGTACATCGCGCCCTTGTCGAAGGAGGTGTCGTCCGAGGTGATCGCGTTGACCTTGAGCTCGACGCGGCGGCCGTCGATCATCGCGACCGGCAGCCGGTCACCGAGCTTGATCCCGTGGTCCTTGGCGAAGCCCTCGGGCACCGACATGCCGTCCGCCGCGTAGGCGTCCTTGAGCTTGCCCCGGACCGTCTCGATGCGCAGGTCGTCGGCGTACGTGGGGCTGGCCGCGGTCAGCCGCTGCGTGTCGGTCCCGCCGTCGGGGGTGGTGACCTTGGCGCTGACGGACGTGGACTCGGTGACGTGCTCGACGTGGCCGGCGGACTTGACCGCCTTGACCATGGCGGGGGTCAGCGGGCCGTTGTTGCCGTCGATGATGAAGTCCGCGCCCACCGACTTGTCGAGCTGTTCGGTCGCCGAGGCGACCATGGAGGAGCCGACCACCGACAGGGCGGCGACCAGCGCGAGGCCGATCATCAGGGCCGAGGCCGTGGCGCCCGTACGGCGCGGGTTGCGCAGCGCGTTGCGCTCGGCGAGGCGGCCGACCGGACCGAAGACCCGCAGCACGACCGCGCTGATGGCGCGGACGACGAAGCCGGCCAGCAGCGGTCCGACGACCACGAAGCCGAGCAGGGTCAGCAGCACGCCCAGGCCCAGGAACGAGGAGCCCGCGCCCGCGTCGTCGGCCTTCCCGCCGGCCACCAGCGCGGCCGCGCCGGCGGCGGTCATGAGCAGACCGAGGGCGGCCCGGACCTTGCCGGCCTTGGCGTCGGCGGGGTTGCCCGAGTCGCGCAGGGCGGCCATCGGGGAGATCTTCGAGGCCCGGCGGGCGGGCAGGTAGGCGGCGAGCACGGTGACGACGACGCCGATGAGCAGGCCCACGACCGGGGTGAGGGGCTTGATGGTCAGCTCGGAGGTGTCGAGCTTCATGCCCATGGAGCCCATGAGCTCCATCAGGCCGACGGCGAGCGCGATGCCGCCGCCGATGCCGAGCACCGAACCGACGACGCCGAGCAGCAGCGCCTCCACCAGCACCGAGCGGTTGATCTGCTTCCGGCTGGAGCCGATGGCCCGCATCAGGCCGATCTCGCGGGTGCGCTGGGCGACCAGCATGGAGAAGGTGTTGACGATGAGGAAGATGCCGACGAGGACGGCGATGCCGGCGAAGCCGAGCAGCGCGTACTTCATGACGTCGAGGAAGGAGCCGACCTCGTTCTTGTTCTCCTCCTTCGTCTCGGCGGCGGTGTGCACGGTGTAGCCGGTGCCCACGGCGGCGGTGACGCTCTTCTTGAGCTGCTCGTCGCTGACGCCGGAGGCGGCGGTCAGGCCGTAGCCGCTGTACGCGCCGGTGGTGCCGAGCAGCCTGGTCTGCGCGGTGGGGGTGTCGAAGTAGAGGACGGCCGCGCCGGGGTTGGTGGTCCGGTAGGTGGCGAGGCCGACGACCGTCACGGTGAAGTCACCGGGAGCGGCGGACACGCGCAGGGTGTCGCCCGTCTTCACGTGGTGCTTGGCGGCGGTGTCGGAGTCGAGGACGACCTCCTTCGCGCCGTGCGGCTCATGGCCGCTGGTGATGTCGACGGACTTCTTCTGGCTCTCGTCCCAGTTGGTGCCGACCGTGGGGGCGCCGGAGCTGGGGCTGATGCTCTTCTTCTTGGCGTCGGCCGCGGAGATCTGCTGGCTGGTGGCGTGCGGTTCGACCTTGGCGACGCCGGAGACCTTGGCCAGGCGGGACTCCAGGGACGCGGGGAGCGTCGGGGGCCTGCCGGTCTGCTGGGCGTCGTCGTTCTTCTTGGGGCCGACGTGGACGTCGGCGGCGGTCGAGGCGAAGAGCTTGTCGAACGTGGCGTTCATGGTGTCGGTGAACACCAGCGTGCCGCAGACGAACGCCACGGACAAAAGCACCGCGACGGCCGAGAGCGCCATGCGGCCCTTGTGGGCCAGGAAGTTGCGGAAGGAGGTCTTGAGGACGGTCATGACACCCGCCCGCGCGCGTCGAAGTTCTTCATGCGCTCCAGGACCGCGTCCGCGGTGGGGCTGTACATCTCGTCGACGATCCGGCCGTCGGCCAGATACAGCACGCGGTCCGCGTAGGAGGCGGCGACCGGGTCGTGGGTGACCATGACGATGGTCTGGCCCAGCTCGTCGACCGACTGCCGCAGGAAGCCCAGCACTTCGGCGCCGGCCCGGGAGTCGAGGTTTCCGGTGGGCTCGTCACCGAAGATGATCTCGGGGCGGGCGGCGAGGGCGCGCGCGACGGCGACGCGCTGCTGCTGGCCGCCGGAGAGCTGGTTCGGCCGGTGCTTGAGGCGGCCCGCCAGACCCACGGTCTCCACGACACGATCCAGCCACGCCCGGTCGGGCTTGCGGCCGGCGATGTCCATGGGGAGCGTGATGTTCTCCAGGGCGTTGAGCGTCGGCAGCAGGTTGAACGCCTGGAAGATGAAGCCGATCCGGTCCCGGCGCAGCTGGGTGAGCTTCTTGTCCTTGAGCCCGGTTATCTCGGTCTCGTCGATGAAGATCTGCCCGGAGGTGACGGTGTCGAGGCCGGCCAGGCAGTGCATCAGCGTCGACTTGCCCGAGCCGGACGGGCCCATGATGGCGGTGAACTGCCCACGGGCGATGTCCACGTCCACGCTGTCGAGGGCGACGACGCGGGTCTCCCCCGCTCCGTACGCCTTGACGACCTGGCGCGCCCTCGCCGCGACGGCCGCATGCCCTCCACTGCCCCCGGTCCTGGGAATCGATACAGCGGTAGTCACGGTGAGTCTCCTATGTCGTATATATCCACTGCGCCCGCGCTACCGGGTCACGTACTCAGCCTGCGGGATCGGGGTTCCGGCCACGATGGTGCCCGTCCGTGTATCCGTGGTGGTGCTAACCCCACCACGGCGCTCGCCGCCCATGGAAAAGGCTAGACATCGCCTTCCCGGCGCTCCTCCTGCTGGGGTACGAACCGCGCGGGGGAGAAAGTGAGGAACGACCCCTAGGGGAAACGGCATTGCCCCGGCCCCTCGCCTCAGGGTCGCGCCCACCCCCTGCGACCAGGAGCCCTACCGAGCAAAGGGGAGAGCCGCACATGCGTGCACAGGGAACGCGCCTCGGGGTGGACGAACGCCGGAAACAGCTGGGAAACGGACGAAGAAACCATTCCGGCCGGGGAACGAAGAGCGAAGAATACGTGAAGCCGTGCCCCGGACAAGACAATTGGGGCCTGCGGGAATTAGTGTTCGGGTCCATGGCCGAGGGGGCATCGTGCGACCCCCTCCGCACCGGCCGCCGGCCTCGAAGGAAGCAGCATCCGTGAAGATACTCCCGACTCGCGCTGCCAGCGTCTCCCGGCAGGGACTGTGCACGGCCCTGCTGATCGCCAGCCTGACCGCGGCGGTCGGCGTCAGCCCCCCGCACAACACCGCCGACGCCGACGACAGCACCCCCGGCCCGGACAACCCCCAGGGCCTGCCGCACGGGACACCCAACCTCACGCTGCCCGACCTCAAGCCCCGCTCGCCGGGCGGCCTCCCCAAGCCGGGTGAGGCCGGGGCGGACGGCGCCACGGGCATCCCCTCGACGGCCCTGGACGCCTACCGCAAGGCCGCGCAGGCCATACAGACCCAGCGGCCGAACTGCCACATCTCCTGGGAGCTCATCGCGGGCATCGGCCAGGTGGAGTCGGCGCACGGCACCCTGGGGGGCAGAAAGCTCCTCTCCAGCGGCCTGAGCGACCGGAAGATCCTCGGCCCCCGCCTGACGGGCGGCGAGTTCGCGACGGTCAGGGACACCGACCGCGGCCGGTGGGACGACGACACCGTCTACGACAAGGCCGTCGGACCCACCCAGTTCATCCCGTCCACGTGGGAGGGCTTCGCCTCCGACGGCAACGGCGACGGCGTGAAGGACCCCAACAACATCTACGACTCGTCCCTGGGCACCGCCAAGTACTTGTGCGCGGACGGCCGGGACCTGAACGACCCCAAGGACCTCCGCAAGGCGATCCTCGCCTACAACCCGTCCTCGGCGTACGTCAATTCCGTCACCGCCTGGATGCGCAAGTACCAGAGCGGCAACATCTCCGCGCTGCCCACCGTCCCCGGCACCCCCAGCCCCAGCAGCCCCGAGGGCAACACTCCCGGTACGGTGCCGACACCCGGGCAGCGGCCGAGCACGCCCAGCGGCCCGACCGGGCCGAGCACACCGAACGCCCCGCACACGCCGAGCACGCCCGGCAAGCCCGGCTCCCAGAAGCCGTCCGAACCGAGCAAGCCCGGCCCCGGCGACACCGGCAAGCCCGGCGGTGGCGATCAGAAGCCCACCCCGCCGGCCCCCGCTCCCGTCACCCGCATCGAGCGCCTCGGCGCCGACAAGTGGGAGACCACGGCCGGCGAGACCTTCGCCGAGCGGGCGCGCGTACGGGCCCTGGACAAGTCCGGTAAGCCGACCACCGGCACCCGGGTGCGCTTCGAGATCATCGGCGACACCGCGGCCCGCTTCCACGACGGCAGCAAGAAGATCACCGTCAGCACCGGCGCGGACGGCGTCGCCGCCGCGCAGCGCGTCATCGCGGGCGACAAGGCCGGCCAGTTCACGGTCCGCGCCACCGTCGAGGGCCGGGACCTCAAGGCCGTCGACTTCCACGCCACCGTCAAGGCCATCCGCGCCGACGCCCTCGTCCGCATCGGCGGCGAGGACCTCAAGGCCACCCCGAACGGCTCCTTCGCCGAGCGCGTCCGCATCCGGGCGCTCGACAAGGACAAGACGGCCGTCAAGGGCCTCGGCGTCACCGCCACCGTGGCCGCCGCCGACGGGAAGACCGACGTCAAGAGCGGCCCGTTCTTCAAGGACGCGAACGGCAAGCCCGTACGCACCGTCGACCTCGGCAAGACCGGCGCCGACGGACAGCTCACGCTGCCCGAGCTCTTCACCGACGCGAACACCGGCGCCTACACCCTGCGCCTCACCGCCGCCGACGGTACGACGCTCACACTGCACCTGACCGTGGTCGCACCCCAGCCGGACAAGACGACACAGCCGTCTCCGGCTCCGGCCACCGCCACCCCGGTCGGCTGACCACCCGCTGTCCCGCCCCGCCCGGGGCGGGACAGCACCTCACACCTCGCCCGCGCCCGCGTCCTCCGCGACCGGCTTGCCCGTCAGCGCCGCCAGGCTGTGCCGTACGTGCGCCATGTGCGCCCGCAGCTCCTCGCGCCGCTCCTCGTGCTCACGCAGCATCCGCTCCGTGTCACGGTGCACCCGCTCCTCGCGCACCCGCGCGTGCGAGATCAACGCCGCGCCCTGCGCCTCGGCGTCCTCCTGGCCGTGCCGCGCGGCCTCCTCGGCCTCCGCGTAGCGGCGCTGCGCCTCCGCCAGCGCGTGGCGCGCGTACTCCTCCATCGCCGTGACCCGCGCCTCCATCGCCGCCTCGCGCTCGGCGAGCTCACGCCCTGCCGCGTCCCAGCGCTCCGCGTGGTCCTTCTCCAGCTCGGCCAGCGCCGCCGCCGTCCGCTGCCGCATCTCCTGAAGGGCCGCCAGCGCCGCGCCCCGCTGCTCCTTCACCTCACGGTCCGCGGTCACCCGCACGTCCTCGGCCACGGACCGCGCCGTCTCCAGCGCCCGCCGTGCCCACTCGTCCGCGTCCGCGCGCACCGCCGTCGCGTACTGCTGCGCCGCGTCCCGCACCGCACGCCCGTGGTTCTTCGACGCGTCGATCAGCTCCGCGGCCGCCGCCTCCGCGCGCTCCCGCAACCCCGCCGCCTCGGCCTGCGCGGTGAACAGCAGCCCCTGCGCGCGGTGCCCGAGCGACTCGTACGTCTGGGGCGGCAGCTGCTCGACCACCCGGCACAGCCGGGCGACCTCGTCCTCCATCTCCCGGGCCAGCACCGTCAGACGTGCCGCGCGCTCCCACGCGGCATCCCGCTCCCGCGCGTACTCGACGAGGGCGCGCTCCACCTGATCCGGTCGGTAGCCACGGCCCCGTACCACGGCGAAACCGTCAGGAGATACCGATGCACTCATCCTTGAAGCCCCTTATATCCCGGATAACCGGTATGTGACGCGGTCCGGCGCACATCATTCCTGGACAACGGAAATGTCCGAAACGCGACACTCCGCCCGCTTCTTCTGTCAAGAATGCGCCAACCGACGCCACAGGGCGCCCGACCCCTCACCAAGGGTCGAACGCCCTGCGCCTCAACACATCGGCCGGCCCCCTAGAACAGACCGTCCCACATCTGCTCCACCAGCACGGCCCACCAGTTCTCCGGCGACGACAGCGCCGCGCCGTCCAACGCCAACAGCTGCTCCTGGAAATCCACGGTCCAGCGTCCGGCCTGCTCCGGCGTCAGCCCGTAGCGCCAACGCCACATCTTCCCGAGCAGAGCCAAAGAGCGTACGAACTGAGGGAGGCTCGTGTTGACGAACTGCGGCGGCACCGGCCCGCCGTCCGGCCCCGCCTCCAGCGGGACCGCCACGATGTGCGCCGTCCCGTACTGCACACACAGCTGACGGCCGAAGTCACTGCCCATCACCAGATACGAACCCGCGTCCGGCGCCGGCCGCACCCCACGCTCCGCCGCCAGCTCCGCCAGCGTCGGCACCGGCCGACCCGGCTGCGCCTGACCCCAGAAGAACGGCCCGAAGTCCACCGGCAGCCCCGCCCACACGAGCGTCTGCGCCACGATCTCCGGCACACCCTGCCGCGACACCGCGCGCTGGTCGAACCGGAAGACACCCTGCGGACCGAACGACTCCGCCAGCTCGTGAGCGACCGCCTCCGGACCCACCGGCGGCGCCTGCCGCACCTGACCCGGATGCGGCAACGGCACCCGGTTCGGCGCCGGACGCGCCGGCCCGTCCGCGACCTGATGCAACTCGCCCTGGTGCTCCACCAGGTGGCGCACGCCCTGCTGACGCGTCAGGTGATCCCGCCCGTACGCGGCCGTGTGACTGACCCGCACCTGCGGCCAGGTCTCCCGCACCATACGAGCGCAGTAACCACCCGGCAGATCACACGACTCCAGCTCCGTGTGCAGCTCCAGCACCTGCTGCGGCGGCACGTTCATCGCCCGCAGCTCATGCAGGATCTGCCACTCCGGATGCGGCGTCCCCGGCGCGCTGCGCCGGATCAACTGCTGCTCCGAACCGTCGGGCGCGCGATAGCGCAGGACGGCCATGTAGCCGGGGCCCACGGTCGGCAGCCCGGAGGGGGCTTGCGGGTAGCCGTACGCGCCGGGCGCGCCGGGGACGCCGGGAGGCGTGGGGGCGCCCGGGGTGCCGGGGCCCGCGAGCATGGTCGCGGCGTGGTGCACGGGGTTGGCTGCGCCGGGGGCGCCAGGTGCTCCAGGGGCGTGCGGACCGGGTGCTCCGGGGGCGCCGGGTGCACCGGGCATGCCCAGGGCGTTGGGGTCGGCCAGCATGGTCGCCGCGTGGTGCACACCGCCGGGGCCCTGCGGGCCGGCCCCGCCGGGGGCACCGGGCGGATTCGGGGCACCGGGGCCGGCCGCGCCGGGCCGACCCGGGACGCCGGGAGCGTGCGGAGCGGCTGCGCCGGGGGCACCCGGAGCGTGCGGCGGCTGGCCGGGAGCGCCGGGCATGCCCGGCGTACCGGGGCTCGCCAGCATGGTCGCCGCGTAGTGCACACCACCGGGGCCGGGGGCACCGGCCTGGCCGGGGGCACCCGGGGCCTGCGGCGCGCCGGGGCCACCCGCACCGGGCACACCCGGCACGTGGGGGCCACCCGCACCAGGCTGACCCGGAGCTCCAGGAGGCCCGGGCGGCACAGGGGCGCCCGCGCCGGACCGGCCCGGAGCGCCGGGCGCACCCGGCACGTCGGAGCCACCGGCACCGGGCTGCCCCGGAGCACCAGGGGCCTGCGGCGCGCCAGGGCCGCCAACGCCGGGCTGACCCGGAGCACCAGGAGGCCCAGGCGGCACAGGACCACCCGCCCCCGGACGACCCGGAGCACCCGGGGCCTGCGGCGCGCCGGGGCCACCCGCACCGGGCGCACCCGGCACGTTGGGACCGCCCGCACCGAGCTGCCCCGGAACGCCGGGAGGCCCGGGCGGCACGGGACCACCCGCCCCCGGACGGCCCGGGGCGCCGGGAACCCCCGGCGCCTGCGGAGCACCAGGCCCACCCGACCGACCCGGGGCACCCGCACCATGCGGCCCGGGAGCACCCGCACCGCCGGAGGCACCCGCACCCGCACCATAAGGAGGCGTGCCCGGCGCCCCCCGCAGCGGTGGCGGGGAGCCGGCCGGGTCCTCGATCGCCGGGGCGATGGCCGTCGGCGGCAGCGCGCTGCCCGACGCCATCAGCGCCGTCTTGGCATCCGGCCGGACACCCGGCGGCGGAGCGTCGTCCTCGTCCGTACCCGACAGGGCCGGCGCGAGGACCGTCGCGGGCAGGCCGACGGAACGGTCGCCGTCGTCCCCACCCATGTTCGTGTCCGCACCGGCCCACGGGGTCGCGGACTCGTCCGACGCCTCCGCACCCGGCCACGGGGTCGCCCCCACGGGCTCCGCGGAAGCGGCCGACGAGAAGGAGGACGAAGAGTCCGTACCCGCGTCCGGCCAGGAGGCCGCCCCGACGGGCTCGCGGGAACCGGCCCCCGGCCCGTCCGAGGCCGACAGCGACTCCGGCTCGCCTTCCGCCGCGGCGGCCGACGCCCCGGCACCCGGCTCCGAACCGGCGGCCGCAGGCACGCTCGAAGGAGCGGCACCACCCGAGGACGAAGCCCCACCCTGCGCCGGAACACCCGGAGCGGAGGAACTCTCACCCGACGACGGGGCGTCACTCGGCGCGGGAACACCCGAAGAAGCGCTCCGACCCGGAGCGGGGACACCGGAGCCCGAAGACGCGCCCCCACCAGGCGCAGCCGACCCTGAACCCGAACCCGACCTCCGGTCCGGAATGCCGATCGCGTCCGCCGCGTCCTGCAACCACTGCGGCGGACTCAACAGGAACGACGTCGCCTCCAGATCCACCCGCTTCGGCGGCCCCTCGGCCACCGGTACCGACTCGTCCACGGCCCCGTACTCCTCCTCGTACCGCCGGATCACCTCGCCCACCGGCAGCCCCGGCCACAGCGTGGTCTCGCCGCTGTCCCGGGCGATCACCAGCCGGGCCCGGCCGCCGTCCGACGTCGGACCGTCCTCGCGGTCCTCCGCCCAGACCACGAAGCCCAGGTCGAACTCCCGCACCCGCACCTCACGGTGCTGGTACGCCGGCACATCGCCGTTGACCCAGCGCTCCGCACGCTCCTGCGCCTGCGCGAACGTCACCATCCCCGCGCTCACCCCTCCACCGGTACGGCGTACGCGAAGCCACCGTCGACCATCAGGTTCGCCACCGTCTCCAGCTCCGGCGGACCGCCCGCCAGCCGGGACAGGAACTCGTCGAAGTCCTCACCACACGGCAACAACAGCCGCTCCACCCGCTCGTGCACCGTCCAGCCGTCCTGGTCCCGGGCGTCGTCGTACGGGCAGAACCACACCGAGCCGATCGCCTCGCCCTTCACCTTCACGGCGAGGACACCGCCCTGCACGAAGGCGACACCCAGATAGTCCTTGGTGAAGTGGTCACGCAGGCACTTGTTCACATAGACGAGGTCGTTGACCGCCGCCTCGTCCCGGACCGTGAAGAACGGCTGGTCGACCAGCAGGCCCAACTCCGCGTCCAGCGCGGCACCCACCGGCGCACAGCCGCCCGCCGCCTTGAGGAAGGCCCGGTACGCGCCCGGCAGGCGGTAGCCGAGGTCCTCCTCGACACCCTGGACCTGCTCCTCCGTCACCGCCAGGTCACGCTTCGGCAGTACGAAGTGCACCGGCCGGGTCTCCTGCAACGGACGCGTGCCCCGCTTGTCCTGGTCCACGGCGGCCGTCGCCAGCCCGCCGTGGTGCCTCAGCAACGCCTTCACCTCGGCCGGCACCAGCTCCAGCCGGCGCGTGCCCGCCACGTGATGCCACGTCCAGCCGTGCGGCGTCGCCACCGACGGCAGGCTGGCCCACAGCTCATGGCCCTCCGCGTGCAGGGCCGCGTTCGCCGACACATAGTCGGTCAGCCGCAACTCGTCCACGCCGAAACCCTCCGGCGGCTCCGCGATCTCCGCGGCGGCACGCGCGTACGGCGAGAAATCCGGGAAACCGTCGTCGTCCACCCGCACACCCTTGGGGTAGCGGCCGGCCCGTACCGGGTCCGGGAAGTGCACGACCTGCCCGGCGTAGGCCGTGTTCGGTGGCGCGGCCTGCTGCCCGAGCCGACCTGTCGTCATGGCGGATGCCCCCTGCTGACTGTGTCCCCTGCCGGCCCGGACATGTGCGGCGGACGCCGCGGGCCACCAGACCCCGGCCGTGCCACGGGGCGGCCCGGCCGGTCGGTGTCCCCATGGCCGAGAACACCCCGTGCGGCACAGCCTATGCGGTGCCGCAAGACGGGGACCGCGCCGCGGACCCCGTTTGCGGCCGCACTCACCGCCCATCGGCACCCGCCGCCACCCGTGTGACGAGCCACGCCCCACAACGATCACCCGCCACATGAACACCACACGGCACTCACCCAACCCCGACCTGACTTCCACACCCGCCACCCCGTTTGGCAGGCTGATCCCCGCAACAGGGGGATTGCACGGGAGGGAAGAACCACCATGCACACAACACAGGACCGCCGGCCCGCCGACGAGGGTGCCACCGCACCCGGCGACCCCCGGCTCACCTGGAGCGCCACCGAGGACGCCGACCGGCCCCCCGCCCTGCTCCACCGCCGCGACGGGATCCTGCCCGCCGTCGCCGCCGCGCTCTCCGTCCGCGGCGAGACCCTCACCTGCACCGGCGGCAAGGCCGACCAGCCCCCCGTCCTCCACCCCCTCGTCCAGGACTTCCTCGACACCCTCACCAGCGACCGCCGCGAACGCTTCACCGGCCGCTGCCCCGAGGCCCTCCTCATCACCCGCTACCTCACCGCCTTCGAAGGGGCCCGCAGCAAACGCGCCTCCCGCAAACCCCTCACGCACGGCGAGGCCAGACGCGCCCTCAAACACGCCAAACTCACCGCCCGTCACATCCGCGAGGACGGCGACCCCCACCACGGCCACTACGCCGCCCCCTGCCGCTCCTGCACCGCCCTCCTCACCCACTTCGGCGTACGAGCCGTCGACCCCGCCGCCCCCAACAACAGCAAGAGCTGACTGAACCCATGCGCGCCTTCGACCGCACCGCCGCCACCCGATTCCCCGTCGCCGTCGACGCCGCCCTCCGCGAGGCCGGCTGGCAGCCCGGCCGCTGGGACATCAAAGCCGCGGAGACCTGGGCCGACGCCCTGCGCGCCCACACCTCGCCCGCCGGCCACCGGCACACCGTCTTCCCCGCCGCCGTCGAGGCGTGGGCCGAATTCGGGGGCCTGCACATCACCGCGCCCGGACCCGGCCGGCACATCGCCCCCACGCCGTTCCACATCGACCCGCTGCACGGGCTCCACCTCGCCCGCACGGTCGCCGACCTCGGCCGCGCACTCGGCGCCGACGTCTGCCCCCTCGGCCAGGAGGCCGACGGCCAGGCGCTGCTCACCATCGACGCCCACGGACGCGTCTACAGCCTCGACCACACCGGCGACTGGTACCTCGGCTCCGACATCGACCGCGCCATCGGCGCCCTCGTCACCGGCGTCCGCCCCGCCCGCCTCTCGGCCGGCCCGCGCCCGTAACCCCACCCACCGGGCCACCACCCACAAGGCCGCCCCCAAGGGACGAGAACCAGCCAAAACCAGGGCGAAAACCGGCCGAACCCAAATCGGCGCACACCAGACCGGACTCAGCCCTGGCCAGGCTCCCCGCCGACCACACCCGCCACACCCGCCGGGATCACCGCCGACACCCGGAAACCCCCCACATCCGTCGCACCCGACACAAACACACCCCCCAGCGCGAGAACCCGCTCCCGCATCCCCACCAGGCCATTGCCACCACTCGGCAAACCCGCGTCCGCGCCACCCTCCGACGGACCGTTCTCCACCTGAAGCGCCACCTCGCCCTCCCGGTGCGCCAACCGCACCAGCGCCTTCGCACCCGGCGCGTGCTTATGGACGTTCGTCAGCGCCTCCTGCACCACGCGATACGCCGTGCGCTCCACCCGCGCCCCGTACGCACGCTCCTCCCCCTCCACACACAGCTCCACGGCCATCCCCGCCGCCCGCGACTGCCCCACCAGATCCTCCAGCCCACCCAGCCACGGACCGTCACCCACCGGACCCTCATCGACCACCGACGGCACCCCGGCCCCCACCGAAACCCGCGCCGACGCCGCCGCCGCGACCTCCGCCAACCGCTCCGAACCCGCCGCCGACTTCCCCGCCACGACCCCGTCCGACGACGTCCGCAACACGCCCAACATCTCCCGCAACTCCGTCAGCGCCTGGCGACCCATGTCCCCCACCAGACCCGCGTTCCGCGCCGCCTTCTCCGGATCCTTCAACGCCACCGCCTGCAACGCCGCCGCGTGCACCACCATCAACGACACCCGGTGCGCCACCACGTCGTGCATCTCGCGCGCGATCCGCGTCCGCTCCTCGTTGCGCGCCCACACGGCCCGCTCCTCGGCCCGGTCCGCCAACAACGACAGCTCCCGCTCCAACCCGTCCGCCCGCTCCCGCAGACTCTCCACGAGCCGCCGCCGCGCCCCCACGTACAGGCCCAGCAGCACGGGCGGAGCGGACAGCCCCAACGCCATCAGCGCGGAGAAGAACGTCACCAACCACATGCCCGGCTGATAGGCGTCCTCGGCCAGGTCCCGCTGGAACCGTACGAACGCCACCACGAACGTCCCCAGCACCGACGCCCCCGCCAGCACCACCGTCAGCCGACGCGGCACCTCGGACGCGGCCAGCGTGTACAGCCCCACGACACTCATCAGCAGACCGAGCTCCGCCGGCGTCGTCGCGATGGACAGCAGCACCACCGCTATCGGCCACCGCCGCCGCAACACCAGCACCGCCCCGACCGGCACCCCCAGCACGACCCCGGCCACCTCAGGCAGCCCGATCTCCCCCGCGAAGTCCATCCCCTCGAACGCGCACTCCACCGCCGACAGCAGCGCCAGCACGACATCCAGCACAAAACCCCGCCGCCGCGCCCACCACCACGGCCCCCCGGACGCGCCCCGCGCGCCCGCTTCCGCGATTGCCCCCGTTGTGGTCATACCACCCAGACTACGGGCGCTCGCCACCGGTTTTCCTGTCCGCGCGGCAGCACGGGGAGTGTGCGACCGGGGGCGAAATGGACCCCTTTCCCTCGAACTATTGAATCGACCGTGTTTTCGTCATTTGCGCGTGCACGTGGCATGAGTCTGATGCCATGACCCAAGCGAAGACAGAGCTCCAGGCACGTGCCCGCGAGCTTCGACGGGCGGGCAGGACATACGACGAGATCGTGGCGGAGCTGGGGGTGGCGAAGAGCTCCGTGTCACTGTGGGTGAGGGATCTCCCGAGACCGGCCCGGAAAGTGCGGGAGCACTGCCGGGCGATGGCCGAGGCCCGCTGGGAGCCGATCCGCAGGGCGCGCGACCTTCAACGCCAGGAGACGAAGAGTGCCGCAGCCGACGAGATAGGCGCGCTCTCCGGCCGTGAGCTGTTCCTGATCGGAGTCGGCCTCTACTGGGCCGAAGGCACGAAGACGAAGGCACACAGGCCAAGCGAGCGCGTCACCTTCATCAACAGTGACCCCAACATGATCAACATCTACCTGGCCTGGCTACGCCTCCTCGACGTCGACCAGAGCCGCCTGCGGTTCCATGTCATGGTCCATGAGTCGGCCGACGTCGCAGGCACGGAACGCTTCTGGCTCGAACACGTCGGCGCAGGCGTCGGCGCGTTCGGCAAGACGACTCTGAAGAGACACAACCCGAAGACCGTCCGGAAGAACGTCGGGGAGGACTACCGGGGCTGCCTGGTCGTCCGCGTTCTCGGCAGCGCCGACCTATACCGTCGCATTGAAGGCTGGTGGTACGGCATAGTGGTGGCTGCGCGAATGCCCGATCAAGCGATTCGGACATAGCGGACGAACCATCCCGGGTCGTCTAATGGCAGGACAAATGGTTTTGGTCCATTGAATGAGGGTTCGATTCCTTCCCCGGGAGCTCAAAGTTCGAATCCACGGGTCCTGACCTCCAGGTCAGGACCCGCCCGCGTTTCGTCCGGTAAACGCACCGGTATCCTTCGGATGTCCACCACCCGAAGCCGAAGGGCACACCCGTGAGCGCCAACCGCCCGGCAGCCGTCGTCGTCCTCGCAGCGGGTGAGGGCACCCGCATGAAGTCGGCGACCCCCAAGGTCCTGCACGCCATCTGCGGACGCTCTCTCGTCGGACATGTCGTCGCCGCCTCCCGCGAGCTGGACCCCGAGCACCTCGTGGTGATCGTCGGGCACGCCCGTGAGCAGGTCGCCGCGCACCTGACGGAGATCGACCCGGACGTCCGTACCGCCGTGCAGTACGAGCAGAACGGCACCGGCCACGCCGTCCGCATGGGCCTGGAGGCGCTCGGCGGGAGCGGGGTCGTCCTCGACGGCACCGTGGTCGTCGTCTGCGGCGACACCCCGCTGCTGACCGGCGACACGCTCAAGCGGCTCAGCGACGCGCACGCCGCCGACGGCAACGCCGTCACCGTGCTGACCGCCGAGGTCCCGGACTCCACCGGCTACGGGCGCATCGTGCGCGACGACACCGGCGCCGTGACCGCGATCGTCGAGCACAAGGACGCCACCGACGCGCAGCGCGCCATCCGGGAGATCAACTCCGGGGTGTTCGCGTTCGACGCCCGGCTCCTCACCGACGCCCTCGGCAAGGTCCGTACGGACAACAGCCAGGGCGAGGAGTATCTGACCGACGTCCTGGGCATCCTGCGCGAGGCCGGGCACCGGGTGGGCGCGGCCGTGGCCGGGGACCACCGGGAGATCCTGGGGATCAACAACCGCGTCCAGCTCGCCGAGGCCCGCAAGCTGCTCAACGAGCGGCTGCTGCACACGGCGATGATGAGCGGTGTGACGGTCGTGGACCCGGCCACCACGTTCATCGACGTGACGGTCACCTTCGAGCCGGACGCGCTCGTGCACCCGGGCACCCAGCTGCTGGGCGCCACCCACCTCGCCTCCGGTGCCGAGGTCGGGCCGAACTCCCGGCTGAAGGACACCGCGGTCGGCGCGGGCGCGGTCGTGGACAACACGGTCGCGGACGGCGCGGAGATCGGCGCGGGCGCGAACGTCGGCCCGTACGCCTATCTGCGTCCCGGCACCAAGCTGGGCCCGAAGTCCAAGGCTGGCGCGTACGTCGAGATGAAGAACGCCGTGATCGGCGAGGGCACCAAGGTGCCGCATCTGTCGTATGTCGGCGACGCCACGATCGGCGAGTTCAGCAACATCGGCGCGGCGAGCGTCTTCGTGAACTACGACGGTGTGAACAAGCACCACACGACGATCGGCTCGCACTGCCGGACCGGCTCGGACAATATGTTTGTGGCTCCGGTCACGATCGGGGACGGCGCGTACACCGCGGCCGGCTCGGTCATCACCAAGGATGTGCCCCCGGGTTCGCTGGCTGTCGCACGTGGGCAGCAGCGGAATATCGAGGGTTGGGTTGCCCGTAAGCGCCCGGGAAGCGCAGCCGCACAGGCCGCTTCCGCCGCTCAGCCGGCGGCTGAGGAGACCTCCGGCGAGCAGTGACCGTGACACGGGTGCGTCGTGCGGGGCGTACCGTGATAAGCGCACACAAAGCGACATCCAAGGAGACTGTGCTGTGACCGGGATCAAGACGACCGGCGAGAAGAAGCTGATGCTCTTCTCCGGCCGCGCCCACCCCGAGCTTGCCGAGGAGGTCGCGCACCAGCTGGGCGTCGACCTGGTCCCGACCAAGGCGTTCGACTTCGCCAACGGCGAGATCTACGTCCGCTTCCAGGAGTCGGCTCGTGGTGCTGACTGCTTCTTGATGCAGAGCCACACGGCTCCCATCAACAAGTGGGTCATGGAACAGCTGATCATGCTCGACGCGCTGAAGCGGGCCTCGGCCCGCAGCATCACCGTCGTCGTGCCGTTCTACGGTTACGCCCGTCAGGACAAGAAGCACCGCGGTCGTGAGCCGATCTCGGCGCGTCTGATCGCGGATCTGTTCAAGACGGCGGGTGCGGACCGGATTCTCACGGTCGACCTGCACACCGACCAGATCCAGGGCTTCTTCGACGGGCCGGTCGACCACCTGTTCGCGCTGCCGATCCTGGCGGACTACGTGGGCGCCAAGGTCGACCGCGACAAGCTGACCGTGGTGTCCCCGGACGCGGGTCGTGTGCGCGTGGCCGACCGCTGGTGCGACCGTCTGGGCGCGCCGCTGGCGATCGTGCACAAGCGCCGTGACAAGGACGTCGCCAATCAGGTCACCGTGCACGAGGTCGTCGGTGATGTGAAGGGCCGGGTGTGTGTCCTGGTCGACGACATGATCGACACCGGTGGCACGATCTGCGCCGCCGCGGACGCGCTGTTCGCCAATGGTGCGGAGGACGTCATCGTGACGGCGACGCACGGTGTGCTGTCGGGTCCGGCCGCGGACCGTCTGAAGAACTCCAAGGTGAGCGAGTTCGTGTTCACCAACACCCTGCCGACGCCGGGTGAGCTGGAGCTGGACAAGATCACGGTGCTGTCGATCGCGCCGACGATCGCGCGTGCGGTGCGTGAGGTGTTCGAGGACGGTTCGGTGACGAGCCTCTTCGAGGAGCAGGCGTAACGGCCTTTCCTCGCTGATCGATACCGATCGGCACTGATCGATTTCTGGGCGGCCTCCCCGCCGGGTACACTTCCCAAGTTGCTCGGCGAGGGAGGCCGCACCGTTGTGTGCGGCGGTCCGTTATCGACGCGCTCTTCGTAGCAGGTCTGTCGTGGGCCGGGTAACGGCCGTCAGATCGATTCGTACTACGAGGAGTGCTCATGTCCGAGATCAAGATCCCCGCACAGGTCCGCCGCGAGTTCGGCAAGGGCTTCGCCCGTCGCGCCCGTGTCTCCGGCCAGGTCCCCGCCGTTGTCTACGGTCACGGTGGCGAGCCGGTCCACCTGACCCTGCCGGGCCACGACATGATGATGGCGCTCAAGACGCCGAACGTCCTGCTCTCCCTGGACATCGAGGGTCGCACCGAGCTGGTCATCCCCAAGGCCGTCCAGCGTGACGCCCTCAAGGGCTTCCTGGTCCACGTCGACCTGCTGGTCGTCGCCAAGGGCGAGAAGGTCACCGTCGAGGTTCCGGTCCACACCGAGGGCGAGCTGGCCCCGGGCGGCAACCTGGTCGAGCACATCCTGAACACCCTCACCGTCGAGGCCGAGGCCACCCACCTGCCCGAGTCGGTCACCGCCAGCATCGCGGGCCTGGAGGCCGGTGCCTCCGTGCTGGCGAAGGACGTCGTCCTGCCGGCCGGCACCACCCTGGCCGTCGACGGCGACACCGTCGTCCTGCAGGTCATGGCCGCCCAGACCGAGGCTCCGGCCGAGGCCGAGGGCACCGAGGCCTGATCCTCGGATCGCATCGGTTTTTCTTTCAGCCGCCGTCCCGCTCCTCGGAGTGGGGCGGCGGTTGGCTTATGAAGGAGAATGTGCGGATGACGGACGATACGAGCCCCTGGTTGATCGTGGGGCTGGGCAACCCCGGCCCGGAGTACGCGGCGAATCGCCACAACGTCGGCTTCATGGTGGCCGATCTGCTCGCGGAGCGCCTGGGGGCGAGGTTCAAGGCGCACAAGTCGCGGGCGCAGGTGGTCGAGGGCCGGCTGGGTGCGCCGGGGCCGTCGAGCCGGCGGGTGGTCATCGCCAAGCCGATGTCGTTCATGAATCTGTCGGGTGGTCCGACGGCGGCGCTGCGGGACTTCTACAAGGTGCCGGTGGAGCGGATCGTCGCGGTCCATGACGAGCTGGACATCGACTTCGGTCAGCTGCGGCTGAAGCTGGGCGGTGGCGACAACGGCCACAACGGTCTGAAGTCGATCACGAAGGCGATGGGCCCGGACTACTGCCGGGTGCGTTTCGGTATCGGGCGGCCGCCGGGTCGTATGCAGGTCGCGGACTTCGTGCTGAAGGATTTCTCGGCCACGGAGCGCAAGGAGCTGGCGTTCGAGGTGGATCGCGCGGCGGACGCGGTCGAGACGCTGATCGTGGACGGCCTGGAGCGGGCGCAGGGGACGTACAACTCGTAGCGGGTTTCTTTCCCCGGTCCCGCCGCCTTCCCGAAACCGGGGCTCCTCCCCGGACCTGGACCGCGCTTCGCGCGGTGTCCTCAAACGCCGGACGGGCTGATTTCAGCCCGTCCGGGGTTTGAGGACGCGCCCGCAGGGCGCTCGCCGGCGCAGCCGGCACCACGCCCCGACGGGTCAGCCGGTGTTGCGCAGCCCGGCCGCCACACCGTTCACGGTGAGCAGCAGGGCGCGGGCGAGCAGCGGGTCCGCCGCCTCGCCGCGCGCCGCCGCTTCCCGCTGCCGGTGCAGCAGCGTGACCTGGAGGTAGGAGATCGGGTCGAGGTACGCGTCCCGGATGTGGAAGGTCTGGCTCAGGACGGGGCTGCCGTCGAGGAGTTCCTTCTCGCCGGTGATGCGCAGGACTTCCTGGACGGTGAGCGCGTGTTCGGCCTTGATGACGTCGAAGACGTGCTTGAGCTCGTCGGGGACGAGGGTGTCGACGTAGTGCTGTGCGATGCGCAGGTCGGTCTTGGCGAGGGTCATCTCGACGTTGGAGAGGAAGTTCTGGAAGAAGTGCCAGTGTTCGTGCATTTCGTCCAGGACGGTGTCGAGTCCTGCCTCGCGGGCGGCCTTGAGTCCTGAGCCGACGCCGAACCAGCCGGGGACGATCTGGCGGGACTGGGTCCAGCCGAAGACCCACGGGATGGCGCGGAGTCCGTCGAGTCCGGCGCCGCTGTCGGGGCGGCGGGAGGGGCGGGAGCCGAGGTGGAGTTCGGCGAGCTGGTCGACGGGGGTGGCGGCGAAGAAGTACGCGGGGAGGTCGGGGTCCTCGACGAGCTCGCGGTAGGCGTCGTGGGCGGCGTCGGAGACGGTGTCCATCGCGGCGTCCCAGCGGGCGAGGGCCTCGTCGGACTGGCGGGGGGCGGTGTGCAGGGCGGACGCCTGGAGGGTGGCGGCGACCGTGAGTTCCAGGTTCTCCCGGGCGAGGGCCGGGATCAGGTACTTGTCGGAGATGACCTCGCCCTGCTCGGTGACCTTGATCTCGCCTTCGAGGGTGCCCCAGGGCTGGGCGAGGATCGCGTCGTGGGTGGGGCCGCCGCCGCGGCCGACGGTGCCGCCGCGGCCGTGGAAGAGGCGCAGGCGTACGCCGTAGCGGTGGGCTACGTCGCGCAGGCGGCGCTGGGCGCGGTGGATCTCCCACTGGCTGGTGGTGATGCCGCCGAACTTGGAGGAGTCGGAGTAGCCGAGCATGACCTCCTGGACGTCGCCGCGGAGGGCGACGAGGCGGCGGTAGGAGGGGTCGGCGAGCATGTCGTCGAGGAGGCGGTCGGCTTCCTTGAGCTCGTCGGTGGTCTCCAGGAGGGGCACGATGCCGATCTTGGCCCAGCCGGCGTGGAGGTCGACGAGGCCGGCTTCGCGGGCGAGGACGGCGGCGGCGAAGACGTCGTCGGCGCCCTGGCACATGGAGATGATGTAGGACTCGACGACCTCGGGGCCGAAGCGTTCGAGGGCCTCGCGGATGGTGTGGAAGACGCCGAGGGTCTTCTGTCCGTCGGCGTCGAGGGGTGCCGGCATGGGGGCGAGGGGCCGCCGGGAGCGGAGCTCCTTGGCGAGGAGCTTGCGGCGGTAGTCGCGGGGCATGTCGGCGTAGCGCCAGGATTCCTCGCCGAGGCGGTCGAAGAGCTGGCCGAGGGTGTGGTGGTGGGCGTCGGCGTGTTCGCGGACGTCCATGGTGGCCAGGTGCAGGCCGAAGGCGGCGAGGGTGCGGATGGCGCGTTCGAGGCGGCCGTCGGCGATGAGGCGGCCGCGGTGGGCGCGCAGCGAGTCCTGGATCAGCTGGAGGTCGGCGAGGAGGTCGCGGGCGCCGAGGTAGTCGCGGCCGGGCTCGTGGGGGGTGTTGCGGGCGAGGCGCTCGCGGGTGTTGACGAGCTTCTGCCGGATGCAGGTGGCCTTGAGGCGGTAGGGCTCTTCGGCGTTGAGGCGCTTGTAGCGGGGGCTGATCTCGGGGAGGAGTTCGAGGTCCTGTTGCAGGGAGGTCAGCAGTTCCTCGGTGGCGCCGCAGTTGCGGATGGAGTTGGAGAGGGCGCCGCGGAGGAAGTCGACGAGTTCGAGGGCGTCGGTGATGCCGTGCTCGTGCTGGAGGATCAGCACGTCCCAGGTGACCTGGGGGGTGACGTTGGGGTTGCCGTCGCGGTCGCCGCCGATCCAGGTGCCGAAGGTGAGCGGCCGGGTGGTGGCGGGGAGGGCGACGCCGACGCGGTCGAGTTCGGCGGCGAGGTCTTCGAGGACGTCGCCGACGGCGTCGGCGTGGAGCTCGTCGAGGTAGTAGATGGCGTTGCGGGCCTCGTCGGTGGGCTCGGGGCGGGCGACGCGCAGTTCGTCGGTCTGCCAGAGCAGGTCGATGTTCTCGGCGAGGCGGAGGTCGGTGCGGCGCCTGTCACCGGCGCCGGCGGCGGGGGCGTCGAGGAGCTCGGCGATGCGGCGGAGCTTGTTCAGGACGCTGCGGCGGGCGGCCTCGGTGGGGTGGGCGGTGAAGACGGGTCGTACGCCGAGGTGCTCGACGGCGTGCCGGAGGTGCTCGGGGTCGGCGTCCTTGAGCTGGTCGGCGGTGCGGGTGAGGATCGAGCCCTCGGCGTCGCGCTTGGCCCGCAGCTCGCGGCCGCGGTGCACCTGCTCGGTGACGTTGGCCAGGTGGAAGTAGGTGGAGAAGGCGCGGACGAGCTTGGCGGCGGTCTCCAGGTCGGTGTCGCCGAGGAGCCGGGCGGCGGCGTCGCCGTCACTGCGGGTGAGGGCCCGGACGCGTTCGACGAGGGCGAGGAGGTCGTCGCCCTCCTGGCGGACCAGGGTCTCGCCGAGGAGGTCGCCGAGGCGTCGGATGTCGGCGCGCAGGGCGGCGCTGCGCTGTGCTTCGCCTTCGTTTCCGGGCGTGGTCCCGTGGGCGAGGGGGGTCTGGTCGGCACTGCTCACAGGTGCGGCTCCTTGCAGATTTCTGAGCACGTCTGGAGGGGTTGCGGACCGCGCTGTCCGACGTCCACCAGCATAGGTCGCCGTCCGACGCGCGGTTGTCCGGCAGCCCTCTTGCTCAGGAGCGCGGCCCTGCCATACTTACGTAGCCGTAGGTTACGGAACCGTAGCCGTGTCCAGCCCCCTGAGGGATCTCATGACTGCAAGCCCCGACGTGATCGAAGAAGCGCCGATGGCCCAGGAAAGCCCGCTCCCTTCCGCCACGCTGGGTGGTGACAGCAAGCGATCGGTGGAGCAGATCGCGCTGCTGGTGTTCATCACCGTTCCGTTCGTCGCGCTGCTCGCCGCGGTCCCGCTGGCGTGGGGCTGGGGCGTGAGCTGGCTGGATCTCGGCCTGATGGTGGCGATGTATTACATCGGTTGCCATGGCATCACGATCGGGTTCCACCGCTATTTCACGCATGGCGCGTTCAAGGCGAAGCGGCCGCTGCGGGTCGCTCTGGCGATCATGGGGTCGCTGGCGGTGGAGGGGCCGCTGGTGCGCTGGGTGGCGGATCACCGCCGGCATCACCGGTTCTCGGACGCGGAGGGTGACCCGCATTCGCCGTGGCGGTACGGCGAGAGCGTGCCGGCGCTGCTGAAGGGCCTGTGGTGGGCCCACCTCGGATGGATGTTCGACGAGGAGCGGACGCCGCAGCAGAAGTACGCGCCGGACCTGATCAAGGATCCGGACCTTCGCCGGGTGTCCCGGCACTTCGTGCTGTGGACGGCGGTGTCCTTGCTGATCCCGCCGCTGGTGGGCGGCCTGGCGACGTGGTCGTGGCAGGGCGCGGCGACGGCGTTCTTCTGGGGTTCACTGGTGCGGGTGGCGCTGTTGCACCATGTGACGTGGTCGATCAACTCCATCTGTCACGCGGTCGGCAAGCGGCCGTTCAAGTCGCGTGACCGTTCGGGCAATGTGTGGTGGCTGGCGGTGCTGTCCTGCGGCGAGTCCTGGCACAACCTGCACCACGCCG
Organism: Streptomyces sp. NPDC023527; assembly: GCF_055560115.1. Lineage (NCBI taxonomy): Bacteria > Bacillati > Actinomycetota > Actinomycetes > Kitasatosporales > Streptomycetaceae > Streptomyces > Streptomyces sp. NPDC023527. The sequence goes on from NZ_JBVHJJ010000003.1 coordinate 178,276, forward strand.
ATCCGACATCGGCGCGGCACGGTGTGCTGAAGGGGCAGCTGGATTCGAGCGCGCGGATCATCCGCTGGTTCGAGAAGGCCGGCTGGGCCTATGACGTGCGGTGGCCCGATGCGGGCCGCATCGATTCGCGGAGGAAGGAAGATGCCGTCTGAGGGTGCCCCCAGGGGTGTCCGGGGAGGGCATGATTGACGGCGTGGCGATCGACAGCAATACCACCAGTAACAAGAACCGGGCCGCCGACTCGGGGTCCCGCCGCACCCGGCGGGTGCGGATGACCGGCGCGGAGCGCCGTGAGCAGCTGCTGGACATCGGTCGCACGCTCTTCGCCGAGAAGGGGTTCGAGGGCACGTCGGTGGAGGAGATCGCGGCGAAGGCCGGGGTCTCCAAGCCGGTGGTGTACGAGCACTTCGGCGGCAAGGAGGGGCTGTACGCGGTGGTCGTGGACCGCGAGATGCGGCAGCTGCTGGATCTGGTGACGGGCGCGCTCACGGCGGGTCACCCGCGGGAGCTGCTGGAGCAGGCGGCGTTCGCCCTGCTGGACTACATCGAGACGTATACGGACGGCTTCCGCATCCTCGTACGGGATTCGCCGGTGGCGCAGTCGACGGGTACGTTCGCCTCTCTCATCAGCGATATCGCGACGCAGGTCGAGGACATCCTGGGCCTGGAGTTCAAGGCCCGCGGCTTCGATCCCAAGCTGGCCCCGCTGTATGCCCAGGCGCTGGTGGGGATGGTGGCGCTGACGGGTCAGTGGTGGCTGGACGTCCGCAAGCCGAAGAAGGCGGAGGTCGCGGCGCACCTGGTGAATCTGGCCTGGCACGGGCTGGACGGGCTGGAGGCGAAGCCGGCCCTGGTGGGGCGTCGGCGTTCGTGATCCGGGGCCGCGCCCCGGACACCGGCTATCGCCGGGAGGTGTCCCCGGCCGGGTCCGGTCGGCGGGCCACCACGAAGATCCTCCGGAACGGGAACACCGTTCCGTGCGGCCCCTCCGGGTACGCCTCGCGCAGCAGGTCGCGATACTCGCCGAGGAACTCCTCCGCCGCCGCCGGATCCTCCGCCAGTGCGGTCAGGGCCGGCCGCAGAGCGGTGCCCTTCACCCAGTCCAGGACCGGGTCCTTCCCCGGCAGCAGCTGGAGGTAGGTCGTCTCCCAGGCGTCCACCTCCAGGCCGAGCCCGGCGAGGCGGGCCAGGTAGGCGGCGGGTTCGAGGACCGGTACGGGCCGCACGGTCGTACCCAGGCGTTCCCGCCAGCGCGTGGAGCCGCACAGCTCGCGCAGCAGCACATGGCTGGGGGCGGTGAAGTTTCCCGGCACCTGGAAGGCGAGGGCCCCGCCGGGGGCGAGCGCGTCCGTCCAGCGGGTGAAGGAGTCGACGTGGTCGGGCACCCATTGGAGTGCCGCGTTGGAGATGATCAGGTCGAAGGTCTCGTCCGGCACCCAGTCGCCGATGTCCGCGAGGGTGAAGTCCAGGCGCCCGCCGCCGCTCGTGGGGCCGGCGTGGGCGGCGGCCTCGGTGAGCATGGCCGGGGAGTTGTCGAGGCCGGTGATGTGCGCGTCGGGCCGGTGCTCGGCGAGGAGCGCGGTGACATTGCCGGCGCCGCAGCCGAGGTCGGCGATGCGGGCGGGCCGGCCGGGGAGCTCGGGGACGCGGGCGAGGAGGTCGTGGAAGGGGCGGGTGCGGTGGCCGGAGTGGCGGAGGTACTGCCGCGGGTCCCAGGTGGGGGCGGTGCGCATGGTGGGGCCTCCTTGCGTGCGGTGCGCGCGGGCGCGAGCCGGTGGCGCGTCCGGTACGTGCGGGTTCCGGACGGTGGCGACTCCAGCATCCCCGGCCAGATCTCTTGACGTCAAGAGACTTCACGTCGACAGACCCTCTACACTGATCGCCATGGAGGACGAGGTCGATCGGCTTGTCGCAGCTTGGCGTCGCGAGCGCCCGGACCTCGACGTGGAACCACTCGAGGTGCTCAGCCGGGTCAGCAGACTCGCTCGCCATCTCGACCGGGCCCGGCGGCTCGCCTTCGCCGAGCACCAGCTGGAGCCCTGGGAGTTCGACGTCCTGACGTCGCTGCGCCGGGCGGGAGCCCCGTATCAGCTCTCCCCCGGGCAGCTGCTCACCCAGACCCTGGTCACCTCGGGCACCATGACCAACCGCATCGACCGGCTGGCCAAGAAGGGCCTGGTCGAGCGGTTGCCGGACCCCAGCGACCGGCGGGGTGTGCTGGTGCGGCTCACCGCCGAGGGGCGGGACCGCGCGGATGAGGCGCTGGCCGGGCTGCTGGCCCAGGAGCGCGCCATCCTCGCCGAGCTCTCCGGGACCCAGCGCCGCGAACTGGCGGATCTGCTACGCCAGTTGACCGCCCCGTTCGACAATATTCCCGGCTAGGTCCACCGGGCCCACCCCGGCCCGCCGGGCCAGCGCGACGGCGGCGAGCGTGGAGTGCACCCCGAGCTTGCCCAGCACATTCTGCATGTGCGTACGGACCGTGTGCGGGGAGAGATAGAGCCGCTCGGCGACCGCCTTGCGTCCCAGCCCGGCCACCATGCAGCGCAGCACCTCGCGCTCGCGCGGGGTGAGCGACTCCACGAGCCGCTCGCTCTCGGTGCGGTGCTTGCGCGCCGCCGTCAGCTCCCTGAGCACGCCCGTCAGCAGGGCGGGCGGCAGATGCGTCTCGTCGCGCAGGACCCCGCGGATGACGGCCAGCAGCCGGGACAGCGAGCAGTCCTTGGCCACCCAGCCGCCCGCGCCCGCCTGGAGCGCGGCCGCGGCCCGCCGGGGGTCGTCGCGCTCGGCGAGCACCACCGTGCGTACGGCGGGCTGGCCCGTGCGGACCCCGGCCACCAGGGAGATCCCGTCGACGGTGCCCTCGCCCTGCCCACCGCTGTCCTGTCCCTGCCCGCGGAGCTGCCCCGGCACCACGTCCGGTGCCACCGTGCCCAGATCCGCGTCGACGAGCAGGACGTCGAAGCGGCGGCCCTCGCCCGCCGCGCGCTCCAGGGCGCGCAGCGCCGCCGGCCCGCTGCCGGCCGCCGAGACGTCCACATCGGGCTCGGCCGCGAGGGCAGCGGCGAGCGACTCGGCGAAGATGCGGTGATCGTCGACCACCAGTACCCGAATACGTGCCACAGCCACCCCCATATCCCGGGGGACGGGCAGTGCGGGTACGGCGCCCGGTCCCGGGGCCGTCACGCGCGCACGGCCGCCGCCGTGATCGCTGATCGACCGCCCCGCCCCGGGCGTCGTACCTGCCTGTCTCGCCCCCTGATCAGCGTCGGCCCCCACCGGCGCTGTGCTTCAGCGTACGGCCGGGGTACGACATCGGAAGCCGATTGGCAAAACTGCTTGACCCGCGTGTTTATGGTGAGCTTTCTGTTCAGTATTGAGGCAGTGAACGACATGGAACGACGCGATGTTGCCCATGCCCGACTGATCCATGGGCCGCATCCGGCCGACAAGTCGACGAAGTCACCGGGAAGCCGCTGGTCGGGTCCCCGCGGGCACCGGCGTCGTCAGGCCATCCGGCGCGCGCCGTCGGCCGGTGACGCCGCGAAGACCCGCGGTTCGCGGTGACCGGCCGCGGCGAAGGCGCCCCGGACGGCCCCGGCGACCGCCGCCGCGTCGCCCGCCTCGACGAGCGCCACGGCCGAGCCGCCGAAGCCCGCGCCGGTCATCCGGGCGCCGAGCGCGCCCGCCTCGTTCGCGACCGCGACGGCCAGGTCCAGCTCGGCGCACGAGACGGCGAAGTCGTCGCGGAGCGAGGCGTGTCCGGCGGTGAGGACCGGTCCGACGGCCCGCGGCCGCCCCGCCTCCAGGTGGCCGACGGCCTCCCGCACCCGGGCGTTCTCGGTGACGACGTGGCGTACGAGCGCCCGTACGCCCGGATCCGTGAGGCGGTGGAGGGCCGACTCCAGCCCGTCGCAGGGGATGTCGCGCAGCGCGCGTACGCCCAGCGCGCGTGCCCCCGCCTCGCAACCGGCGCGTCGCGCCGCGTACGCGCCGTCCGCCAGGGAGTGCTTCACCCGGGTGTCGACGACCAGCAGCCGCAGCCCCGCGGCCTCCGGGTCGAAGGGGACGTGGTGGCGGGTGAGGTCGCGGGTGTCGAGGTGGAGGGCGTGGCCGGCGACGCAGCAGGCGGATGCGGTCTGGTCCATGATCCCGCAGGGGACGCCGACGAAGGCGTTCTCGGCGTGCCGGGCCGTCCCGGCGAGGTCGGCTTCCGGCAGGGCGAGACCGTGGAGGCCGGTGAGGGCCAGGGTCGTGGCCACCGTCAGCGCCGCCGAGGAGGACAGCCCCGCGCCCATGGGCAGTTCGCTCTCCACGTGCAGGTCCGCGCCGCCGATCGGGTGGCCCGCGTCGCGCAGCGCCCAGGCGGCGCCCGCCGGATAGGCGGCCCAGCCGTCGACGGTCCGCGGCGCGAGGTCGGCCACGGCCTGCTCGGTGACGCCCGGTGCGTGGGCGGAGTGGAGGCGCAGCCGTCCGTCGGTACGGGCCGAGGCGGCGACCCAGGTCCGGTGCGGCAGTGCGAAGGGCAGTACGAACCCCTCGTTGACGTCCGTGTACTCCCCGATGAGGTTGACCCGCCCCGGCGCCGCCCAGACGCCTTCCGGGGGGTGTCCGAAGGCGCGGGCGAAGGCGTCCGCCGCGTCGGCGGCGTTCACTCCGGGGCCCGGCGGCGGGCGAACTCCCAGGCGTCCGTGACCATTTCGGCCAGGCCGGGGCGGCGGGGCCGCCAGCCCAGGGTCTCCCTGGCCCGGTCGGCGGAGGCGACCAGGACGGCCGGGTCGCCCTCCCTGCGTGCGGCGGTGATCTGCGGGACGGGGTGGCCGGTGACCTTGCGGGCGGTCTCGACGACCTCGTGGACGGAGAAGCCGTTGCCGTTGCCGAGGTTGCAGATCAGGTGTTCGCCGTCGCGGGCGGCGGACAGGGCGCGCAGGTGGGCCTCGGCGAGGTCGGCGACGTGGATGTAGTCGCGGACGCAGGTGCCGTCGGGGGTGGGGTAGTCGTCGCCGTAGACGGAGATCGCCTCGCGCTCGCCCAGGGCGACCTGGAGGACGAGGGGGATGAGGTGGGTCTCCGGGGCGTGCCGCTCGCCGTGCGGCCCGTAGGCGCCCGCGACGTTGAAGTAGCGCAGGGAGACGGCGGCGAGGCCGTGGGCCGCGCACTCGCCGCTGATCATGTGGTCGACGGCGAGTTTGGTGGCGCCGTAGGGGTTGGTGGGGCGGGTGGGGGCGTCCTCGGTGATGGGGACGGTGGCGGGTTCGCCGTAGGTGGCGGCGGTGGAGGAGAAGACCAGGGTGCGGACGTCGGCGTCGCGCATGGCGGCGAGGAGGTCGGCGGTGCCGCCGACGTTGTTGCGCCAGTACGGCTCGGGGTCGGCGACGGACTGGCCGACCTGGGAGAAGGCGGCGAAGTGCAGGACGGCGTCGTAGGAGCTGTCGAGCCAGCGGTCGGCGTCCTGGACGCGGCCCTCGATGAAGCGGGCGCCGTCGGGCACGCCGGAGCGGTGGCCGGTGGAGAGGTCGTCGAGGACCGTCACGGTGTGTCCGGCGGCCAGCAGGTGCGCGGCGACGACGCTCCCGATGTAGCCGGCGCCGCCCGTGACCAGGTACGTACCGCTGGTGCTGCTGCTCATTCGCTCGCTACCTCTCGCAGTCGCCGGGCCGCGGCCTCGGGTGGCACATCGTTGATGAAGACATTCATGCCGGATTCGGAACCGGCGAGGAACTTCAGCTTGCCGGGAGCCCTGCGAATGGTGAAGAGCTCCAGGTGAAGGGCGAATTCACTCCTGTGGGGGTGGCGGGTGGGCGCCTGGTGCCAGGCGGAGATGTAGGGGGTGGGGGGCGCTCCGGGGCCGAAGATCCGGTCGAAGCGCCGCAGGAGCTCCAGATAGGCCGCCGGGAACTCCGCGCGGGCCGCGTCGTCGAGGGCGAGGAGGTCGGGGACGCGGCGCCGGGGGTGGAGGTGGACCTCGTAGGGCCAGTGGGCGGCGTAGGGGACGTGGGCCGTCCAGTGCTCGCCGTCGAGGACGGTGCGGGAGCCGTCGGCGCGCTCGGCGGCGACGGTGTCGTCGAAGAGGTTGCGGCCGGTGCGCCGCCGGTGGGCGGCGGCCGAGGCGAGCACGCGTTCGGTGCGGGGGGTGACGAAGGGGTAGGCGTAGATCTGGCCGTGGGGGTGGCCGAGGGTGACGCCGATCTCCTGGCCGCGGTTCTCGAAGCAGAAGACCTGTTCGACGGCGGGGTGGGCGGAGAGCTCGGCCGTGCGGTCGGTCCAGGCGGCGAGGACGAGGGCGGCGCGGTCGGGGGTGAGGTCGGCGAAGGAGGCGTTGTGGTCGGGGGTGAAGCAGACGACCTCGCAGCGGCCGGAGTCGCCGGCGAGGGAGGGGAAGCGGTTCTCGAAGACGACGACGTCGTAGTCGGCGGCGGGGATCTCGGTGGGGCGGCCGTCGCGGGTGGGGCACAGGGGGCAGTCGTCGCGGGGCGGGTGGTGCGTACGGGACTGGCGGTGCGAGGCGATGACGACGCTGTCGCCGAGCAGGGGGTCGTGGCGGATTTCGGAGGTGGTGGTGACGGGGTCGAGGGGGCGCCGGTCGACGGCGTCGCGCACGGTGTCGTCGCGGAGGTCGTAGTAGAGGAGCTCGCGGCCGTCCGCGAGCCGGGTGACCGTCTTCTTCACTCCGGACTTCTTCACTCCGGAACCCCGTTCACGCCACGCATGCCGCCCACCGCCAACTCCTTTCCCTGCGGAGCCCTTTCACACCGGATCTCTCCCCTTGCACACACCTTCACACACAACCGAACACAAGGAATCATGAGCGAACAGCACCGTCAACAGTGAGCGAGCGAACCCCCACAGAGGTGACCCATGCACCAGGCGGCCGAAGGACTGCGGCTCCCCGTCAACGGTCTCGACTACACGATCCTCGCGCTCTACTTCGCCGTCGTCCTCGGCATCGGGTGGGCGGCCCGCCGCTCGGTCCGCACCAGCCTGGACTTCTTCCTCTCCGGCCGCGCGCTGCCCGCCTGGGTCACCGGTCTCGCGTTCGTCGCCGCCAACCTGGGCGCCACCGAGATCCTGGGGATGGCCGCCAACGGCGCCCAGTACGGCGCGTACACCGTCCATTGGTACTGGATCGGCGCGATACCGGCCATGGTCTTCCTGGGGCTGGTGATGATGCCCTTCTACTACGGCTCGAAGGTGCGCTCCGTGCCGGAGTTCCTGCTGCACCGCTTCGGGCCGGCCTCGCACCTGCTGTCGTCGGTCATCTTCGCCGTGTCGTCGGTGCTGATCGCGGGCGTCAACCTCTACGCGATGGCGATCGTGCTCCAGGCGCTGCTGGGCTGGCCGCAGTGGCTGGCGGTGGTCGTCGCGGGCTTCTTCGTCCTGGCGTACATCACCCTCGGCGGGCTGTCCTCGGCGATCTACAACGAGGTTTTGCAGTTCTTCGTGATCCTCGCGGCGCTGATACCGCTGACGGTCGTCGGCCTGAAGCGGGTCGGCGGCTGGGACGGTCTCTCCGCGTCGCTCTCGGCCGGCCGCGGTGACGACTTCCTCCATCCCTGGGGCGGTACGGGCATCGGCGAGGCCAACGCGCTGGGCGCCAACTGGCTGACCATCACCCTGGGGCTGGGCTTCGTGATGAGCTTCGGCTACTGGACGACCAACTTCGCCGAGGTGCAGCGCGCGCTGTCGGCCCGGAACCTGAGCGCGGCGCGCCGCACCCCGCTCATCGCCGCGTTCCCGAAGATCCTCATTCCGCTGGTCGTGGTGGTGCCCGGGCTGATCGCGCTGGTGCTGGAGCCGGCGCTGGGCACGGCGGGCAGCGGGCTGAGCTACAACGACGCGATCCCGGTGCTGATGCGCGACCTGCTGCCGAGCGGCGTGCTGGGCCTGGCGGTCACCGGGCTGCTCGCGGCGTTCATGGCGGGCATGGCGGCGAACGTGTCGTCGTTCAACACCGTGTTCACGTACGACATCTGGGGCGCGTACGTGCGCAAGGGCCGCCCGGACGCGTACTACGTGGCGACCGGGCGGTGGATCACGGTGGTCGGGGTGGTGGCGGGCATGGGGACGGCGTTCATCGCCTCGTCGTTCGGCAACATCATGAACTACCTCCAGACGCTGTTCTCGTTCTTCAACGTGCCGCTGTTCTGCGTCTTCGTCATCGGCATGTTCTGGAAGCGGGCGACGGCCGCGGCGGGCTTCTGGGGGCTGCTGTCCGGCACGGTCGCCGCGATGGTCAACTACTTCGCGCTGTACAAGCAGGGTGTGATCGCGATCCCGTCCGACCAGGGCGCCAACTTCGTCTCCTCGATCGTGGCGTTCGCCGTCGGCGCCGTGGTGATGCTGGTGGTCTCGCCGCTGACCCGGCCGCGGCCCGTGGAGCGGCTGGCGGGCCTGGTGTACGGCACGAGCTCGCCGGGGGCGGCGGAGCCGCCTGCGCTCGGCGACGACGCGTGGTACCGCAGGCCGGCGTTGCTGGGCTGGGGCACGGTCGTCCTGGCGGCCGCCTGTTATGTCCCGTTCTCCCTGTGAGCCCCCGAGGGCACCGGGAGAGGATCCACTGAGGGAAGGGTTCCGATGGGTGACGACCTGGAGCGCGAGGACGGCGGGGCGCGCGAATCCGCGACCGCGTCCCGGCTCTTCGACATCCGGCTGATCATCGGTGGGCTGTTCACGCTGTACGGCGTGATCGTCACCGGCGCCGGCGTGCTGGCCTCCGACGCCGATCTCCGCAAGGCCCAGGGCGTCAACATCAATCTGTGGACGGGCCTGGGCATGCTCGCCCTGGGGGGCTTCTTCCTGCTGTGGCTCAGACTCCGCCCGGCGGTCCCGCCGCCGCCCCCCGGGGACTAGCGGCGGCCGCGGCGGCCTGGGCGCCTGCGGCGCGGTCGAGGAGGCCCGTGCGGGCCGCGAGGGCCGCCGCCTCCAGCCGTGAGCCCACGCCCAGCTTCATCAGGACGCGCTGTACGTGCGTACGCGCGGTGCTGGGCGCTATTCCCATGCCCGCCGCGATCAGCCGGGTGTCCTCGCCCTCGGCGACCCGGACCAGCACCTCCACCTCGCGCGGGGTCAGCAGCTGGAGCAGCCGGGCCCCCTCGTCGTCCGGCTGCGCGGCCGGGTTGAGGAGCTCGGTGAAGGCGCCCTGGAGCAGCTGCGGGTCGACGGCGGCCTCGCCGGCGCGGGCCTTCATCATGGCGCGCTCGACGCCTTCGATGCGTTCGTTGTGCCGTACGTAGCCGGAGGCGCCGGCGGCGAAGGCCGCTGCGATGCCCAGCGGGCTCGGCACCGGGCCGAGCACGACGACGGCGACCTGCGGGCGCTCGCGCTTGATCCGTACGATCGGGTCGAAGGCGCCCGGTTCGGCGGGTGTCGCGGTGCCCAGCAGGCATACCTCGGGTGCGCGGCTCACCACCAGGTCGGCCGCTCCCGCGCTCGGCGCGGCGGCGGCCAGCACGCGGTGTCCGCGCAGCTTCAATGCCGAGGCGAGCGCCTCGGCCAGCAGTCGGTGGTCGTCGACCACCATGAGCCGCACGCCCATGCGCTTGCCCCCTGTCGCCCGCGTACGTCTCTTTCCCGGCCCCTCTTGCCCCCGGAAGCTACACGCTTGTTCGACGTCGCGCGCCCCTTACCGGTGAGAAGTCCCCCGGAATGCCGAAATCCCTGCCAATCACGTGTACTTCGAGACTGAAACGGATCGTTCAGGCACGGAGGCGTGGGTGGCAGGGATACGGACTTCATCGTGCGGCAACCGGTCGTAAACGGCTACCGGGGCGACGCGGGGACCGGCCGGGCGGCAGGTCCCCGCGTCAACGCGGGGCGTCAGCTGCCGCCGTAGATCTGGAGCGTGTACTGCTTGCCCAGACCGGAGACGGTGACCTTGCGGATGTAGTTGGTGCCCAGGAAGAGCCGGCCCTGGGCCCAGACGCCCTGCTGGTAGTTGGGCGAGAGCTCGCCCTCGGCCCGCGCGGTGTCGTCGGCGTTCTTCAGCAGCACATCGGCCTTGTACGTCTTGGGGTCGATGCGCAGCACCTGGCCGCCCCACCGGAAGGTGGCGTTCCGGTAGGCGATGGGGTAGCCGTCCTTGTCCACGCCGAGCGGGATCAGGTCGGTACCGGCCGTGCCGTCGGTCTTGCCCTTGGTCTGGCCGCTGGTCAGGTCGAAGGCGACGATCTCGTTGACGCGGCCGCCGTCGCCGCCGGCGGGGTGCTCCTCGGTCGGCAGGTAGAGCGTGTCCTTGGTGATCGACAGCTTGGAGCAGCCCTCGACCTCGGTCGAGGGGCACTTCGGCTCGTACTTGCCGTTGCCCGTGGAGATCTTGGTGCGGAGCTTGCCCTCCTTGGCGCTGTCGTCGACGACGAGGAAGTCGGAGGCCCCGTTGCCCGTGGTGTCACCGGCGGAGACCGCGACGACGAGCGGGTCGGTGGAGGCGATGTGCGGGTAGTTCAGCCCGGACGGCACCTTGTACTCGGACTTCACGGCGCCCGACTTGGGGTCGAGCGTCTGCACGGTGACCTGCGGCCGCTCGTAGTCGCCGCAGCGGCGGACCGCGACGAGCTTGCCGCCGCCGCCGTAGCCGGCGTCCTTGCAGTTGGAGCTGGACTCCTTGGGCTTCCACAGCTCCTTGCCGTCGGCGAGGGACCAGGCCGCGCCGCCGCCGGTGCCGCCGGCGGCGACGGTGCCGCCGCCGATGGTGACCTCGTCGAACCGGACGTCGCTGTCACCGAACTGGGCCGACTTCTGCCACAGCTTGGTGCCGCTGTTCACGTCGAAGGCGACGACCTGGGTGCAGGGACCGCCGTACTTCTTCTCCGAGCTGGGCTTGCCGTCGCTGACGAGGACCACGGCCTTGCCGTCGTCGGTGGCCTTCGGGTTGGACCAGCAGATGGCGCCGTCGAGCGGGAGTTCCCACTTCTTGCCGCCGCTCAGGCCGTAGCCGACGACCTTGTAGACATCGGCCTTGGCGACGGCCTGGTCGCCGACCCACATGCCCTTGGCGCTGACCAGGTCGTCGACCTTCTCCTGCTCGACCTCGAAGAGCAGCTTGCCGTCGACCGTCTTCGGCTTGGGGCCGCTCTTGCCGCCCTCGCCGCCCTGCTTGCCGCCGGTGCCCTGACTGGTGCCGGCGGAGGAGACGTTGGGTTCCTCGTCGTCACCGGAGGTGGCGAACCAGATGCCACCGCCGACGACCAGCACGAGCGCCACCGCGGCGCTGATGATGACCGCCATCTTCTGCTTGGCGCGGCCGTTGCCGTTGCCGGGGCCACCGGGAGCACCGGGGGCGCCCGGGTACTGGGCGGGCGGCGGGAAGGCGCCGAACTGCGGCTGGGTGGGCGCGCCGTAGCCCTGCTGGGCCTGGCCGGGCTGTCCGGGGTAGCCGTAGCCGCCCGGCTGGGCGGCCTGGCCCGGGTAGCCGTAGCCGCCCGGGGCGGCCGGCGGGGCCTGCGGCGGTGCGCCCGGCGGGGGCGGCGTCTGGGGCGCTCCCGGCGGCGGGGGCGGGGTCTGCGGCGCTCCGGCGGGGGGCTGGGGCGCGCCCGCCGGGGGCTGGGGCGCCTGGGGCGGGCCGAAGCCGGGCTGCGCCTGCGGCGGCTGCTGCTGGGGCGGGTAGCCGTACGAGGGGTTCGGCGCTCCGAAGCCTCCGCCTGGCTGTGCCGGCGGAACCCCTGGCGGCTGGTTGGGCGGCTGGGGCGGCTGTGACATCAGCTTTCCTCTTTACGCGGGTCCACGACCCGATCGGTCTCCCCCGCGCTCCCAGTGGCTGAAAACCACCAGGAAGGAGCGAATCGGGCATGCATCCCGCCAGTCGGACGGCAGGCGAGCGGGTGTTCTTTGTATCACCCGGCGCCGACGGCACAGAGGCCGATCCCTGGGGTTTCCACCACCTGAGACCGGCCCGTGACGAGACTGTTGCCCCTTACATGCCCCTTATCCGCCCATTGCAGACCGGGACATGCGTCAGGCGTCGTCGGCCAGTTCCAGCCAGCGCAGCTCCAGCTCGTCGCGCTCGGCGGCGAGTTCACGGAGCTCGGCGTCGAGCTTGGCGACCGCCTCGAAGTCGGTGGCCTGTTCGGCGATCCGGGCGTGCAGCTTGGTCTCCTGCTCGCTGATGCGGTCGAGGCGGCGCTCGATCTTCTGGAGCTCCTTCTTGGCGGCGCGGGCGTCACCGGCCGACTTCTGCTTGGCGGCGGCCGCCTCGGTCACCGCGGGGGCGACGGCGGGCGCAGCGGCCTCGATGACCCGCTGCCGGCGTTCGAGGTACTCGTCGAGGCCGCGCGGCAGCATCCGCAGGGCCTGGTCGCCGAGGAGCGCGTACACCTTGTCGGTGGTGCGCTCGACGAAGTACCGGTCGTGGCTGATGACGACCATCGAGCCGGGCCAGCCGTCGAGGAGGTCCTCCAGCTGGGTCAGGGTCTCGATGTCGAGGTCGTTGGTGGGCTCGTCGAGGAAGAGGACGTTGGGCTCGTCCATCAGCAGCCGCAGGATCTGCAGGCGGCGGCGCTCACCACCGGAGAGGTCGCCGACGGGCGTCCACTGCTTCTCCTTCGTGAAGCCGAACTTCTCGCACAGCTGCCCGGCGGTCATCTCCCGGCCCTTGCCGAGGTCGACGCGGTCGCGCACCTGCTGGACGGCCTCCAGCACCCGCTTGGCGGGGTCGAGTTCGCCGACCTCCTGGGAGAGGTAGGCGAGCTTGACGGTCTTGCCGACGACGATGCGGCCGGCGGCCGGCTGCCGCTCGCCCTGCGTACGGGCCGCCTCGGCGAGGGCCCGCAGCAGCGAGGTCTTGCCCGCGCCGTTGACGCCGACGAGGCCGATCCGGTCGCCGGGCCCCAGCTGCCAGGTCAGGTGGCGGATCAGGGACTTGGCGCCGGCCTGGACGGTCACGTCCTCCAGCTCGAAGACGGTCCTGCCGAGCCGGGAGTTGGCGAACTTCATCAGCTCGGCGGTGTCGCGCGGCGGCGGCACGTCGGCGATCAGCTCGTTGGCGGCCTCGATGCGGAAGCGCGGCTTGCTCGTACGGGCCGGGGCGCCGCGGCGCAGCCAGGCGAGCTCCTTGCGCATCAGGTTCTGCCGCTTGACCTCCTCGGTCGCGGCGATCCGCTCCCGCTCGGCGCGGGCGAAGACGTAGTCGCTGTAGCCGCCCTCGTACTCGTGGACGGCCCCGCGCTGCACGTCCCACATGCGGGTGCAGACCTGGTCGAGGAACCAGCGGTCGTGGGTGACGCAGACGAGGGCCGAGCGGCGGGCGCGCAGGTGGGCGGCCAGCCAGGAGATGCCCTCGACGTCGAGGTGGTTGGTGGGCTCGTCGAGGACGATCAGGTCCTGCTCGGCGATCAGCAGCTTGGCGAGCGCGATGCGGCGGCGCTCACCACCGGAGAGCGGGCCGATGACGGTGTCGAGCCCCTGCGGGAAGCCGGGCAGGTCCAGGCCGCCGAAGAGCCCGGTGAGCACGTCGCGGATCTTGGCGCTGCCGGCCCACTCGTGGTCGGCGAGGTCGCCGATGACCTCGTGCCGGATGGTGGCGGCCGGGTCGAGCGAGTCGTGCTGCGTCAGGACGCCGAGGTGCAGGTGGCCGGCGTGCGTGACGCGGCCCTTGTCGGCGGTCTCCAGCTTGGCGAGGATGCGGATGAGGGTGGTCTTGCCGTCGCCGTTGCGGCCGACGACGCCGATCCGGTCACCCTCGTTCACGCCGAGGGAGACGCCGTCGAGCAGTGCACGTGTGCCGTACACCTTTTCGACGGCTTCCAGATTGACGAGGTTCGTGGCCATTCCGCTCCTGCGCTTGTGCCTTGCGGCGCTTTCCTGGTGTCGGCTGTCCAGGGTAGTCGGCGGCGGGGCGGAGGGCGGTTGGGCCTTGGGGTGCGGGAGGTCACATGCCTGTCCTCGATCGCCGGACGGGCTGGAGGAGCCGGCCCTACCCCCGGCGGGGGGCTCGTCCTGCGGCTTCCACGAGGAGCCAGCCGGCCGCGGCCATCAGGATGGCGGCCGGGGCCGTCACGTGGACGGCCACGAGGAGGGCGGTGCGGCCCTCCAGGAGGTCGCCGAAGCCGACCATGGACAGGCCCAGGATGCCGAAGAGGGCGAGGGTGACGCCGGTCGCGGCCGCGGGGCCTTTCAGGGCCCCCTCCTGTGGGCGGGTGGGGAAGGACGTGGTGGGGGATGGAGGCTGTTCCGCCTTGCGGAACGCTGCCACCAGTAGTGCGGTGATCGCTGCCGCTGCCGCGATGCGCAGGGGGACCTGGGCCCACCAGGTCGGCGTCGCCGGTTCCGGTAGTTGGACGTCCAGGGTCAGCATCGCTCCGTACACCCCCAGCATCGCCGTCAGGTGCCAGAGGAACGCCGTCATCGCGATGCCGTTCGCCGTCACCACCGTGCGCCATACGCGGGGGCGGGCCACCAGGCGGGTCATGGGGGTGCGCAGGAGTTCCACGGCTCCCACCAGCCACAGGCCGTGGCAGAGGAGGGCGGCCGTGGGGGGTGCCATGTTGCTGATCTTTTCGCCGGGCATGCCGACCATCGACAGCGGATACGGGCCCAGCGCCACGAGCGTGATCGCGCCGGTCAGGCCGGCGGCGGCCAGGGCGGCCGGGTGGCGGAGGCGGCCGTCGGCCCGGAGGAAACCGAGCTGGTGGACGGCGAGCCAGACGAACGCGAAGTTCAGGAATTCGATGTACGGGACGCCCGCGGCGAAGCGGAGTACGTCGACGGTGGCCGCGGCGGCGACCAGTGCGGCGAACGCACCCCAGCCGTAGCGCTCGTGGAGCCTCAGGAGAGGTGGCGTGAAAGCGACCATCACCAGGTAGATGCCGATGAACCACAGGGGTTGGGCGACGAGTCGGGAGGCGACGTCCGTCAGGGCGCCATCGGCGCCCAGGAGCTGCACGGTGAGGGCGCCCGCGCCCCACACGGTGATGAAGAGCATCGTCGGGCGCAGGAGGCGCTGCAACCGGGCGCGCACGAACGCCGCGTACGCCGGTCCTTCGGTGCGGCGGGTGAGGGAGCGGTAGGACAGGGCGTGCGAGAAGCCGCCGACGAAGAAGAAGACCGGCATGACCTGGAGGGCCCAGGTGAGCAGTTGGAGCTTCGGCTCGACGGCGAGGAGGTTGCCGACCTCGGGCCGGCCGTGGGCGGCGGTGACGGCCGCCATCAGCCAGTGGCCGAGCACGACGGTGCCGAGCGAGGCGACGCGCAGCAGGTCGATCGTCCGGTCGCGGCCGGCGGGGGTGGCGTCGGCGAGGTCGCGTGCGGTTCTCGTGGGCATGGGGGCACGATCGCCTGCGGCGGGCGGGCGTCGCCACGGGGTGGGTACTCAGGTGGGGTGGGTACGGGTACTCAGGCGGTGGCCTTTCCCCTACCCGCCCCTTCCCGTAACCGGGGCTCCGCCCCAGGCCCCTCTCAAAAGCCGGCCGGACTTGGTTTCCTCAGGCCGGAGCTACGACCGTCGCACCCGCCACCGGACCCGACGCGACCCGCACCGCCCGGCATGTACCCGAATCCCGCAGCGCGTCCGCCACCTTTTCCGCCTCGGTCGCGTCCGTCACCAGGAACGCCGTCGTCGGGCCGGAGCCGGAGACCATCGCCGCCAGGGCGCCCGCACCCGTGCCGGCGTCCAGCGTCGCGGTCAGGGAGGGGCGCAGGGAGAGCGCCGCCGCCTGGAGGTCGTTCGTGACCGCCGCCGCCAGCGCGGTCGCGTCGCCCGTGCGGAGGGCGCCGAGGAGGGCCGGCGACGGCTCCGGGTCGGGGACGTCGGCCGTCGTCGCGCCCGTACCGGCGACCTCCCGCAGGCGGTCGCACTCGCGGTAGACGGCGGGGGTGGACAGGCCGCCGTCGGCGACGGCGAAGACCCAGTGGAAGGTGCCGCCCACGGCGAGGGGCGTGAGGATCTCGCCCCGGCCGCGCCCGAGGGCGGCGCCGCCGACGAGGCTGAAGGGCACGTCGCTGCCGAGTTCGGCGCAGATGTCGAGGAGCTCCTCGCGGGAGGCCCCCGTGCCCCACAGGGCGTCGCAGGCCAGGAGCGCGCCGGCGCCGTCCGCGCTGCCGCCGGCCATGCCGCCGGCGACGGGGATGTCCTTGTCGATGTGGATGTGGACGTTCGCCTCGCGCCCGTGGCGGGCGGCCAGGGCCAGGGCCGCGCGGGCCGCGAGGTTGGTGGCGTCCAGCGGCACCTGGTCGGCGTCGGGGCCGGCGCAGGTGACGCGGAGCTCTTCGGCGGGGGTGACGGTGACCCGGTCGTGGAGGCCGACGGCGAGGAAGACGTTGGCCAGGTCGTGGAAGCCGTCGGGCCGGGCGCCGCCCACGGCGAGCTGGACGTTGACCTTGGCGGGTACGCGGACGGTGACGGACGCGGTCACGGGGGTCTGGCTCCTCGGGTCGGTGGGGGGTGCTACTGCTTGTTTTCCGCGATCGCCACGAACTCGTCCACCGTCAGGGACTCGCCGCGCGCCTGCGGGGAGATCCCGGCGGCAACCAGCGCGGCCTCGGCGGCCGCGGCGGAGCCGGCCCAGCCGGCGAGGGCGGCGCGGAGGGTCTTGCGGCGCTGGGCGAAGGCGGCGTCGACGACGGCGAAGACCTCCTGCCGGGTCGCGGTCGTCTCGATGGGCTTCGCCCGGCGGACGAGGGAGACGAGGCCGGAGTCGACGTTGGGCGCGGGCCAGAAGACGTTGCGGCCGATGGCTCCGGCGCGCTTGACCTCCGCGTACCAGGCGGCCTTGACGGAGGGGACGCCGTAGACCTTGGAGCCGGGCGGGGCGGCGAGCCGGTCGGCGACCTCGGACTGGACCATCACCAGGGTCCGCTCGATGCTGGGGAACTGCGCCAGCATGTGCAGCAGGACGGGGACGGCGACGTTGTACGGGAGGTTGGCGACCAGCGCGGTGGGCGGGGGGCCGGGCAGCTCGGTGATGTGCATGGCGTCGCTGTGCACGAGTGCGAAGTGGTCGGCGCGGGCGGGCAGGCGGGCGGCGACGGTCGCCGGGAGGGCCGCGGCCAGCACGTCGTCGATCTCGACCGCGACGACCCGTTCGGCGGCCTCCAGCAGGGCGAGGGTCAGGGACCCGAGCCCGGGTCCGACCTCGACGACGACGTCGTCGGGCCGCACCTCGGCGGTCCGGACGATGCGCCGGACCGTGTTGGCGTCGATCACGAAGTTCTGGCCGCGCTGCTTGGTGGGGCGTACCCCGAGGGCTGCGGCCAGCTCCCGGATGTCGGCGGGGCCGAGGAGGGCGCCGGAGTCGTCTGTGCTGGGGCTGGAGCTCACCCGTGAAGTTTACGGCCGCACACGGGCCACGGGCTCGCCCCCCGGCTGACGTAGAGCTTCTTGGCCCGGAAGGTCTGCTCGGAGGCGGGTGCGTCCTGGGGGCGGCCCTTGCCGCCGAGGCCCTGCCAGGTGCGGACGTCGAACTGGTAGAGGCCGCCATAGGTGCCCGAGGGGTCGACGGCGTTGGGCCGGCCGCCCGCCTCGCACTGGGCGAGTCCGTGCCAGTTCAGGTGGTCCGCGCCCTGGACGGAGGACGGCATGGGCTTGGTGCCGACCTTCACGATCTGGGTGCGGGGCTGCCGGACGATCCGGGAGGTGACGCGCTGGGGCTTCTGCTTGACGCCGTTGACGGTGCGCAGCGCGTAGGTGATGCGTTCGACGCCCTTCTCGCCGCGCTGGGCGACGACCTCGGTGCCCTTGTGGAGGGTGGGGTCGTTCCGGCGTTCGGTGGCGAAGTCGATGGGGACCTCGCGGATCTCCTGGCTGCCGGTGATGCGCATGACGGAGATCGTCTGGCCTTCGCGGGGGAAGCTGTCGGGGTCGACGGAGGTGGTGTCCTCGCCGCGCAGCGTGATGCCGGCCTGGGCGAGGGCCTCGCGGACGGTGGCGGCGTTGGTGCGGATGGTGCGTTCGCGGCCGTCGGCCATGAAGGTGACGGTCCGCTCGGTGCGTACGTCCAGGTCGACGCCCTCGCGGGAGATGCGGGACGCGCGGTCGGCGGAGAGGTAGGCGCCCTCGGCGCGGACGCCGAGCTGGCGCAGGGCGCCTTCGACGGTCCTGGCGGTGGTCCACACCCGGTGGTGCTCGCCGTCGAGGGTGAGGGCGACGGGCCGCCCGTAGTGGACGGTGACCTCGTCGCCGGGGGCGAGGTCGTGGCCGTGGCCGGGCGAGACGGCGTCGTGGGCGCCGACGGGCAGGTGCTCGTCGGCGAGGAGTTCGTCGACGTCGTCGGCGAAGGTGTGCAGGGTGCGGGAGCTGCCCTCGACGTTGAGCCGGACGGTCTTGTCGCTGGCGACGAAGGCGGAGGTGCCGCCGGCGAGGAAGACGACGACGAGGGCCTGCGGGAGCAGGCGGCGCAGGGCGTCGGGCCGTTCGCCGGTGCGCTTGCGGCGCGGGGCGCGGCGGGTGCCGGCGCGTTCGGGCTCCTCGGCCGGCCGCTGCGGCAGGGCGGCCTGGCGGGGCAGGTGGGGCGCCTCCTGGGGCGGCCCGAGCTCGTCGAGGAGCTCGGGGTGGGAGCAGGCGGCGGCTTCGCGGGGCTCGGGCAGGAAGGGGTCGTACAGGCCGAGCGGCGGTTGGTATATCCGGTAGGGCTCGGCGGGGCCGCCGTAGGGGTCGTACGGCGGGTACGGCTCCTGCGTCCGGGTCTGCGTCTCGTGGCCGGCGTAGTGGTCGGAGGGTTCGTACGGGTCGTACGGCTCGTACGGGTCATACGGCGGTGCTTCCGCCGCACCGCGGCGTGCGGCGCGGGGGCTGCCCTGTGCATGAGTCACGCGACACTCCCCTGGGTCGAGCTTCGGCCCGGGACTGTAGCGGAGGGAGCGTCACTCTCCAAAGTCGGATAAACACAGGGTGTCGCGGGGGGGCGCGGGGTCAGTAGCCGAAAACCCGCGCCGTATTCGCGGCGATCGCTGTGGCGAGGGCGTCCTCGTCGATGCCGCGGTAGCCGGCCATGGCCCGCAATGTGACCGGAATGAGGTACGGCGCGTTGGGCCGTCCGCGATAGGGCACGGGCGTGAGGAAGGGCGCGTCGGTCTCGACGAGCACCAGGTCCAGGGGGGCGACGGCGAGGGCGTCGCGCAGGTGCTGGGCGTTCTTGAAGGTGACGTTGCCGGCGAAGGACATGTGGTAGCCGGCGTCGGCGCAGGTCTTGGCCATCTCGGCGTCGCCGGAGTAGCAGTGGAAGACGACCTTCTCGGGCGCGCCCTCCTCCCGCAGCACCCGCAGGACGTCGGCGTGCGCGTCGCGGTCGTGGATGACCAGGGCCTTGCCGTGGCGCTTGGCGATGTCGATGTGGCGGCGGAAGGAGAGTTCCTGGGCGGCCATGCCCTCGGGGCCGGTGCGGAAGAAGTCGAGGCCGGTCTCGCCGACGCCGCGCACGTGCGGGAGGGCGGCCAGTGCGTCGATCTCCGCCAGTGCCGCGTCGAGGGCGGCGTCGCCGCCGGGCGCGCGGGCGCCCTGGCGGGACCAGCCCTCGGGGTCGCCGTGGACGATGCGGGGGGCTTCGTTGGGGTGCAGGGCCACGGTGGCCCAGACGCTGTCGTGGGCGGCGGCGGTCTCGGCGGCCCAGCGGGAGCCGGCCACGTCGCACCCCACCTGGATCACCGTGGTCACGCCGACGGAGGCCGCTTTGTGGAGGGCTTCCTCGACGCTTCCGTCCTGCATGTCCAGATGGGTGTGCGAGTCGGCGACGGGCACGTTCAGCGGGGCCGGGAGCGGCGGTGGGACGTCCTTCTCGCTCCGGTTCCGCGCGCTGTCGGACTTGCCGCTGTTCGATGCTGTTGCCGCCATGACCGCGATTCTATGGATCGCGTGCGCCCGGGCTCACGCCCGGTGTCCGCTCACTTGCGGTGGTGGAAGGGGTGCAGGAGGTCCGACAGGTGCCAGTGCCGTTCCTGGCTCGGGGCGCTGTCGGAGGGTTCGGTGTGCTCCGGGCGCTCGGGGCCGCCGGCGTGGAGGGGTCCGGCGGGGGCCTGGCTGGTGGCCGGTACGGCCGCGTTCGCGGGACGGTGCAGGACGTCGGCGATCTGCTTGACCCGGCCGGACCGCATGATGCGCACCACGTGCTCGCCGCAGTTCAGGCAGGTCGGGTGGGTCAGCGGGGACGAGACGCGCTGCCCGTCCGCGTAGTAGATGACGAAGGGCCGGCCCTCGGCGTCGGTGTGGTGCGTTATTTCGTACGACTGTTCCCACCCGTGCCCGCACCGCATGCACGCGAAGGCATACGACTCATGTGCCGGCTCCGGTGCGCCGTGCTCGGCGGCCCGCGGACCACCGGTCATCGCGCGGACACCGTTCGAGGTTCCTGCGATCTCGCTCATGGCAGCTCCTCTTGTCCTGAGGACAAGTCTCTCCGGGATCGGACGTCCCACATCCAGGGAACGCCCTTCCCGGCGATAGCGCAGCAGCCCCTGCCCCGAATTGGGGCGAACTTGGCGTCGCACTGCCCAAAATGCCAGGCTGCCAGGCCTAAGCTTTGCTTTTCACGATAGCCCTTTACCTTCTGATGGGCCCTGCTGTACAGCGGCGTTCTTGGCCTCGTTCTTGGCCGCGACGACCGCGTCGAAGACCTCCCGCTTGGGAAGCCCCACCTCCGCCGCCACGGCCACGATGGCCTCCTTGCGGCGCTCCCCCGCCTCCTCCCTGATCCGCACCCGGCGGACCAGCTCGGCGGCGTCGAGGTCCTGCGGGCCGGGCGCGGCGGCGCCCTCCACGACGATGGTGATCTCGCCGCGCACCCCTTCGGCCGCCCAGGCCGCGAGCTCCTCCAGGGGGCCGCGCTTGACCTCCTCGTACGTCTTGGTCAGCTCCCGGCACACCGCGGCCCGGCGGGTCGCGCCGAACACCTCGGCCATGGCGGCGAGGGTGTCGTCCAGCCGGTGCGGCGCCTCGAAGTAGACGAGGGTGCGGCGCTCGTCCGCGACCTCCCGCAGCCGCCCGAGCCGCTCGCCCGCCTTGCGCGGCAGGAAGCCCTCGAAGCAGAACCGGTCCACCGGCAGCCCGCTCACCGCGAGCGCCGTCAGCACGGCGGACGGCCCCGGCACGGCCGTGACCTTGATGTCCCGCTCCACGGCGGCGGCCACCAGGCGGTAGCCGGGGTCGGACACCGACGGCATCCCCGCGTCGGTGACCAGCAGCACCCGCGCCCCGCCGGCCAGTGCCTCGACGAGCTCGGGCGTACGGGCCGACTCGTTGCCCTCGAAGTAGGAGACGACCCGGCCGGTGGTGTGCACGCCCAGCGCCTGGGTGAGGCGGCGCAGCCGCCGGGTGTCCTCGGCGGCGATCACCTCCGCGGCGGCGAGCTCGGCGGCCAGCCGCGGGGGCGCGTCGTCGACGTCACCGATGGGGGTACCTGCGAGTACGAGCGTTCCAGTCACGGTCCCATCCTCGCAGGGTCGGGCGGCGGGGCCGCCCCTGGTGGCCGCGTGGCCGCGGAAGGGGGACGCTGGAAGGGCACCTTCGGTCGCCCCGGAGGAGATGAGACAGATGCCGAAGGTTTCGAAGGAGAGCGCCGCCCAGGTCGAGGACCACGGCTCCGTGCTGGCCCGGCACGAGGACATCGACGGTTACACGGTCGACTTCGTGTCCTTCCGCGAGGACGTCGACGGCACCCTGCTGCTCAAGGGCCTCCCCGAGGACAATTGCGCCTGCCCCCACTGGGGCTATGTCCTCAAGGGCCGGGTGACCTACCGCTTCGCCGACCACGAGGAGGTCTTCGAGGAGGGCGACGCGTTCTACCTCCCCCGCGGCCATGTCCCCCTGGCGGCGGCGGACAGCGAAATCGTGCAGTTCAGCCCGACAGCGGAGCTGAGGGTGACGGAGGAGGCCATCCGCGAGAACCTGCGCCGCCTGAGCGGGGGGTGAGGCCCGGCCGACCGGCGTACGCGCGGGCTCCCGCGGGGACCCGCGCGGCGCCCCGGGGATTCGCACAGGCTGGTTCCCTACGATGGCGCGGTGACCAGTGACACCGCGACCCGAGCCCGGCAGGGCCAGATGGCAGACGAGCCGCAGCCTCCGTGGCAGCGCAGACTCCGCCGGTTCGGCTATGTGGGAGGGCGGCCGGCCGATGTGCGGGAGCGGTTGGTGCCGCCGTTCGCCGCGTCCGGGACGAGGTGGGGGGCGGTGTTGCCGGCGCGCTGGGCGGGCTGGGCGGGGCCGCTGCTGGTGGCGCTGTTCGCGGGGCTGATCCGCTTCTGGCACCTGGGCAGCCCCAAGGCGGTGATATTCGACGAGACGTATTACGCCAAGGACGCCTGGGCGCTGTGGCGGTTCGGCTACGAGGCGAAGTGGCCCGACGACATCAACGACGAGGTCCTGCGCGGTTACACCCAGGTCCCGGACGCCCCCGGGTATGTGGTGCACCCGCCGGTCGGCAAGTGGGTCATCGCCGTCGGGGAATGGCTGTTCGGGCTGAACCCTTTCGGCTGGCGTTTCATGGTGGCCGTCCTCGGCACCCTGACGGTGCTGATGCTGTGTCGCATCGGCCGCCGGCTGTTCCGCTCCACCTTCCTCGGCTGTCTCGCCGGCGCGCTGCTGGCCGTGGACGGCCTGCACTTCGTGATGAGCCGCACCTCGCTGCTCGACTCGGTGCTGATGTTCTTCGTGCTGGCGGCGTTCGGCTGTGTGCTGGTCGACCGGGACAAGACCCGGGCCCGGCTGGCGGCCGCCCTGCCGGAGGATGACGACGGGCTCGTACGGCCCGACGCCTCGGTCGGGGCCGGGCTCGGGCTCGGGTGGCGGCCGTGGCGGCTGGCGGCGGGGGTCTTCCTCGGTCTGGCCTGCGCGACCAAGTGGAACGGCGTGGTGTATCTGGCGGCGTTCGGGCTGCTGGTCGTCGTCTGGGACATGGGCGCGCGCCGTGTCGCCGGTGCCCGCCGCCCGGCGCTCGCCGCGCTGCGCCGCGACGTGCCGTGGGCGTTCCTGTCGACGGTGCCGGTGGCGCTGGGGGTCTATCTGGCGTCGTGGACCGGCTGGTTCGCCAACAGTGGCACGTACAGCGAGAAGAACGGCTGGCAGCACAGCGGCTACTACCGGCACTGGGCCGAGACCGAGGGCGGCCACAGCCCGGACGGCTTCCTGGCCGGTGTCCTCAATCCGCTGCGCAGTCTGTGGAAGTACGAGACCGAGGTGTGGGACTTCAACACCACGCTCTCCTCGCCGCACACCTATCAGTCCAACCCGTGGAGCTGGCTGGTCCAGTCCCGCCCGGTCTCCTACTTCTACGAGTCGCCGGCGCCCGGCACGGACGGCTGCCCGAAGGACACGGCCGACAAGTGCGCCCGCGAGGTGCTCGCGCTGGGCACGCCGCTGCTGTGGTGGGCGGCGTGCTTCGCGCTGCTGTACCTGCTCTACCGGTGGGCGTTCCGGCGCGACTGGCGGGCGGGCGCGGTGCTGTGCGCGGTCGCGGCGGGCTATCTGCCGTGGTTCATGTGGCAGGAGAGGACGATCTTCGTCTTCTACGCGGTGGTGTTCGTGCCGTTCCTGTGTCTGGCGGTGGCCATGATGGTCGGGGCGATCCTGGGGCCGCCGGGGTCCTCGGAGCGGCGCCGGGTGGTGGGCGCGATCGGGGCGGGCACGCTGGTGCTGCTGATCGCCTGGAACTTCGTCTACTTCTTCCCCATCTACACCGGGCATCCGATCCCGATAGAGGCGTGGCGCGACCGGATGTGGCTCGACTCCTGGATCTGACACTCACTCAGATCAGGGTCTCCCCCGAACGATCGATTCCGGCCATCCCCCTCCCTCGCGCCACTCGCGTCCCGTACAGTGCCGAACCGGAGGTTTTAATCGGGTGATTAAGACCTGGGTGGGGGCCTGGAGGGGGCTGGCTTATGCACAAGGGTGCGAAGATCGCGATCGGCGTCGTCGCCGCGGCGATGGTGGGGACGGCCGGACTGGGCGCGTACAACCTCGTCGACGCGGTCACGGACACCGCGGCCGCGCAGGGCGGGGCCGGGCCCGTGACCGGGCCGCCGACGGACAGCGAGGTCGCCAGTACCTCCCGTGACTTCCTTGAGGCGTGGGAGACGGGCGACACGGACAAGGCCGCCGCGCTGACCGACAACAGGGAGGCGGCGACCGCCGCGCTCACCGGCTACCGCCAGTCGGCGCACGTGGAGAAGGTGACGTTCAAGCCGGGCCCACCGGTCGGCGCCAAGGTGCCGTTCACCGTCACCGCCGAGATCGCCTACGGCAAGCAGCGCTCCACCTGGACGTACGACTCGTCCCTCAGCGTCGTGCGCGGCACCATCAGCGGCGACGTCAAGGTGGACTGGCAGCCCGCCGTCGTCCACCCGCAGCTCGCGCGCGGCGAGACGCTGAGAACCGACGCCGGCGCGCCGCCGGAGGTGACCGCCGTCGACCGGAACGACACCGTGCTGGACGGCAAGGACCACCCCTCGCTGGTGGCCGTCCTGCCGGAACTGCGCCGGCGGTACGGGCAGAAGGCGGGCGGCGAACCGAGCCTGGAGGTACGGGCCGTGGGCCCGAACGGCACCGGCACCCCCAAGACCCTGCACGTGGTCTCCAAGGGCAGGCCCGGCCGGTTGAAGACCACGCTGGACGCGGGCGTGCAGCGCGCCGCCGAGGCGGCGGTGGCCGGGCGGGCCGACGCCTCCGTCGTCGCGCTGAAGACCGGCACCGGCGAGATCCTGGCGGTGGCCAACTCCAAGAAGAGCGAGTTCAACACCGCGCTGCTGGGCCAGACCGCGCCCGGCTCCACCATGAAGATCGTGACGGCGGCGATGCTCCTGGAGCAGGGCAAGGCGTCCCCGGACAAGCCGCTGCCGTGCCCGAAGTACGCCACCTACGGCATGAAGTTCCACAACGTGGAGGACAGCGAGAACCCCTCCGCCACCTTCGCGCAGGACTTCGCGGCCTCCTGCAACACCGCCTTCATCTCCCTCGCCGGCAAGGTGGGCGACGACGCGCTCGCCGCCGAGGCCAGGGACGTCTTCGGCCTCGGCCTGGAGTGGAAGACCGGTGTCGCGTCCTTCGACGGCAGCGTGCCGGCCGACGCGGGCGCCGGGAAGGCCGCCGCGATGATCGGGCAGGGGCGGGTGCAGATGTCCCCGCTGAACATGGCCTCCGTCGCCGCGACCGTGCGCGACGGCTCCTTCCACCAGCCCTACATCGTCGCCCCGTCCGTCGACGACCGCGAGCTGGCGCGGGCGCCGCGCGCGCTGCCCGACGCGGTCGCGCGGCAGTTGCGCTCGATGATGCGGCTCACCGCGACCTCGGGCACGGGCGCGAAGGCCATGTCCGGGCTCGGCTCCGACATCGGCGCGAAGACCGGCTCGGCCGAGGTCGACAACCAGGCCGCGCCCAACGGGTGGTTCACCGGCTACCGCGGTGACGTGGCCGCCGCGGCCGTCGTCCCGCAGGGCGGTCACGGCGGCGATTCGGCCGGCCCGATCGTGGCGGCGGTGCTGCGCGCGGGGTGACGGGGGTGGCGGGGGTGACCGGCACTACAGCGGCGGCGCCGTTCCGGCGCTAGCGTCGGGGACCATGAGCTCTCCGGTACGCACACGGGCCCGCCGGCGGCGCGAGCGCGCCGTATGACACCGCTGGTCGCCACGGCGGTCCTCATCGCCGCTGTCACCCATGCCAGTTGGAACGCCATCGCGCACGGCATCAAGGACCAACTGCTCGCCTTCACCCTCGTCGGGGGCGGTGGCGCGGTCTGCGGACTCGCGCTGCTGCCGTTCGTGCCGTCGCCCGCGGCCGGCGCCTGGCCGTATCTGCTGGCCTCGGCGGTGCTGCACGTCGTCTACCAGCTGCTGCTCATGCGGTCGTTCACGCTCGGCGACTTCGGCCAGATGTATCCGATCGCCCGCGGCAGCGCGCCGCTGGCCGTCACCGTCCTCGCGGCCGTCTTCGCCGGTGAGGTCCCGGACTCCTGGCAGCTCGCGGGGGTCGCGGTGGCGTCGGCGGGGCTGGTCGGCGTCGCGCTGTGGGGCATCCGCGGCTCGGGTGCCCGGCCGCACTGGCCGGCCATCACGGCCGCGCTGGCGACGGGGCTGGCCATCGCCTCGTACACGGTCGTCGACGGTCTGGGCGTCCGCGCCTCGGACTCCCCCTTGGGCTATATCGCCTGGCTGATGATCCTCGAAGGTCTCGCGATCCCCGCCTGCGCGCTGGCCCTGCGGCGCGGCCTGCTGCTCGCCGAGCTGCGCCCGCACGCGGTGCGCGGCCTGCTCGGCGGGGTGCTGTCCGTCTTCGCGTACGGCCTGGTGCTGTGGGCGCAGACCCGGGCGGCCCTCGCCCCGATCGCGGCCCTGAGGGAGTCGTCGATCATCGTGGGCGCGGCGATCGGCGCGGTGGTGCTCAAGGAGCGGTTCGGCGGGCCGAGGATCGCGGCGGCGGGGCTGATGGTGGTGGGGATCGGGCTGATGCTGCACGCGGGATGAGGCCGGAAGGGGGGCTCAGCCCTCCCGGGCCTCCCGCATCGCCTGCGACCAGCCCTCGTTGCGGCTCAGGATCCCGCCGTCCACCGGCAGCGTCACGCCCGTGATCCACGACGCGTCCGGTGACGCCAGGAAGGCCACCGCCGCCGCGATGTCCTCCGGGCGGCCCACGCGGCCCAGGGGATACAGCCGGGCGGCCCGTTCCAACATCGCCTCCCGGCCCTCCCAGTTGGGGGTGTCGACGGTGCCGGGGGCGACGAGGTTGACGCGCACGCCGCGGGCGGCGCAGTGGCCGGCCAGGGTGCGGGTGAGGCTCGCGAGGCCGGCCTTGGCGGCGCTGTAGGCGTGGTTGCCGAAGTCCTGTTCGGCGTTGACCGAGCCGATGTTGACGACGGCGCCGCGGCCGCCGGCGGCGGCCAGGTGCGGCATGGCGGCCCGTACGCAGCGGAAGGCGCCGGTCAGGGTGATGTCGAGGTCCCGGAACCAGGTGTCGTCCGGCTGGTCCTCGACGAGGGGGGCGTCGGGGTGGCAGGAGAGGGCGTTGTTGACCAGGACGTCGAGGCGGCCGAAGCGGTCGACGGCGGTCGCCACGGCCCTCTCGACGGCCGTCCGGTCGCCGACGTCGCAGGCGAGCGACTCGGCGGCCAGGCCCGCCTCCCGCAGGGCCGCCGCCGCCTTCTCCGCCCGTGGGCCGTCCAGGTCGGTGACGAGCACCCGCGCGCCCTCCGACGCGAAGCGGCGGGCCGTGGCCTCGCCGATGCCCTGCCCGGCGCCCGTGATCAGTACCGCGTAGCCGTCGAAGCGTGCCGCTGCCGTCATGTGGCGAGCACTACCCGGCGGTGGCTCCGGCAACCGCCCGGACCAGGGCCTGGGCGCGCGGGTCGGCAGTGACGTTCTTCTGCATGCCGTTGGTGACGTAGCCGAAGGCGATGCCCGACTCGGGGTCGGCGAAGGCGAGGGAGCCGCCGCGCCCGGGGTGGCCGAAGGAGCCGGGGGCCAGCAGGGGCGACGCGGGGCCGTGGAGCATGTAGCCGAGGCCGAAGCGGGTGCCGACGACCAGGACGCGGTCCGGGCCGGCGGACTCCTCCGTACGGGCCAGGGTGAGGGTCGCGGGCGCGAAGAGCCGGCGGCCGCCCTCGACGTCGCCGATCAGCGCGGCGTAGAAGCGGGCCAGGGCGTCGGCCGTGGCGATGCCGGCGGAGGCGGGGAGCTCGGCGGCGCGGTAGGCGGGGTCGTTCTCGTCGGCGAGGGGCTCGATCGCGGCGAAGGCGCGGCGGGTGAGGGAGTCCGGGTCGCGGTAGGCGTCCGAGACGGACTTCTTGGCACGTACCCGCAGGCCCGGCGTGGCCGGCTCGGCGGGCGGCTCGATGTCGGCGATGCGGCCGACGCGGTCGCGCTCGGCGTCCGGCAGCCCGATCCACAGGTCGGCGGCGAGCGGCCCGGCTATCTCCTCGGCGACCCAGGCGCCGACGGTCCGGCCGGTGATGCGCAGGATCAGCTCGCCGAGCAGCCAGCTGTAGGTCTGGGCGTGGTAGCCGTGGGCGGTGCCCGGCTCCCAGGCGGGGGCCTGGGCGGCGACGGCGCGCGGGCCGCTGACGCCGTCGATGGCCTCGGCGGGGCTCAGGGGCGTGTCCAGTACGGGCAGCCCGGCGCGGTGGGAGAGCAGGTGGCGTACGAGGACGCGCTCCTTGCCGGCGGCCTTGAACTCGGGCCAGTAGGTGCCGACGGGCGCGTCGAGGTCGACCTGCCCGCGCTGGTGCAGCAGGAGCAGGACGGCCGCCGCGACGCCCTTGGTGGCCGAGCGGACGACCTGGGCGGTGCCCCGGGTCCAGGGGGCGTCGCCGTCGGCGTTTTTGGTGCCGGCCCACAGGTCGACGATCTTGTGGCCCCGGCGGTAGACGGTGACGGCGGCGCCGCGCTCCCCGCGCCGGGTGAAGTTCTCCGCGAAGGCGTCCCGGACCGGTTCGAAACCGTCCGCCACCGTGCCCTGGACGTCCACCACTGTTCTCCTGCTCCCACTGTGCGAATGCTGTGCCGATGCTGTGCCGAATGCGTCGATCGCGATAAATCCCCCACCATGGTGCAACGCGATCGTCAATGCGCGTAGACCGGGGCACCCGGAACCCCTCGCCTACCCCGTGGGACGGTCACCGAACGCGTCGCATGTCACGTGCGTGGGCCAGGTGGACCACGTCACCGCGGCACCGTCACCGAACGCGGGTCGAAGCCGAACGGCAGCTCCAGCCGGTGCGCCCGCATCAGCTCCTCGTCGCAGAGCAGCTCCTGCGTCGGCCCGTCCGCGGCGATCACCCCGTCGCTGAGGACCACGGCCCGGCCGCACAGCTCCAGCGCGTACGGCAGGTCGTGCGTGACCATCAGGACGGTGACGTCCAGCGAGCGCAGGATGTCGGCGAGCTCGCGGCGGGAGGCGGGGTCGAGGTTGGAGGAGGGCTCGTCCAGGACGAGGATCTCGGGCTCCATGGCGAGGACGGTCGCCACGGCCACGCGCCGCCGCTGCCCGAAGGAGAGGTGGTGCGGGGGCCGGTCGGCGAACGTCTCCATGCCGACCAGGGCGAGGGCCTTGCGTACGCGCGCCTCCAGCTCGGGCCCGCGCAGCCCGGCGGCGGCCGGTCCGAAGGCGACGTCCTCGCGGACGGTGGGCATGAACAGCTGGTCGTCGGGGTCCTGGAAGACGATGCCGACGCGGCGGCGGATCTCGGCGAGGTGGCGCTTGCCGACCGGCAGTCCGCCGACCCTGACGGTGCCGACGCCGCCGCCGAGGATGCCGTTGAGGTGCAGGACGAGGGTGGTCTTGCCGGCGCCGTTGGGCCCGAGCAGGGCGACGCGCTCGCCGCGCGCGACGGTCAGGTCGACGCCGAAGAGGGCCTGGTGGCCGTCGGGGTAGGCGAAGGCGAGGCCGGAGACCTCCAGGGAAGGGGTGGTCATGTCAGTGTCCATCCGGTCAGGCGGACCGCGAGCGCGGCCAGCGGCAGCGCGGCGGCGTGCGCCCATTGCGTACGCGTCGCGGTCACCTCGTCGATCACGGGCATGGCCCCCGTGTAGCCCCGGCTGACCATCGCCAGGTGCACGCGCTCCCCACGCTCGTACGAGCGGATGAACAGCGCCCCCGCGGTCTTGGCCAGCACCCCCCAGTGGCGTACGCCGCGCGCGGTGAAGCCGCGGGATTCGCGGGCGACGCGCATGCGCCGCATCTCGTCCGTGACGACGTCCCCGTAGCGGATCATGAAGGAGGCGATCTGGACCAGCAGCGACGGCATCCGCAGCCGCTGGAGCCCGAGCAGCAGGGAGCGCAGCTCGGTGGTGGACGCCAGCAGGACGGACGCGGCGACGCCGAGGGTGCCCTTGGCGAGGATGTTCCAGGCGCCCCAGAGGCCGGATTCGCTGAGGGAGAGGCCGAGGACGTCCACCCGGTCCCCCTGCGCGACGAAGGGCATCAGCAGGGCGAAGGCCACGAAGGGGATCTCGATCAGCAGCCGCTTGAGCAGGAAGGCGGCGGGGATCCGGGCGGCGGCCGCGACGGCGGCGAGCAGCAGCGCGTACGCCGCGAAGGCCCAGAGCGCCTCGCGCGGGGTGGAGACGACGACGAGCACGAAGCCGAGGACGGCGGCGAGCTTGCAGTGCGGTGGCAGCCGGTGCACGGGCGAGCGGCCGGGCCGGTAGAGCTGGTGGGTGTGGCCCGCGCCCATGTCAGACGGTCTCGGTGGCGGGCGCCTCGGCGGGCGTACCGGCCCGGGCGCGGCGGTGGCGTACGGCGAGGAGGACGCCGCTGCCGACGACGAGGGTGGCGCCGACGCCGATCACACCGGCCAGGCCACCGGAGATCCGGGCGTCGGAGACGTCCTTGACCTGGTAGTCGGCGAGCGGGGAGTCCTCGGCGGCGTGCTCCTCGGTCTTGCTGTCGAGGCCCTTGTCGTGGGCGGCCTTCTCCAGGCCGTCGGGGCTGGTGGAGGCGTAGTAGCTGACGCCGCCGGCGCAGACGAGGGCGGCGGCGAGGCCGGCGATCCACACGGGCCGCGTGGAGCGTGCGGGCGCGGCGGCCGGCCGCGGGGCGGTGCGTACGGTGCCGTCCGGGGTCCGCAGCTCCAGGGGGCGCACGAGGTCGCGGGCGCCGTGGACGAGGTCGGGGCGGACGGCGACGACCGCGCCGACCGTCAGCGCGGTGATCACCGCCTCGCCGACGCCGATGAGGACGTGCACGCCGACCATCGCCGTGAAGACCTTGCCGAGGGGGACGTCGGTGGTGCCGCCCAGGGCGTAGATCAGGGTGAAGGCGCAGGCCGCGGCCGGTACGGACACGAGCGCCGCCACGAAGGAGGCGATGGTGACCCCGGACCGCCGGCGCGGCAGGAGCTTCACGAGCGCGCGGAAGATCCCGTAGGCGGCGAGGGTCGTGACGACGGCCATGTCGCTGATGTTGACGCCGAGCGCGGTGAGGCCGCCGTCGGCGAAGAGGACGCTCTGCATGAGCAGGACGACGGATATGCAGAGCACGCCGGTGTACGGGCCGACGAGGATCGCCGCCAGGGCGCCGCCGAGGAGGTGGCCGCTGGTGCCGGCGGCGACGGGGAAGTTCAGCATCTGGACGGCGAAGACGAAGGCGGCGACGAGCCCGGCGAGGGGCGCGGCCTTGTCGTCGAGTTCCTTGCGGGCGCCGCGCAGGCCGACCGCGACGGCGGCCGCGGCGAGGGCCCCGGTGGCCACGGACACCGGGGCGTCGATGAATCCGTCGGGTACGTGCATGGGCGGGGCTCCGCTCTGCCGGTCGGGCTGTGGTCGCAGGTGCAGGGGTTGGTGGCTGATGATAGGCGCGCTTTGCGAAAACCTCGCAAGAGCGTGTGCGCCGCTCTTGCACGCCCCTCGCTCACCCGCGCGCCGCCAGCGGTGGCGGGGATCGACGTCTGCCCGAATGCTGAGCTTCGGAGGACTTCGGGACACTTCGGGAGGTTGGCCATCATGACCACGGCTGCCGCGCCCACCCCGGAGGCCCCCGGGGCCCCGCCGGCCCCGCCCGCGCTCAGCCGCCGCCGGACGAACCTCGTCTTCGTCACGATCGTCCTCGGCATGCTGCTGGCGGCCCTCGACCAGACCATCGTCTCCACCGCCCTGCCGACGATCGTCGCGGACCTGGGCGGCGGCGGGCACATGGCGTGGGTGGTGACCGCGTACCTCCTCGCCGAGACGGTCTCGACCGTCCTGGTCGGCAGGTTCGGCGACCTCTTCGGCCGGAAGGTCGTCTTCCAGCTGAGCGCGGTGGTCTTCGTCGGCGGCTCGGTCTTCGCGGGCGCCGCGAACTCCATGCTGATGCTGATCGCCGCCCGCGCCCTCCAGGGCGTCGGCGGCGGCGGTCTGATGGTCACGGCCATGGCGCTGATCGCGGACGTCATCCCGCTGCGCGAGCGCGGCAAGTACCAGGGCGCCCTGGGCGCGGTCTTCGGTGTGACCACGGTCGTCGGCCCGACGCTCGGCGGCATCTTCACCGACCAGGCGACGTGGCGCTGGTGCTTCTACGTCAACGTGCCGGTCGCGATCGTCATGGTGGTCATGGCGGCCCGTACGATCCCGGTCGTCCGCTCCACGGTGCGGCCCGTCATCGACTACGCGGGCATCGCGCTGGTGGCCCTCGGCGCGTCCGGGCTGGTCCTGGGGCTGGAGTGGGGCGGCAACGAGTACGCGTGGGGCTCGGCGGTGATCGTCGGCCTGTTCGCGGGGTCGCTCGTCCTGCTGACGGCGTTCGTCCTGGTGGAGCTGCGGGCGAAGGAACCCATGCTCCCCATGCACCTCTTCCGCAACCCCGTCTTCGTCATCTGCTCGGTCCTCAGCTTCATCGTGGGCTTCGCGATGCTGGGGGCGCTCACCTATCTGCCGACGTACCTCCAGTACGTGGACGGGGTGTCGGCGACCATGTCGGGCGTACGGGCGCTCCCGATGGTCGCCGGGCTGCTGGGCGCGTCCATGCTCTCCGGCATCACCGTCAGCCGCACCGGCCGCTACCGCGTCTTCCCCGTCTCCGGGATGGCGGTGATGGCGCTCGGCCTGTTCCTGATGTCGACGATGGGCGCGTCGACGGGGCCGTGGCTGGAGTCGCTGTACATGTTCGTCCTCGGCGCCGGCATCGGCCTGGCCATGCAGGTGCTGACGATCGCCGTGCAGAACACGGTCCCGTACCACGAACTGGGCACGGCCACCTCGGGCGTGACCTTCTTCCGCACGCTCGGCAGCGCGTTCGGCACGGCCATCTTCGGCACGCTCTACACCAAGCAGCTCCGGCCGAACCTGGAGGAGGCGCTCCTGCGGTCCCCGGGCGTCCCGCCGTCCGCGGTGCTGAGCCCGGCTGACCTGGCGCGGCTGCCGCCGCAACAGGCACGGCCGGTCGTCGACGCCTACGCGGAAACGATCAACTACGTCTTCCTGTGGGTCGTACCGGTCGCGCTCCTCGGCTTCCTGGTGGCCTGGTTCCTCAAGGAGGTGCCACTGCGCGACAGCGCGCGGGCCGGCGCCTCCGACATGGGCGAGGGCTTCGCGGCCCCCGACTCGGCGGAGGCGGAACGCCAGTTGGAACGCGCGGTGGCGGGCGTCATGCGCCGCGCCCGCAGCCCGGTCAGCCGCCAGATCCTCGCGGAGTCGGGCAGCCCGCTGGGCCCCGCGGAGGCGTGGACCCTCGGCCAGATCCACTGGCGCCTGCGCGTCCGCGGCGAGGCCACGCTGACGTCGGTGGCCACCGCCCACCGCATGCCGCCGGAGGTCCTGGCCCCGGCCTTCACCCGCGCGGCGGAAGCGGGCCTGGCGCGGGTCGAGGGCGACCGCCTGACCCTGACCCCGGCCGGCGAGGCGGAGATCGACCGCCTGAACCGCACATGGCGCGACTGGCTGGCCACCCGCCTGGACGACTGGGACATCACCGACCCCGAGGACCGCGCCCTCCTGGACCGCGCCCTGGACACGATGGCGGCCCGCCTCCTGGAGGAAGCGGAGGAGGAACAGGAACGGATCGCGGTGTGACGGGGTCGCGGGGTGCCGCTCCCCCGGCGGTTTCCAGCAACGGAAACCCGAACCCCTTGTCCCGGCCCCCGGAGAGCCGACAGCATCTGATCCGGCGGCGTATCCGCCTACCGCGACAAGTCGTTGGCGCTCGCCGTACCGTTCAGGGAAGGGTGGGCGACGCACGGAGAGTGAAGCGCGCTGAACGCCCCGACGGACCTACGGGCTCACCGAAGCCGGTACGGGCACGCCTCGGGACCACAGTTCCTCGCTGTGTTCCGCGAAGCGGGAGAACATTCCGCTCTCTCCGTGGCGGCGCAGGTGCAGCAGCGGCGAGTCGTGGCCGACCAGCCGGGCGAGGTGTGGCGTGACCAGGGCGCGGTCGTCGAAGCGGAAGACGGACAAGGAGACGTGGTTGATCGCGTCCGCCGACGCGGAGGAGCGGGTCTCCAGCTGTTCCGCCGGTCCGAGCCTTTCCAGATGTTCCAAGGTGATCCTGATGCGGGTGGAGACCTTCAACGCGACGTCCTCGATCTGCTCGCGCTGCCGGGTGACTTCTCCGGCCGGGTCCCCGAGCAGGAAACGGACCCGGCAGCCCTGCCGCATCTTGCGGCGCAGCGTGCCGACGAAGTCGGGCTGGTCGAGCCAGAGGAAGTAGTTCGTGTAACCGGCGAAGAACAGCTCTTCGGCGGCGTCGTCGATCAGCTCTCCCCAAACCGCCGACGGGCACGCGGACCGATAGGGGTAGCTATGGACGATCTCCCTGTCCGTCCCGGCCTTGATGCGCTCCTTGACGGCTTTCGGCCACAGCATCTCTTCGTCAACTCCCAGCGCCGCACAGGCATCGTGGCGGTTCCTCGGGTGCGGGGTCAGCTCCGGATCGCTGATCCAGCGCTCAACGGTCTTGCCCGACACCCCGAGGCGTAAAGCCAACTGTCGCGGCGAGAGACCGGCGTCGGCCATAGCCGATCGCAGAGCAGTGTTCAAGGGCTCTCCCTCGGACGTTTGGGACGTTTACAAGCTACCGCCGAGGCGTCCCAACTGTCTCCGGAATGGCGGCGATACGTCCTCGATGGGAGACGAGGGCGCTGCCATGGAAACGAGCGACGCGGGAAGGGCCGTGAACATGCCTGCTGAAGGTGGAGGGGAGCCCGTGAAATGCCGGGGGTGCGGCGGCATCGTCCTGTGGCTGGACGGCCTCAGTCCCTGCGGCCGCTGCGGCAAGTCCGTACGGATCCTCCTGGCCGGGTCGCCGGACCCCGGCCGGGCGGCAGAAGGTCGGCGGAAGCCGCCCGCCGGATGACAGCCGCCGCCCCGCACCAAGCCGCCCCCGGCCTTCGTCAGCCGGACCGACCCGCCCCCGGCTCCTCCCGAGCCGGCTCCGTACGGACCCGGCGGTCCATCGCCATCGTGAACTCCGCCTCCACCACCGCCTTCGCCAGCGGCCGCAGCTCGTCGAGGGTTTCCGTCACGGAGTGCGCGCGGAGCAGGGTCGTGAAGGTCTCCGCCATCGCGTCCGCGTGGGCGCGGACCTCGCGGCCCGCGGCCAGGACCGCCGCCAGGGGGATGCCGTGGCGGACCAGCGCCGAAGAGGCGTCGAGCAGGCGGCGGCTGACGTGGACGATCTTGTCGCCGTCGACGCCGAGATAGCCGATGTCCAGGGTGGCGGTGAGGTTCTCGGGGGTGACCTCGCCCTCGAAGCGGTCGGCCAACTCCTCCGGGCTGAGTCGTACCGCGGTCTCCTCCGACCACGGGACCGTGATCGTCGCGCCGGCCAGGCCGAGGAGCTCGCCCACGTCGCGGCCGGACTCGAAGGCCGTGAGCAGCTCGGCGATGCCGCCGAGCGTGTGGCCGCGGTCCAGGAGGGCGGCGATCGTGCGCAGCCGGGCCAGGTGGTGCGGGCCGTACCAGGCGATGCGGCCCTCGCGGCGCGGCGGCGGGAGCAGTTTGCGCTCGCGGTAGAAGCGCAGCGTGCGCACCGGGATCCCGGCCGCCTCGGCCAGTTCCGTCACGCGGTATTCGCGCGGCTCGCCCCGTACGCCGGACGGCTCCGGCCGTTCGCCCACGGCGTCCTCGTCACTCGCCATTCCCGCACCCTATTCCCTTCCGTACGCGCGGTAACTTCCTTGCCGCGGCCCCCTATCGCTCCACGAGCGACTGCCCTACGCTCCGAACCATGCCAGTAATCGCTGGCATGGTTGGACGCTACACCGGGAGGCGGAGGCATGGCCGAGCACAAACGCGTGGCGGTGATCGGGTCCGGATTCGGCGGGCTGGGCGCGGCCGTACGGCTGCGCCGGGAGGGCGTCACCGACTTCCTGGTCCTGGAGCGCGCCGGCTCCGTCGGCGGCACCTGGCGGGACAACACCTATCCCGGCTGCGCCTGCGACGTCCCCTCCCACCTCTACTCCTTCTCCTTCGCCCCCAACCCCGAGTGGCCGCGCAACTTCTCCGGTCAGCCGCACATCCGCGCCTATCTGGAGCGCGTCGCCGACACCTTCGGCCTCCGCCCCCACCTGCGCTTCGACTCCGAGGTCCGCAGCCTGCGCTGGGACGCCGACCGGCTCCTCTGGGAGCTCGACACCGCCTCCGGGCCGCTCACCGCCGACGTGGTCGTCTCCGCGACCGGGCCACTGTCCGAGCCCAGGATCCCGGACGTCCCGGGCCTGGCCGGCTTCCCCGGCAAGGTCTTCCACTCCGCCCGCTGGGACCACGACTACGACCTGCGCGGCAAGCGCGTCGCGATGATCGGCACCGGCGCCTCGGCCATCCAGATCATCCCCTCCATCCAGCCGGACGTACGCCACCTCACGCTCTTCCAGCGCACGGCCCCCTGGGTCCTGCCCCGCGCCGACCGCCGGATCACCGCGGCCGAGCAGTGGCTGCACACCAAGGCCCCCGTCACCCGCGCGCTGCGCCGACAGCTGCTGTGGGCCGTCCGGGAGCTCCAGGTGAGCGCCTTCACCAAGCACCCCAAGCGGTTGGGGCTGCTGGAGAGCCTGGCCAAGTCCCATATGCGCAAGGCCGTCAAGGACCCGGCACTGCTCGCCGGGCTCACCCCCGACTACCGCATCGGCTGCAAGCGCATCCTGCTGTCCAACGACTACTACCCCGCGCTCGCCGAGCCCAATGTGGACGTCGTGACGTCCGGGCTCGCCGAGGTCCGCGGCTCCACGCTCGTCGCCGCCGACGGTACGGAGACGGAGGCCGACGCGATCGTCTTCGGCACCGGGTTCCGGGTCACGGACATGCCGATCGCCGAGCGGGTGACCGGCGCCGACGGCACGACGCTGGCGGAGGAGTGGAAGGACGGCATGGCGGCCCTGCGCGGCACCAGCGCCGCCGGGTTCCCCAACTTCCTCACGATCATCGGGCCCAACACCGGCCTGGGCAACAGCTCGATGATCCTCATCATCGAGGCCCAGCTGAACTACCTGGCCGACTTCATACGGCAGTTGGACACCCTCGGCGGCAAGGCCGCGCTCGACGCCCGCCCCTCCGCCGTGGGCGCCTGGAACCGCGGCGTCCAGACCCGGATGCGGCGCACGGTGTGGAACACCGGCGGCTGCGACAGCTGGTACCTGGACGGGGAGGGCCGCAACACCGTGGTCTGGCCCGGCACCACCGCGGAGTTCCGCAAGGTCACCCGGCGGGTGGACCTCACCGAGTACCGGGTGCTGCGGCTGCCGCGGACCACCCGCCGCCCCGCCGCGACCGCGGAGGCCGCCCGATGAGCCGTACGGGCCTGGAGGGCCAGGTCGCGGTGGTCACCGGGGCCGCGCGCGGCGTCGGCGAGCTGCTCGCCCGGAAGCTGTCGGCACGCGGCGCGCGCGTCGCGCTGGTCGGCCTGGAGCCGGACGAGCTGCGGCGGGTGGCGGACTCGCTGCACGAGGACGCGGCGTACTGGCACGCCGACGTCACCGACCACGAGGCGATGGCCCGCACCGCCCGCGAGGTCAAGGCCCGCTTCGGCAAGGTGGACATCGTCGTCGCCAACGCGGGCGTGGCCACGGGCGGCCCGTTCGCCGACTCCGACCCCGACGCCTGGCGGCGGGTCGTGGAGGTCAACCTCATCGGCAGCGCCGTCACCGGCCGAGCCTTCCTGCCCGTACTGACCGAGAGCCGCGGCTATCTGCTCCAGATCGCCTCGCTCGCCGCGATCACCCCGGCGCCGCTGATGAGCGCCTACTGCGCGTCGAAGTCGGGCGTCGAGGCGTACGCGCACTGCCTGCGCGCGGAGGTGGGCCACAAGGGCGTACGGGTCGGCGTCGCCTATCTGAGCTGGACCGACACCGACATGGTGCGCGGCGCCGACGAGAACGACGTGATCCGCGAGCTGCGGCAGCGGCTGCCGTGGCCGGCGAACCGCACCTACCCCCTCGGGCCGACCACGGACCGCCTGGTCGCGGGCATCGAGCGGCGCTCGGCGCATGTGTACGGGCAGGGGTGGCTGCGCGGCCTCCAGGCCGTACGCGGACTGCTGCCCGAGCTCCTCGCCCTGGGCGGGCGGCGGGAGATGCGCCACTTCGAGCCGAGGCTGGCGGGCGTACCGGCGGTGGGTCTGGTGGGCGCGGGCGGCGCGGCGGACGAGAAGGCACGGGCGGCCGGTAGCGCAGGGTAGTCGTACGATATGCGCGCCGTGAGGGCGCGTGCCACGCTGATTCGGGGCCGCTCGACTGCCCCGCACCCACCCCCCACGAGGAGTGAGAACAGCATGGGTATCAAGGACGAGATGCAGGAGAAGGCTCAGAAGGCCAAGGAGAAGATGCAGGGCAAGCAGGACGAGGCGAAGCAGCGCGGCCAGAGCGAGCAGGAGCGCCTGCGCCAGCGCGCGGACGAGACCCGGCAGCAGGGCCAGCGCAGCTTCGACGACATCCAGGACGACATGGACGACCGTCGGTAAGAGGCACCAGCCGGTAAGGGGCGCACCCCACGGGGGTGCGCCCCTTACGCATGCCCTCTCGGCGATCACCGCGGCGGCAGCTTCGGCCGCCGCCGGTCCGGCACCCGTGAGTAGTCCGGCGGCTCCGCCGCCCCGTGCCGCTCCAGCAGGTCGAGCGCCAGCCGCACCGCGTCGTCGAGCTGCTTGTGCCGCCCCTCCGCCCAGTCCAGCGGGGTGCGGTCGACCTCGATGTCGGGCTCCACGCCGTGGTTCTCCACGTCCCAGCCGTAGGCGTCGAACCAGGCGGCGTTCATCGGCACGGTGATCGCCGTGCCGTCCCCGAGCCGGTGCCGCCCGGTCATCCCGACGACGCCGCCCCAGGTGCGCAGGCCCACCACCGGGCCGATGCCCTGGAGTTTGAAGGCCGCGGTGATCATGTCGCCGTCGGAGGACGTCATCTCGTCGGCGATGGCCACGACCGGCCCGCGCGGGGCGTTGCTCGCGTACGACACCGCCTGCGCGTCGCGCGTCAGGTCCCAGCCGATGATCGTGCGGGTCAGCTTCTCCACGACGAGCTCGCTGATGTTGCCGCCGGCGTTGCCGCGTACGTCCACGATGAGCGCCGGCCGTGACATCTCCATCCGCAGGTCGCGGTTGAACTGCGCCCAGCCGGAGCCGCCCATGTCGGGGATGTGCAGATAGCCGCACTTGCCGCCGCTGACCTCCCGTACGACCGCGCGGCGCTTGGCCACCCAGTCCTGGTAGCGCAGCGGCCGCTCGTCGACCAGCGGCACGACGGCGACCCGGCGCGGCGGTCCCTCGCCGTCCGGTGGTCCGAAGGTCAGCTCCACGGTCGTGCCGCCCGCCGCGGCCAGCAGCGGGTACGGGCCGGTGACCGGGTCGACCGGCCGGCCGTCGACGTGGCTGAGCACCGCGCCCTCGCGGATGCCCGAACCGGCCAGCGGGGAGCGGGCCTTGGAGTCGGAGGAGTCGCCGGGCAGGATGCGGCGCACGGTCCAGGCGCCGTTCTTGTCGCGGATCAGGTTGGCGCCGAGGAGCCCGATGGCCCGCTGGTAATGCGGCGGGCCCTCGTTGCGGCGCGCGGGTCCGACGTAGGCGTGCGAGGTGCCCAGCTCGCCGAGGACCTCCCGCAGCAGGTCGGCGAAGTCGTCGGGGGTGGCGACGCGTTCGACGAGCGGCCGGTACTGCGCGAGCACCGCGTCCCAGTCGATGCCGCACATCCCCGGCTCCCAGAAGTACGCGCGGACGATCCGGCCGGCCTCCTCGTACGCCTGGCGCCACTCGGCGGCCGGGTCGACCTCGTGCAGGATGCGCCGCATGTCGATGAAGACGGTCGAGTCGGAGTCGCCGACGTCGGTGGCGGGCACGGCGCGCAGCTCGCCCTCGTCGTTGACGACCAGGCGGGTGCCGTCACCGCTGACCGAGAACCAGTCGAGGGAGCTGGTGAGTTCGGTGCGCTTGGCCTTGGCCAGGTCGAAGTGTTCGAGCGTGGGGCGGCCGGAGGTGTCGGTGGGGTTGGCGAAGGTCTCGCCGAGGGCGCCGGAGATGGGCCAGCGCAGCCACACCAGGCCGCCGCCGCTGACGGGGTGGAGCTCCGAGTACTTCGAGGCGGCCACCGGGAAGGGCGTCACCCGGCTCTCCACGCCCTCCACCTCGATCAGCGTCGTCCCTTCGTCGCCGCCGGTCTCGTCGGCGTCCAGCCCGCCGGACGGCGGCCGGCCCTCGGCCGACAGCGCGAAGGGCGAGGGCGTGGCCGAGGACAGGGGGACGAGATAGGGGCGGCAGCCCAGCGGGAAGGACAGGTCGCCGGTGTGCACGTCGTAGACGGGGTCGAAGCCGCGCCAGGACAGGAAGGCGAGGTAGCGGCCGTCGCGGGTGAAGACGGGCTGTTCGTCCTCGAAGCGGCCGTTGGTGACGTCCACGATCAGCCGGTCGGCGAGCCGGGCGATCTTGATCTGGCGCAGGGAGCGCCCGATGCCCGGGTGCGACCAGGTCAGCCAGGCGGAGTCGGGCGAGAAGGCGAGGTCGCGCACGGGCCCGTTGGCGGACCGGATCAGCTCGCCGACCTCGCCCTCGTGCTCGCTGTCGGGCGAGGTGTCGACCAGCAGCAGCCGGCCGTCGTGCGCGGCGACGGCCAGCCGTTCGCCGTCCGGCGCGGAGACGAGCTCGTGCACCCGGCCGATCAGGCCGGCCGCCAGGCGGCGCGGCTCGGCGGGTCCGGTGGCGCGCGGCAGTTGCGCGATCTCGATCGCGTCCTCGCCCTCGGCGTCCGTGACGTAGGCGACCTGTCCGGTCGAGCCGAGCATCTCCGGCTGCCGGACCCGTACGCCCGGGGTGTCGGCGATCGCGCGGGCCGGGCCGTCGCGGTGGGTGAGCCAGTAGAGGCTGCCGCGGACCTGGACGGCGCTGGCCCGGCCGGTGGCGTCGACCGCGAGCGCGTCGACGTGGGAGGCGGCCTGCACCTGGTACGTGCGCCGGCCCGCGCGCGGCCCGGCCAGCCGCACGTCGAGCCTGCGCGGGGTGCCCTGCGGGCCGAGGTCGTCGACCAGCCACAGATCGCCCGCGCACTGGTAGACGACGCGGGTGCCGTCGGTGGAGGCATGGCGGGCGTAGAAGTCGGCGTGGTCGGTGTGGCGGCGCAGGTC
Organism: Streptomyces sp. NPDC023527; assembly: GCF_055560115.1. Classification (NCBI taxonomy): domain Bacteria; kingdom Bacillati; phylum Actinomycetota; class Actinomycetes; order Kitasatosporales; family Streptomycetaceae; genus Streptomyces; species Streptomyces sp. NPDC023527. The sequence goes on from NZ_JBVHJJ010000003.1 coordinate 219,193, forward strand.
GGAGCTGTCCGGCAGGCAGGAGTAGAGGTTGCCGACGCCCTCGTGGTCGGAGAGGAAGGCGATGCGGTCGCCGACGAACATCGGCGCGTCCAGGTGCCCGCCGATGTCGGGGACCAGCCGGGTGCCGTGCAGCCAGAGCCGGCCGGTCGCGCCGCCGCGGTAGCGCTTCCAGGAGGCGGGCTCGTGCGGGGGCTTGCCGGTGAGCAGCAGCGTCTTGTGGTCCTCGGCCCGGATCGAGAAGTCGGAGGCCGGGCCCCAGGGCAGCCGGCCGCCGGGGCTGCCGTCGGTGGGCAGGCGGTAGGCCCAGGAGAAGTAGGAGAAGGGCTGGCCGTGCGAGGAGACGGCGAGGATGTCGCAGGCGCCGTGCTCGTCGGGCGGCGCCCAGCCGCAGACGCGGGCGTCGGAGCTGCCCCAGTAGGTGAGCCGGCGGGCCGGGCCGCCGTCGACGGGGGCGAGGTGGATCTCGGGGTCGAGACTGCGCCAGGTGGTGAACGCGATGTGCCGCCCGTCGGGCGAGAAGCGGGGGTGTCCGACCCGGGTGCGGTCGACGGTCAGCCGCCAGGCCCGCCCGGCACCGCCGCCCGGCACGCCGGGGGATGCCAGCGGGGCCACCCAGAGGTCGTCCTCGGCGGTGAAGCAGAGGAGATCACCGTGCAGGTGCGGAAATCGGAGATACGCGCCGGGCGCGCCGGGTTCCTCTCTCACCCCACCCATGGTTTCGGGCCCGGAAGGTCGCGGCAACTCGGTCGGCGGTGCGCGGCCGTCGCGCCGTGACGGAGAACACCACCGGAACGGTCCGTTCCCGTATCGGGCCCGTCGTACGCTCGTGGTGTACGAAACCGTTTCGTTCAGTGGAGTGGATCGGAAGGTCGGAAGGGAGCGCGCGATGCCCACGGAACCACCCACCCCGGCGGCCCGCCGTACCCGGCTGACGCCCGACCGCGAGGCCGAGATCTACGCGGCCGTCCTCGACATCCTGCGCGAGGTCGGCTACGACGCCCTCACCATGGACGCCGTCGCGGCCCGTACGCACTCCAGCAAGGCCACCCTCTACCGCCAGTGGAAGGGCAAACCGGAGCTGGTCGTGAGCGCCCTGCGCCACAAGAAGCCGATCGAGCTGGCGGACATCGACACCGGCACGGTGCGCGGTGACCTCCACGCGATGGTGTGCGAGGCCGACGATGCCCAGATGGAGCAGGACGCCGCCCTCATGCGGGGCCTGGGACACGCGATCCACACCAACCCCGATCTCCACCGCGCGCTGCGCGAGCTGCTGATCGAGCCGGAGATCTCCGGTCTCGAAGCGCTGCTGCGGCGGGCGGTCGGCCGGGGCGAGATCGCCGCGGACAACCCCGCGCTCGGCTACGTCGCGCACATGATGCTCGGCGCCTTCATCACCCGACCCCTGATCGAGGACATGACCGCGGACTCCGCGTACGTGTCCCGCTACATCGACGCCGTGATCCTCCCCGCTCTCGGCCTCTGATCCCCCCACACCCCCCACCTGACGCGCCGCTCTCGTCGTCGGGCCGGTTTTCCACGCCCAGTTCGTCCATTTGATCCGACGGGAGCACAACGCCTCGTGGCCACGTTCCTCTACAAACTCGGCCGGCTCGCCTTCAGGCGCCGCTGGTACTTCGCCCTGATATGGGTGACGCTGCTGGTACTCGCCGGGGTCGGCGCCGCCACCGCGTCGAAGTCGACCAACAACGACTTCTCCATCCCCGGCACCGAGGCGCAGCAGGCGTTCGACCTGCTGGAGAAGCGCTTCCCGGGCAACAACGAACAGAACGCCTCCGCCCGCGTCGTCTTCAAGGCCCCGGAGGGCCAGAAGCTGACGGACGCGAAGAACAAGGCGGCCGTCGAGAAGGTCCTCGACGAGCTCAAGGGCGGCCCGCAGGTGGCGTCGGTCGTCGACCCGTTCGCCGGGCACGCCGTCAACAAGCCGGAGACCACCGGCTACGCCTCCGCCGCGTACAAGGTCAAGTCCACCGACCTGACCGAGGACTCGCGCGAGAACCTCAAGGACGCCGCTCAGCACGGCCGTGACGCCGGGCTGACCGTCGAGGTCGGCGGCAGCGTCCTCCAGCAGATGCCCGAGGGCGGCTCGGAGGCCATCGGCATCGCGGTGTCGGCGGTCGTCCTGCTGATCACCTTCGGCTCGCTGGTCGCCGCCGGACTGCCGCTGCTCACCGCCATCATCGGTGTGGGCATCGGCGTCTCCTCGATCGCCGCCCTGGCGCCGGTCCTGGACCTGTCCAGCAACACCTCGACGCTGGCCATGATGATCGGCCTCGCCGTCGGCATCGACTACGCGCTGTTCATCGTCTCCCGCTTCCGCGCCGAGCTCGCCGAGGGCCGGGAGCGCGAGGAGGCCGCGGGCCGGGCCGTCGGCACGGCGGGCTCCGCGGTGGTCTTCGCCGGTCTGACCGTGGTCATCGCGCTGGCCGGGCTGGCGGTCGTCAACATCCCGATGCTGACGAAGATGGGCATGGCCGCCGCCGGTACGGTCGCCATCGCCGTCCTCATCGCGCTGTCCTTCATCCCCGCCCTGCTGGGCTTCGCGGGCAAGCAGGTGCTGGCCCGCAAGGTCCGCAAGGCCGGCCCGGACGCGGCCGCCGAGGACAAGCCCAACATGGGCACCCGCTGGGCGCGCTTCGTGCTCCGCAAGCCGGTGATGGTTCTCGTGGCCGGTGTGGTCGGGCTGGGCGTGATCGCCGTGCCCGCCGCCTCGCTGGAGCTGGGCCTGCCCGACGACGGCGCCGCGTCCAAGAGCACCACGCAGCGCAAGGCGTACGACCTGCTGTCCGAGGGCTTCGGCCCGGGCTTCAACGGACCGCTGATGGTGATCACCGATGTGGCCGGCACCAAGGACCCCAAGGGCGCGGCGAACAAGGTCCACGACACCCTGACGGGCCTGGACAACGTCGCCACGGTCACGCCGGCGGCGTTCAACAAGGCCGGTGACACGGCCATCCTCAACGTCGTGCCGAAGTCCAAGCCGACCAGCACGGAGACCGAGGACCTGGTCCACGCGATCCGCGGCAAGGGCGCGTCCCTGAAGTCGGACACCGGCGCCACGGTGCTCGTCACCGGCTCGACGGCGATGAACATCGACGTCTCGCAGAAGCTCAACGACGCCCTGGTGCCCTACCTGGCGCTCGTCGTCGGCCTGGCCTTCCTGCTGCTGATGGTCGTCTTCCGGTCCGTGCTCGTCCCGCTGAAGGCCGCGCTCGGCTTCCTGCTGTCCGTGGTCGCCGCGCTCGGCGCGGTCGTCGCGGTCTTCCAGTGGGGCTGGCTCGGCGGGCTCTTCGGCGTCGAGGAGACCGGCCCGATCATGAGCATGATGCCGATCTTCATGGTGGGTGTCGTCTTCGGTCTGGCGATGGACTACGAGGTCTTCCTCGTCACCCGCATGCGGGAGGCGTTCGTCCACGGCGAGCGCCCCGGCCAGGCGGTCGTGACCGGCTTCAAGCACGGCGCGCGGGTCGTGACGGCCGCCGCCATCATCATGATGAGCGTCTTCGCGGGCTTCATCGGCTCCTCGGAATCGATGATCAAGATGATCGGCTTCGGCCTGGCCATCGCGGTCTTCTTCGACGCGTTCGTCGTCCGCATGGCGATCGTCCCGGCGGTCCTGGCCCTGCTCGGCAAGGCCGCCTGGTGGCTGCCGGGCTGGCTCGGCAAGGTGCTGCCGAACGTCGACGTCGAGGGCGAGCAGCTGCACAAGCAGCTGGCGCACGGGGCGCCGGCGGCAGCCGTCGACAAGTCCGACGACAAGTCCGCCGACGACCGGGAGCCGAGCCGCGTCTGAGCCGTTCCCCGATCACCGGGCCCGGTGTGGTCCCCCTGTCACCGCAGGGGGCCGCGCCGGGCCTTTCTTTTGTGGTGTACGCCATGCGAGGGAACCGTTGGTCCCCAAACGGGCGTTTTCTCTAGTCCACACCTGTTGTGGGCGCGATCGGGGGGCGCGCGTGATGGAAAGGGCTCCGCGTTGAACCTGCTCGATGTGCTTCTCATGCTGATCGTCGTCGCCTACGCCGTCTCCGGCTTCCGGCGCGGCCTGGTCGCCGGCGTCGTGCTGCTCGCCGGGTTCCTCGGCGGGGCGGTGCTGGGCGTCCTGGCCCTTCCGTACGCGCTGGAACCCTTCGACGCCGGCACCTCCACCGCGGCGGCCGTCGCCGTCCTCGTCGTCCTGCTGCCCGCCGCGATCGGGCACGCGCTGGCCGGGCGGTTCGCCTGGCGGCTGCGGCGCCGGCTGACGTGGGCGCCGGTGCGCGGCGTCGACGGGATCGGCGGCGCGGCGGTCAACTCCCTGGCCGTCCTGCTGGTCGGCTGGGTCGCGGCCAGCGTCCTGGTCTCGGCGAACTCGACCCTGCTGACCAAGGAGATCAAGGACTCCACGCTGCTGGGCGCGGTCCAGAAGGCGATGCCCGAGCAGGCGCCCACGTGGTTCAGCCGCACGACGGACGCCCTGTCCGGCGCCGGCTTCCCCCAGGTCTTCAACCCCTTCGAGAACGAACCCGCCACCGGTGTCGCCGAGCCCTCGGGCGACGCGGTGACCGGCACGGCGACGCGGGCGGCGCGCGAGAGCGTCGTCAAGGTCGAGGGCGTCGCGGACACCGGCGGCGGCCGGCGCGGCCAGGAGGGCAGCGGCTTCGTCTACGCCGCGCACCACGTGATGACCAACGCGCACGTGGTCGCCGGGGTCGACCGGCCGACCGTACGGGTCGGCGGGATCGGCCAGGCGTACAAGGCGAAGGTCGTCCTGTTCGACCCCAGGACCGACGTCGCGGTCCTGGACGTCCCCGGTCTGAAGGCCCCCGTCCTGCCCTTCGACAAGACCGCCAAGCGCGGCGACGCCGCCGTGGTCGCGGGCTTCCCCGAGAACGGCGGACTCGACCTGCGGGCGGCCACCGTCGCCAACGAGGTCCGCGCCAAGGGCCAGGACATCTACGGCGACGGCATCACCACCCGCACGGTGTACTCCGTCCGCTCCACGATCCGCCCGGGCAACTCGGGCGGCCCGCTGCTGACCCCTGCGGGGAAGGTGTACGGCGTCGTCTTCGCCCGCTCCACGTCCGACGCGGAGACGGGCTACGTCCTGACGGCGGACCAGATCGCGGCGGACGCGGCCCGCGCGGCGACATCGACCACACCGGTGAGCACGGGGAGCCGGGCGGCGCTGTAGGTGCCTCACGCGAGGGGGCAAGGGTGCTGCGCCGCCTGGTTCGGGGAACACGTCACGACGGCGAGGCTGAGGAACTCCAGACGCGTGAGGTAGTGCCCGAAGGAGACGTCGCCGCCGTGCCGGAGTGTCCGGGCCGCGCGCTCCGTCTTCCGGGCGAGGCTGTGCACGTCCCGCTCCGCCTCGGCGGCGAACCGAGGCCCGTACTGCGCAAGACGTTCCGCCAGCCACCGTGCGGCGCCGATGGGTTCCTCCCACGTTCCCCGCACCAGCCCAGCAGGCCGCACCAACCAGTAGGCCGTCTCCAGTGGCGGCACAGTCGTCACTCGCCACTCGGCGACGGCTTCCCGGTAGCGCGCGACGACTTCCGGTGCGCTGCTCCCGACGGGCTCCACGGCCGAGGGCGGCCGCCGGACGCTCTCCTTGTCGAAGACGGCTTTGCCGCCGACCCACAGATAGCCGTGCCAGTGCAAGGGGGCCTTTTCCACGCTGTTGAGGGCGGCTCCCACCTCTCAGGAAGGAGGGGGAGCCGCGGCTGGAAAATGTGGTCAGGCCGAGAGGCCGAAGCGGGCGGGGTCGATGCCGGCGGCGTTCAGTTCGGCGGTGGTGAACCGCAAGGGCTCGGCGCCCGGCCGCTTGCTGTCGCCCAGGGCCCACGCGTCCACGGCGATACGGGCGAGGGTGACGCACGATTCGCCGTCGGGGTGGGTATTTCCACCGCAGGCCTCGCCGAAATACACCCCTTCGAGCGACAGGCCGTAGAGGTCGGTTCCGTTCTGCATGGTGCGCCTACTTCCACCAGAGGTCGGGAATTCGGTGTGCGCTTCGATGGTGGCGCCGGAAGGGGAGCGTTTCGAGCACTATTCTTGTGATCGACTAAAGATCATCGACGATGCATATCGGCCCAGACGCGCAGCCGCTCCCGCGCCTCTTCCCCAAACAGTGCATGGGACTCGTAGGCAGAGAACTCTTCGCGGTAACTGGACACGTCCCGGGAGTCCCGGAACATCATCACGCCGGTGGAAATTTCGACCGTGGCCATACGGTCGTCGTACACGGTGAAGGTGTTCAATGGGCAGCCCGGCAGAAAGGAAGCGGTCGGGACCACACCCAGCCTCACAGCGGGAAGATATGACAGCGAAGCCAGTCGATCGATCTGCACAGCCATCGCCGGCCCGGCCAGGAGTGGGAACCTGACGGCATACTCCGTCAGGATGAAAGTGAACGACTTCGCATCGTCGTAGAGCGCCGCCTGCCGTTCCAGCTTCTTCGCAATGACCTTCGAGTGGTCACCGGGCACGTCGGCAATGCTGGCGCGAATGTATTCCGGCGTCGAGAGGAGGCTGGTGATCATGGAAAGCAGGAAGTACCGGAGCTCCGTCGAGGTCTTCTCGATGTCGGCCAACTCGTTCTGCTTCTTGTCCAGCCCCCGGCGGCGGAGGGACCGCACGTCCTGCCATTCGGTGTTGGCGATCCTGGTGAGCGCCGTCACCTCGGCGATCAGCTTCGGCGGAGTGTCCAGCGCGCGCAGAATGCGCTCCACGTCCACCAACGTCGGTATGGTCTTGCCGGTCTCGATCTTGCTGATCTTGGACTGGGACATGGCACAACGCCGAGCGAGCCGGTCTCCCGTGAGACCGGCTCGCCTGCGCAGTTCCCTCAGCGTCTCCGCCAGGTCAGCCTTGGACTGCCCCAGCCTCTCGGGCTCAAGCGTCAATCCGCTTCACGTACTCCATGAACGACACCGACTCGGCCACGGCGATGCGCTGGTACTCCCTGAACCGCTCGGGGTCGCCGTCGAACAGCTCCCGGTCGATCTGCTTGCCGTCCGGCTCGTAGTTCATGAGCACGACCGTCGACCGGTCGAACATCCAGAAGTCCTGAACCCCGACCAGCGGGTGAGCCCGATCGGTCACGTCAAGAATCCGGATGTCCTCTCCGGCCCTGACGCTATTGGCGTAGAACCACTCGAACTCGAACCTCAGGTAATCCGACAGTGGGCGCGTGACGATATGAACCCGCCCCATGCTTCGACCGGCCTCACGGTGACCGAGGATCAGATCCGCCCAGTCGTCCTCGCACGGTACGGGCGGACGCTCCCCGGCAAGGAAACGTGAGAACTCTTCCGCTTCCTGCGGCACGAGGTATTGAGGCAGTGTTTCGAGCCGCCACGCCTCCATCTGGAAGTTCCGGAACTTGGCCTGCCATTCCTCACCAGCCAAGAGCACGGACGGCCTCCCTCAAAACGCTTTCGGGGATCTTCACCAGCGCCTCGCCGACCGGCGGCCGAAAGGCATTGCACAGGTAACCCTGAACGACGAATCCGCCGTCCGTCTCGTCCAGATAGAGGTTCGGGCAGTCGTTCTTCCCGCATTCCCCCGAGCCTTCGCCACTCCCCGTGAGACGAGTGAGAGCCGAATCGGCCTCCACGCCCAACCCCCTTGCCTCCGGCTCCGGTTGAGCCGACCGGAACCGAGATTAGGGGCGGGCCGAAGGTCCGTCCATGACGCAACGGCAATATTCCCGTGTTCGACTAAGGATCATGCTCGCGGGCGCTGCTCGAGCATGGACCGGCCTCATTCCTGCCGCTCGAAGACCGCCGTCACCGGCCCATGGTCCGACCAGCGCGGGTCATGCGTCGCCGCGCACTCCACCGTCTCGCGTCCCGCCGCTCCGGTTTCCGGATCGATCACACGAGCCGCCCACCCCGGCGTAGCTTCTGGTGCATGGCTACTGAGCACTTGGGCGATCGTCTGGCCCGGCTGCGCCGGCCGGCGGGGCTCACGCAGGAGGGGCTGGCCGAACGGTCCGGAGTGTCCGTGGACGTGATCCGGAAGCTGGAACAGCGCCGTAAGCACAGTGCGCGCCTGCCGACACTGCACGCCCTCGCCATGGGGCTCGGCGTCGAGCTGACGGCCCTTCTGGGCGACCCACCGGCCGTTCCGTCCAGCGGGGAGGCCGACCCGCCCCAACTCGTCGCAGTCCGGCGCGCGATCATGCCGCCGCTCTTCGCCCCTCCTGTCGAACCCACCGGTGCCGAGGGGCTTTCACCGCACCTCGTGCGGGCCGAACTCGCGGAGGGGTGGACGCTGTACCACGCGGCGGAGTTCGGGCGGCTCATGGCCGTACTCCCGGATGTCATCGCGGACGCCCGCCTGCTCACCGCCGTCGGCGACGCCGATCAGCGGGCGGCCGGCCAGGCGGTCCTGGGCAAGGCGCTGCAACTGGGCGGCCACCTGGCCATCCGCCTCGGCAAGACCGACCTCGCCCTGGCCTCCCTGGAGCGTGCCCACGCCGCCGCCGGGGACTCCTCGGACCCCTTGCTCGCGCCCATGGTGGCGAACTCCGTGGCGTGGGCGTACCAGCGGCAGGCCCGGTTGGACGACGCGCGGAACCTCGCAGTCCATGCCGCCGACGAGGTGGAGCGCGAGCACACGGACACCGCCGAGGGGGTGCGCGTCTGGGGCGGCCTGCTCATGTCCGCCGCCACGTCCTACGCCCGCAGCGGCGACTACGGCACCGCCGACCGGATGATGCGTACGGCGGCGCGCGCGGCCGACCGACTGGCCAAGCTGCCGCCCCCGGCGGACGGACGGCTCGTGTCGGTGTTCAGCCGTTCCTCCGTGCGGATCGAGCGGGTCCGCCTCGCCGTTCAGCATGAGCGCCCGGAGGAAGCGCTGGCCCTGGCCAAGGGAATGAGGCTGAGCGCCGACACCCCGCCGTCGTGGCGCACATGGCTCCTGCTGGACGTGGCCCGGGCCCATACGGACGTTGGGGACGCCGAGGGCGCGGTACGGGCCCTGGAAGCGCTCCGGCGCGTCGCCCCCGCGTGGATGCGGCATCACACGTTGGCCGTGGCCATCGTCAGTGACCTGTGGTCCCGCTCCCATCGCCCGCCCGGGCTCCTCAAGCTGGCCCAGTTCCTGGGGGTCGCCGAATAGCGTCGCGAGAGTGGGACGTTGCGTCCCTGTGGCCGCTCGATCGCCGGCGGGAACATCACTGCGTCACGGTGTTCGCAGGAGAGGAGCGGTCGACCCCGATGGACGACGAAAGAGCCCCCCGAAGTACCGACCCCACGGCCACGCCGTGGAACGGCACCGGCTACCGGTCCGGGGCCCTGGTGGTGGACGAGGACACCGGGGACATGGGCGTGATGCACGGCCCGACCGGAGAGGGCTACCTGATCAAACAGGTGGGCGGGACACGGGCCTGGATCGCCCCCATGCGCCGCCTCCGCATCGCGACGGACGCGGAACGCCGGGCGGCCGGGCTCTCCCCCCGGAGCGTCGGCTGGGGTCCGCCCCGGTGAGTCACGGCCGGCCAGGTGTACCACCGCACGACCCCACAGGCACAGTCCCTGTGCCGGCACGGTGTTGATCCGGAAGGAGTGCGCGCAAATGGGCGAGAAGGACGACGAGTGGGACCCGAACGAGAACAGGGACCAGGTCACCGACCCCGATACACAGGTCTCCCAGAACGGTAGCGTCTACAGCAGCATGGCCGACGATGAGGAGCGCGAAGGGAAGTAGCGCCATGATCCACGGCGAGCACTTGGCGAAAGACCTACGGCGCGACCATGGTTTCGTACACATCGGGCGCACCAAGGACGGCAATGCCGTGATCATGCGCAAGGGCGACCGTTGGACGGTCGTGCCGCTTCGGTGGCTCACCAGTGACGCCGTGGACACCATCAAGGCTCAAGCGGGAATCAGCCTCGTCTGAGTCGCCCCACCGTCAAGCCACCAGAGCCCCGCCCGTGCGCCCCTCCCCCGAGGCACGCGGGCGGGGCTTCGCGTCGCCGCGCGTCACACGCGGCACGTGGCCGGCGGCAGTGCCGAAGGGCACAGAAGTGCTCACCGGCCCGTGTGTCGCCCGGTCACTGCCAGAAGATCTTCCACAACAATCTGTGGGTCCTCGGTCCGCCGCACGAACCACTGGTGAAGTGCCTCCATCCGCTCCACCGTCCGCCCCGGCAACTCCGGCGGCCCCCTCCTCACCCCCTCGGGCAAGGTCTACGGCGTGAGCACGGGGAGCTGGGCGGCGCTGTAGCCAACCCACTAACCGCTGTCCGAGCCCAGAGCGGAAATGGCCGAAGTGATCAGCACCCGCGCCTTGGCCCCGTACGCCGCCATGCGTGAAAGATCAGCGAACGCCTTCACGTAGAGGCCGACCTCACTGGGTTGCTGAATGGCCGCTCTGGCCGACAGGAGTTCGACGGATGCCAACTCGTCGTCATAGAGATGGAACGTCTCCATCGGCCAGATCTCTCGCGGCCCCGCAGCGAACGGGATCACCCCCAATGATACGGACGGAAGAGATCCGACGGCCAAGAGGTGGCCGAGCTGGCCCGCCATTGCCTCCGCATCTCCAATCTGGAAGCGGAGTACGGATTCCTCGATGAGAAGCGCGAACCTGTGATCGCCCTGATGGAGAACCCGTGACCTGGCCAGTCGTGCGTGAACGGCAGCCTCCACATCATCAGGGATCTCCCGGAACCGCGTGATGGAGGACAAGAGAGCGTTCGCATAACCCTCGGTCTGCAACAAACCAGGAACGAGTGTCGAGGCGTACACACGAAACAGGCGCGTCTTCTCGAACAGCGAGGTGTACGACTCCTGGAGTCGGCGCAACCCGGTTCGCTGTTTGCGCCGCCACTCCATCCACATCGAGTGAGCGGTACGAGAGGCGGCGATGATGTCAGGCGCTTGCCCTTCGACTCCGCATGCGATGCACCATCTCCGGATGTCCGCATCCGAGGGAGGTGTCCTGCCATTTTCGATCCGGGACGTCTTCGCCGGGTGCCAGCCTGCGCGGGCAGCCAGCTCGCGCCCGGTGATTCCGGCGTCCAGGCGGATCTCACGCAGTCGTGTCGCGATGGCCTCGCGTGCGGCCTGGGCCCCGGAGTAGGGGGAACGGGGCATGAGCTCACTGCTTCATGTTCTTAAACGTGGAACTCGTCATGCGGGGTCGCGCGCTCCCAGACAGCCTCGAACGCCGACGCGCAAAGCTTCAGGACGGCGGGATCTTCGCACATTTCCCCGCCGGCCGACTCGCCGTCGCCCGTGAAGTGGTTGAACCTGACCAGTCGGTCGTCGAAAACCCAGAAGTCGTTTCCGGGCAGGCACAGGCCCGACGCCCGCCGCCGAGGCAGCCAGCGGACGCACTCACCGGCCGCGATGTTGGTGAACGTACCGCTGTGCTCGAACTTGATGTACTCGCTGACCGGTTCGGACACGATGCGGGCACGTCGAATCGCCACACCTCGGCCAACGGTTTCGGACACCAGGTCCAGCCATGGACGCCACCATGATGCGCGGTCGGCAGGGTGATACCGATGCCCTGACTTCCAGGCCGCGAACCCGGACTTCTCGTAGTTCACGGCATATGAATCACGCATCTCAAGGTGGACCGCCGACCGTTCACAGCCGCGTAGAAGCTCTTCAAAACCTGGCACGTCCCGCGACATCGCACGCCTCCCTGATCATGTGCGCCATACGCGCGGGCAACCGGACCACCGCCTCGGTTTCTGGGATGGAGCCAGTCTTCAGACACGTGGTGCGAAGCTCCGCGTCCGCCCTCCACCCCTGGAAGACGAACTCCTGCTTGTCGTCGTCGAACCACACTGTGGGGCACTCGCCGTCGCCCGTGTTCGGGTCGATCCCGATGAACCGCAGAGCCATGCCTGCCTCCCGGGCCGAGTGTGTTGCGCCTGCTTGCACGAGCTTTGCCGAGATGGGAGCCACGGTCAAGTACGCCTGGAGTAACGCAAATTGGCGTGCAACCTCACGCAATTTCACTGACGAGGTTCGCGACTTCTCCCTAACGTGCGTCGCAACGAAGCGTTGACGCAGTGAGCCACCAGCCGCGCTCGATGGACGCCGAGCGCCGGGGCAGCCGGGCTCTGCCCCAGAGCGTGGACTCAGGCCCGCCCTCAGTTCGGCCGGGCAGGTGCGCCACCGCACGACGACACGGGGGCGGACCTTGTGCCGGCACAGCGCTGGTACGGAAGGAGCGCGTGAAAATGGGTAGGAAGGACTTCGAGGAAGCAGGCGAGCCCTGGGACCCTCAGGCCAACCAGGATCAGGTGACCGATCCCGACACCCGGGTCTCCGGGAATGGCGACGTTCACAGCTCGCATGCTGACGACAAGGACCCGGAGGACTGATGAAGCTGGGCGAGGACCTCATCCGGGACTTGAGGGACCACGGCTTCATGCGGTGCGAGACCACCCCGGACGGCAAGGCCGTGGTCATGCGCAAGCGGGACAGGTGGACCGTGGTTCCCCTGCGGTGGCTCACCGATGAAGCCGTGGACACCATCAAGGCCCAAGCCGGAATCAGCCTCGTCTGAGCCGTCCGGCCGCCCCCGCCCGGCCGCGCGGGCCGGGCGGGGGCGGAGGGCTATGCGAAGACCGCCGTCACCGGCGCGTGGTCCGACCACCGCAGGTCGTGCGAAGCCGCGCGCTCCACGTGGGCCTTCAGCGCCCGCTCCGCCAGCCCCGGCGTCGCGACCAAGTAGTCGATCCGCCACCCCGAGTCATTATCGAAGGCGCGGCCGCGGTAGGACCACCAGGAGTACGGGCCCTCGACGCCCGGGTGGAGGGCGCGGACCACGTCCACGTACTCCGTGAAGACCTTGGTGAGCCACTCCCGCTCCTCGGGGAGGAAGCCCGCGCTCTTGCGGTTGGCCTTCCAGTTCTTGAGGTCGGCCTCCGTGTGGGCGATGTTCCAGTCGCCGCACACCAGGACCTCGCGGCCCTCCGCCGCCGCCCGGGCGCGCAGCCCGACCAGGTAGGGGAGGAACTCCGCCATGAAGCGTTCCTTCTCGTCCTGGCGCTCCGTGCCGACCTCGCCCGAGGGCAGGTAGAGGCTGGCGACCGTGACACCGGGCAGGTCGACCTCCGCGTAGCGGCCGCTGCCGTCGAACTCCGCCGAGCCGAAGCCGATCCGGACCGCGTCCGGCTCGCGGCGCGTGTAGAGGGAGACGCCGGCCCGGCCCTTGGCGGCGGCCGGGGCGTGGACCACGTGCCAGCCCTCCGGTTCCCGCACCTCGTCGGGGAGCTGGTGGGGCTCGGCGCGCACTTCCTGGAGGCAGACGACGTCGGCCGCGGTTCCGGCCAGCCAGTCCACGAAGCCCTTCTTGGCGGCGGCACGCAGCCCGTTCACATTCACGGTGGTCACGGTGAGCATTCCGGCACGATACCGACTTCCGAGACAGCCCTGCCGCGCCCGCCCCACCCGCCCGTACGATTTTCCGATGCGCATCGTGCCCACCGCCTACGACCACCCGGACGCCGTGAAGCTGACTGACCAGGTACAGCTGGAGTACGCGGAGCGCTACGGCGAAGGTGACCTCACCCCGATGGACCCGGCGCAGTTCGCGCCGCCGCGTGGCCTATATCTCATCGCGTACGACGACGACGGCACCGCCGTCGCCACCGGCGGCTGGCGGTCGCAGGACGCGGGCGAGGAGGAGTACGCGGACGGCGACGCCGAGCTGAAGCGGATGTACGTGGTCCCCGGCGCGTGCGGCCGTGGGCTGGCCCGGAAGGTCCTGGCGGCGCTGGAGGACAGCGCGCGAGAGGCGGGGCGGACCCGGATGGTGCTGGAGACCGGCACGAAACAGCCGGAGGCGATCGCCCTCTACACCTCCAGCGGATACGAGCCGGCCGTGCGGAAGTTCGGGCTGTACCGCTTCGAGGACGACAGCCGCTGCTTCACGAAGCCGCTGTCGTACTGATCCGGCGGCGGACCGCCGGTCGCCTCGACAGACAACGGACGGCCGACGGCGGCCCGTCACTCACCCTCGTCGGACGACGGCCGGCGGGCCACCACTCACCCTCGCCGGACGGCGAACGGCGGACCATCACCCGCCCTCGCCGATCGCCGCCTCCACCGCCTTCCGCACGCCGTCCGCCGGATAGCGCTCGACCCCCGTCCCGTACGGCTCCAGCACGTCGTCCACCAGGTCCGGCCGGTCCTCGGCCAGCTCCGCCATCAGGACCGTGCTGCCCGGCGGCACCTCGGCCGCCAGCATCTCCACCGCGGCGGTCGAGGCCGTGGCCTCGCGCGCGTCGTGGGCGCCGCCGATCAGCCCGCCCGCCCCGAAGCCGATCATGATGCCGAGCGGGCCGCCGAGGAGGCCGATGAGCCCGCCGAGCAGGCCGCCCGCGGCGAAGCCCCGGGCGGTGCCGGTGTTGTCGACGGAGTCGGGGAAGTCGAGGGCGCCGTCCGCGTCCCGGGCGATCACCGTGGCCTCGTGGAGGCGGATGTCGCCGTCGGCGTGTGCCTGCCGGAGGGCGTCGAGGGCGCGGTGCCCCGCCTGGGGCCCGTCGACGCTCATGAACAGGACGTGCTCGTCCATCGTGACCTCTCCCATCGCGTCGGCGAGGACGCCTCTTCCCGTCCTGCCGAAGACTTCCCGAAGACCGAAGACAGTGTTTCCACTGTTGCGCCTGCCCCGCCGACGCGCATGTTCACCCGTCGCCGCCCTCCGGCTCGGCCACCGGCTCCCGCACCGAGTCGCCCAGGTCCAGCGTCGCCTCCGCTCCCCCGCCGTCCGGGTTCGCGAACGTCAGCCGCGCCCCCAGCACCCGTGCCTGCCCGGCGGCGATCGTCAGCCCCAGGCCGAGGCCGGAACCCGAGCCCGTACGGAAGCGCTGCGGCCCGGACGTGAGCAGCGCGGGCGGGAAGCCGGGTCCGCTGTCCCGTACCCGTACGACCGCGCCGTCGACCTCGGCGACGACCGGCGTGCCGCCGTGCCGGAAGGCGTTGGTGAGGAGGTTGGCAAGGATCCGTTCGACGCGCCGGCCATCGGTCTCGACCAGGCGGTCGCGCAGGATCCGCACCTCCACCTCCGCCCGGTCGGGGACGGCCGTCGCGTCCACCGCCCGCCGGGTCAGCTCGCCCAGCCGGCGTACGCCGGTGTCGGCGCGCTCGGTGGAGCCGTCCAGGCGGGCGACCTCCAGGACGTCCTCCATGAGCCCGCTCAGCCGCCGGGCCCGCTCGCGCACCATCTCGGCGGCCCGGCCGGGTGGCAGCACCGCGGCCGCGGCGACCAGTCCGGCGACGGGGGTGCGCAGCTCGTGGGCGATGTTCGAGGTGACCTCGCGCTCGGCCCGGAGGCGGGCGGCGAGGGCGTCGGCCATGGTGTCGACGGCGACGGTCAGCCGGGTGATCTCGTCCTGGCCGCCGCGCGGTCCGATGCGGGCGCTGAGATCGCCGCGGGCTATCCGCTCGGCGGTGCGGGCCACGGCGTCGAGGCGGCGGCCGGCGACGGTCGCGAGGGCCAGGCCGACGACGCAGGCGAAGGCGGTGCCGAGGCCGCCGGCCCACCACAGGGCCTCGTCGAGCTCGCGGAGGTGCTCGGTCTGGCGGGTGTAGGGGTGCTTGATGACGAGGGTGTCGTGGCCGACCCGGCTGCCGGCCCAGAGCATGGGTTCGGGTCCGTCGCGGTCGAGGTAGGTGGCGCGCTTCCCCCGGTCGATGGCGCTGCGCAGCGGGCCGGGTATCCGTTGGGGGTTGAGCAGCGTACGGGGCCGGTCGACGCCGGCGGCGTGGTCCTCGACGGCCGCGCCGAGCCGGGCGTCGATCGACTCGCGGGCGGTCTCCAGCTGGTCGAGCGCGGTGCGGTGGTGGACGACGAGGCCCATGATGACGGCGACCAGCGCGGCGGTGGCGGTGATGGCCACACCTATCTTCGTGCGCAGTCCCATGGTCTTCAGGCTCCTCGGCGGCAGACGCTCGGCTTATCGCTGGGGCACGTGGAGCCGCAGGTCGCGCAGCTCGCGCCGGGTGTCCTCCGGAACGCCGTCGGCGTCGACCGTGGCGCGGCTGTAGTAGGCGGAACGATCCTGTGCGGCGTGCTCGCCGCCGGCGCGGTGGTGTCGTACGAGCCCGCTGAGCGTGACCTTCGCGCGGTACGGCGCGTCCTGGCAGGCGGGGCCGCACCATGAGCCCCGCACCTCGCCGGTGGCCTCGGCGGTGGGGCCGCCCCAGGACGTCCAGCGCAGCCCGGTGAGGCGGACGGTGTCGGAGATCCCGAAGGCCGCCGGGCGGCGCAGCGGGGGCTTTCCGGGGCCTTCGGAGACGTTGACCGGACCGGTGGGGGCCGAGGGACTCTGCGCGGGGCCGGTCACCTTCAGCCCGCCGGGGTCGGCGCATCCGCACAGGAGCACGGCGGCCAGGCCCGAGGCGAGGGCCACGGCGCCGAGGGCCGTGGTGAGCGATCGCACGGAGCGCACGGGCTTCCTCTGGTGTTGTGTGGTGCCCCCGTTGGTGGTGGCGCGTAGCAGTTTCACCCGGTCCGGTGGGGCCATTCGTGCCAAATGTAACCGGCGTGGCTGGTTTGCCGCCCGCGTCCTTGCTTTATGGCGGTAATCAGCTCGTAGGATCACCGCGCTCCAGTGGTCCAGTCCGGTCGCCGCAGTGCCACGGTGGAGGTCACCCATGCACATCGCCCGTCGTACGCTCCTCGGCGCCCTCGCGGGGGCCGCCACCCTCGGAGCGGTGGGGGCGCCCTCCGCGGGGGCCACGCCCGGCCCGGAATCGGCACCCGGCACGGGCGGCGGTACGGCGTCCGGGGCGGCCGCCGCCGCGCTCGCCCGGCTGCTGCCCCGCCACCACCGCCAGGTCGCCTTCCGCACCGTGCCCCGCCACGACGGCGCGGACGCCTTCCGGGTGTCCGGGGCCGAGGGCGCGATCGTGGTGGAGGGCACCACCCCGGCGGTGCAGCTGACGGGCTTTCACTGGTACCTCAGACATGTGGCCCACGCCCACTTCTCCTGGAACGGTGCCCAGACCGCCCTCCCCGACCGACTCCCCGGCGTCCGTACCCCGCTCGTCAGGGCCGCGAACGTCTACCACCGCTTCGTCCTCAACGACACCAATGACGGTTACACCGGGCCGTACAGAGGGTGGGACTACTGGGAGCGCGAAATCGATGTACTGGCGCTGCACGGCTTCAACGAGGTCCTCGTCTACGCGGGCGCCGACGCCGTCTACGCCCGGACGTTCGCGGAGTACGGCTACAGCGACGCGGAGCTGCGCCGCTGGGTGCCCGGCCCCGCCCACCAGCCGTGGTGGCTGCTGCAGAACATGGCCTCCTTCGGCGGCCCCGTCTCCGGCGCGCTCCTCGACCGGCGCGCGGCGCTGGGACAGCGGATCGTGCGGCGGCTGAGGGAACTGGGCATGACGCCGGTGCTCCCCGGCTACTTCGGCACCGTGCCGCCCGGCTTCGCGCGGCGCAACCCCGGCGCGCGCACCGTCCCGCAGGGCGACTGGGGAGGCTTCCGGCGCCCCGACTGGCTCGACCCGCGCACCGCGCACTTCGGCCGGGTCGCGCGGACCTTCTACCGGGTGCAGAAGGGGATGTTCGGCGCGACGTCGATGTACAAGATGGACCTGCTGCACGAGGGCGGCAAGCCCGGTGACGTGCCGGTGGGCGACGCGGCCAGGGCCGTGGAGAAGGCGCTGCGCGCCGCGCACCCCGACGCCGTCTGGGCCATCCTCGGCTGGCAGAAGAACCCGCGCCGCGAGATCGTCGACGCCGTCGACCGCTCCCGGATGCTGATCCTCGACGGCATCTCCGACCACTACCCCGACGTCACGGACCGCGAGGCCGACTGGGGCGGCACGCCGTACGCCTTCGGCTCGATCTGGAACTTCGGCGGCCACACCGCGATGGGCGCCAACACCCCCGACTGGGCGGAGCTCTACGACAGGTGGCGCACCAAGTCCAGGAGCTCCCTGTGCGGCATCGCCCTGATGCCCGAGGCCGCCGACAACAACCCCGCCGCGCTCGCCCTCTTCAGCGACCTGCCGTGGACGGAGGGGCCGGTGCGGCTGAAGGAGTGGTTCGAGCAGTGGCCGCTGTACCGCTACGGCGGCGCCGACGCCCACGCCGTACGCGCCTGGGACGTGCTGCGCCGCACCGCCTACGGCACCAGCCGCTCCGACGGCTGGAGCGAGCCCGCCGACGGCCTCTTCGGCGCCCGCCCGGACCTGGCCGTCGGCCACGCGGCGAGCTGGTCGCCGCGCCGGCTCCGCTACGACGCGGCGACCTTCGACCGGGCCCTGCCCGAACTCCTCGCCGTGGCCCCGCCCCTGCGCCACAGCTCGGCCTACCGCTACGACCTCCTCGACGTCACCCGCCAGACCGTCTCCAACCGCGCCCGCCTCCTGCTGCCCCGCGTCAAGGCGGCCTACGACGCCGGCGACCGGGCCCGCCTCGCCGCCCTCACCCGCCAGTGGTTCGACTGGATGACCCTCCTGGAACAGACCGTCGCCACCGACGAGTGCCACCTCCTGGGCCGCTGGATCGCCGACGCCCGCGCCTGGGGCACCACGGCCACCGAACGCGACCGCCTCGCCCACGACGCCGTCTCCCTCCTCACCACCTGGGGCCCTCGCGCCTCCGCGAACACGGGCAAGCTCCACGACTACGCCAACCGCGAGTGGGCGGGCCTGATCGGCGGCCTCTACCGGCTGCGCTGGAAGACGTACTTCGCGGAGCTGGACGCGGCCCTGGCCGGCCACCGCAAGCCGAAGCCCGTCGACTGGTACGCCCTGGAGGACAACTGGCTCCGCACCCACCCGCCGTACGCGACCAAGGCGACGGGCGACATCCTCACGCTCGCCCGCACGGTGGCGGCCAGGCTGTAGCCGTCACCGTCCGCGGCTGTGCCGGGCACCCCCTGGCTAGGGTGGGCGCGACAGCACATCGTGAACCGGAACAAGGAGCAAGTCGTGAGCGAGCCGGCGTCCATCGCCCTGCAGCAGGAGATCGCCCGGGAACTCCAGGTCGCCGAGACCTTCGAGGCCGAGCGGGAGATCGAACGCCGGGTGGCCTTCCTCGCCGAGCGGCTGACCTCCACCGGTCTGCGCTCCCTGGTGCTCGGCATCAGCGGCGGCGTCGACTCCACCACCGCCGGCCGGCTGTGCCAGCTCGCCGTCGAGCGGGCCCGGGCCGCCGGGCACGAGGCGCGGTTCTACGCGATGCGGCTGCCCTACGGGGTCCAGGCCGACGAGCACGACGCCCAGCTCGCGCTCTCCTTCATCCGCGCCGACCACGTGCTGACCGTGGACATCAAGCCCGCCGCCGACGCCGCGCTCGCGGCCGCGCTGGCCGCCGACGTGAGCTTCCGCGACGCAGGCCACCAGGACTTCGTGCACGGCAACATCAAGGCCCGGCAGCGCATGATCGCGCAGTACGCGGTGGCCGGCGCGCACCACGGCCTGGTGGTCGGCACCGACCACGCCGCCGAGGCGGTCTCCGGCTTCTTCACCAAGTTCGGCGACGGCGCCGCCGACCTGGTCCCGCTGACCGGCCTGACCAAGCGCCGGGTGCGCGCCGTCGCGGACGCGCTGGGCGCGCCCGCCGAGCTGGTGTGGAAGACCCCGACGGCCGACCTGGAGACCCTCGACCCGGGCAAGGCCGACGAGGACGCGCTCGGGGTCACCTACGACGACATCGACGACTTCCTGGAGGGCAAGCCGGTGGGCGAGCCGGCCTTCGAGACGATCGTCGACCGCTACCGCCTCACCGAGCACAAGCGTCAGCTGCCCATCGCGCCCTAGGACTTGTCCCCGGGGCACCACGTGGACCAGGTGTGGCGTGAGCCACACCTGGTCCACGCGTCGCCCCGAACAGCCCCTGGAAACGCGAAGATCCCGCCCGATCGGAATGATCGGACGGGATCTCGGCAACCATCCCTGAGCGAACTCAGGAACAGTCATTGCGGTGGACCTGTGGGGATTTGAACCCCAGACCCCCTCGATGCGAACGAGGTGCGCTACCGGACTGCGCCACAGGCCCTTGCAACGAGTGAAACTCTAGCACCTCCATCCGGGTGCTCGGAAATCCGCTCCCCTCGCAGGTCACGGCGGGGGTCTCACTCGTTGGCCGCCCGGGGGCGGTCGTCGTCGGCGTACTGGTCGAAGAGGGGCGTGCGACCGCGCTCGCGGGGGCGGCGGCGGGGGCGGCCGGAGCGGCGGTCCTCGCCGGGCTGCTTGCGGCGCGCGGCCGGTTCCGCGGTGCTGGAGCGGGCGGAGCTCCAGGTGTCCGGGGCGCCGAGGTCGACGTTCTCACCGGCGCGCGGGGCGACCGGCGCGGTGACGTACGTGGGCAGCGGTACGGGCACGGGCTCCCAGCCGCCACCGGCGCCGCGGTCGCGCTGCTGGTCGACCCACTCGGCGTGGTCGGTCTGCTCCACGAGCGCGCGGCGGTCCGCGGTGACCGAGGGCTCGGCCTGCGGGGGCGGGGTGGGCGCCGGGTGGGTGACCGTGTCAACGGGGGCGGCGGTCACGGGGTCCGGCGCCGCCGCGCGAGGGGGGCGGGTGCGCCCCTCGCGGAGCCGCTGCGCGGCCAGTTCGGCGCGGCGCTGGTCCATGGTGAAGGCGAACCGGCGCCGCTCCTGCATCCGCAGATAGACGATGTACGCGCTGAGCAGCAGGGCCGGCACGGCCGGGACCCACAGGAACTCCAGCCCGCCGACACCGGCGACGATCGCGCCGACGGTGAAGGCGAGGAAGAGACTCACGGTCGTGCGACGACGGCGCGCGAGCACCTTCGAGCGCCGGGCCCGCTCGGCGGCGGCCGAGGCCGCGGCCGATGTCGGGGCGGAGGCCGGGCCGGAGGCCGCCGCTCCGGACGAGGGCGCGCCGAAGGTCCGGACGTCGACCATCTCGGTCGGCGCGTCCGGCTCGGGCGCGCGCGCCTCCGGCTCCGCGGGCCCCGCTGGGGCCGGCGCGTCGTCGGCGGCGCGCACTTCCAGGTCCTTGGCGTAACGGCGCTCCATTCCCGCCCGTCCGGACAACAGCCGGATGGCGGTGCTGAAGCGTTCCGTCGGACGGGCCTCGTTTAGCTCGTCCTGCCTACGGAGCCACATCGGCACCAAGTAGGCGGCCCAGGCCCCGACGATGACTGCGTAGATGAGGCCGCTGCTGCTCACAGTTCACACCGTAGAGGGGCGCACGCGAGGGATTCCGCCAATTGGCCCGGTGTGTCGCACGATCCCGCTGATAACTCGAACTTTTTTGTGATTGTTGGGACCGAGATCACTCGAATACCGTCAATTGACAGTCAATTTCGAACGTTTATTTTATTTCTGCGGGGTGCCGGGCCGGGATCGGTGCCAGCGGTCCAGGAGTCCCTCGACGGTCTCCTCGGCGGTCAGCGCGTAGACGAGGTGATCGCGCCAGGCGCCGTCGATGTGCAGATAGCGGGGGCGCAGCCCCTCCTCCCGGAAGCCGAGCTTCTCCACCACGCGGCGGCTGGGCAGGTTCTCCGGCCGGATGCACACCTCCACGCGGTGCAGCCCGACCGTGCGGAAGCAGTGGTCGACGGCGAGCGCGACGGCGGTGGGCATGACACCCCGGCCGGCGACGGCCGCGTCCACCCAGTAGCCGACGTGCGCGGAGCACATCGAGCCCCAGGTGATCCCGGCCACGGTCAGCTGCCCCGCCAGCCTGCCCTGGTACTCGATGACGAACGGCAGCATGCGGCCCGCGTGCGCCTCGGCGCGCAGGTGGCGGACCATCTGCCGGTAGGTGGGGCGCCGGGTCACGGGCCCGCCGGGCGGCGGCGGGGGGATGGTGGCCTCCCAGGGGCGCAGCCAGTCGCGGTTGCGCCGGTTGACCTCCCGCCAGGCGTGCTGGTCGCGCAGTTTGATGGGGCGCAGCAGCACGTCGCCGTCCACCAGCTCGACGGGCCAGGCGGCGCTCAGCTCGGGCTCCCCGGTCTGGGGTGGTCACCGCCGTGGAGCTGGTCCAGGGCGTGGACCAGCAGCCGCTCCAGTACGGCCAGGCCGTCGCGGACCCCGCCGGTCGAGCCGGGCAGGTTCACGATCAGGGTGCGGCCGGCCACTCCGGCCAGCCCCCGGGAGAGCGCGGCGGTGGGGACCTTCGCCAGCCCTTCGGCGCGGATCGCCTCGGGGATGCCGGGGATCTCGCGGTCGAGGACGCGGCGGGTGGCCTCTGGGGTGCGGTCGGTGGGCGAGATGCCGGTGCCGCCGGTGGTCACCACCACGTCGTAGGCCGCGGCCACCGCGTCCCGCAGGGCGGCCTCCACGGGGTCGCCGTCGGGCACGACCCGGGGGCCGTCGACGGCGAGGCCGAGGGCTGCCAGCCCGGTGACGAGGAGGGGGCCGCCCTTGTCCGCGTAGACACCGGCGGAGGCGCGGTTGGAGGCGGTGACGACGAGGGCGCGGTACGGGCCCGGCCGCTGGGCGTGAGGGGCGGGGTGGCCGCCGGTGTCCGGCATCACGCGTCGCCCGCTTCCCGCACGGGACGCGTGTACGTCCCCGACTTGCCGCCCGTCTTCTCCTCCACCCGTACGTCCGTGATCACCGCGCCCTTGTCGACGGCCTTGACCATGTCGACGACCGTGAGGGCCGCGACGGACACGGCGGTGAGGGCCTCCATCTCCACGCCCGTGCGGTCGGTGGTCTTCACGGTGGCGGTGATCTCCACGGCGTCGTCGGCGACCGCGAGGTCGACCTTCACCCCGGAGACGGCCAGCGGGTGGCAGAGCGGGATGAGGTCGGGGGTGCGCTTGGCGCCCATGATCCCGGCGATCCGGGCCGTGGCGAGCGCGTCGCCCTTGGGGACGCCCTCGCCGCGCAGCAGCTCCACCACGGCCGGGGAGACGAGGACCCGGCCGAAGGCGCGGGCGGTACGGGCGGTGACGTCCTTCGCCGAGACGTCGACCATCCGGGCCGCCCCCGCGCTGTCCAGGTGGGTGAGTCGGGGGTCGTGTGCGCTGCTCATCGTTCTCCTGGGCCGGTCCGTTTGGGCAGACACCGTACCGGCAGCCTGCCGGGGCGCGGCCGTGCGGGCGGTCGGGGCGGGCCGGGCCGGGCCAAGCCGGGGAGGACTCAGGCGAGAAGGACCACGTCCACTTCGGTGCCCGCCTCGACGGCGGTGGTCTCCTCGGGAACGACTATGAGGGCGTTGGCGTCGGCGAGCGCCTTGACCAGATGCGAACCCGCGCCGCCGACGACGGTGACCGTGCCGTCCTCGTGGCGGCCGCGCAGATACTGGCGGCGGCCCTTCGGCGAGGAGGCGACGGCGTCGGCGCAGACCGCGCGGACGGTGGGGCGGTCGACGGGGTCGAGGCCCATCAGGGCGCGGATGGCGGGGCGGACGAAGAGCTCGAAGGAGACGTACGAGCTGACGGGGTTGCCCGGCAGGGCGAGCAGCGGGACGCGGTCGGGGCCGACCAGGCCGAAGCCCTGCGGCTTGCCCGGCTGCATGGCGAGCCGGCGGAAGGAGACGCTGCCCTCCTCGCCCGCGAGCCCGGCGAGGGTCTCCTTGACCACGTCGTACGCCCCGACGCTGACGCCGCCGCTGGTGACGACGGCGTCGGCCCGTACGAGCTGGTCCTCCAGGGTGGAGCGGAGGGTGTCCGCGTCGTCCTCGACGGCGCCGACGCGGTAGGCGATGGCGCCGGCGTCGATGGCGCAGGCGGTGAGGGCGAAGCTGTTGGAGTCGTGGATCTCGCCGGGGCCCAGGGCCGCGCCGGGCTGGACCAGCTCGCTGCCGGTCGACATGACGACGACCCGCGGCCGGGGGCGGACGGTGACCGTGGCCCGGCCGATCGCCGCGAGCAGACCGATCTGCGGCGGGCCCAGGATCGTGCCGGCGGCCAGGGCCGGCTCGCCGGCGGCGACGTCGCTGCCGCGGGCGCGGACGTGGCCGCGGGCGGCCACGGGGCGGTGGACGCGGACCTCGCCGGTGGCACCGTCGGGGGCGGCGCTGTGGGCGGCCATGGTGGCGGCGGGACCGCCGCCGGTGCCGCCGTCGGTCCACTCGACGGGGACCACGGCCTCGGCGCCCGGCGGGAGCGGGGCGCCGGTCATGATGCGGGCGGCCTCGCCGGGGCCGACGGTGGGCAGGTCGCCGCTGCCCGCGGCGACGTCACCGATGACGGTGAGGACCGCCGGGAACTTCTCGCTCGCGCCCTCGACGTCCGCCACGCGGACGGCATAGCCGTCCATGGAGCTGTTGTCGAAGGGCGGCAGGGCGGCAGGGACGGTGACGTCCTCGACCAGGACGCAGCCCTGGGCGTCCAGGAGCTGGAGCTCGATCGGCTCCAGCGGGCGGATGGTCCTCAGGATGTCGTCGAGGTGCTCGTCCACCGACCAGAGGCGGTCTTCGTCCTTCGCCGTGTCGGTTTCAGCGTGAGTGCCCATGTCGGCGGTCCTGCTCAAGGTGCTCCATCTCCTCGGTGACGTAACGGCGGAGCCAGGAACGGAAGTCCGGACCAAGATCTTCGCGTTCGCATGCCAGTCTGACAATGGCGCGCAGATAGTCGCCGCGGTCACCGGTGTCGTAGCGGCGGCCCTTGAAGACCACGCCGTGCACGGGTCCGCCGAGGCCGGGCTCGGCGGCGAGGGCCTGGAGGGCGTCGGTGAGCTGGATCTCGCCGCCCCGGCCGGGCGCGGTCTCGCGCAGCACGTCGAAGACGGCCGGATCGAGGACATAGCGGCCGATGACGGCGTAGTTGCTGGGCGCCTCGGCCGGGTCGGGCTTCTCGACCAGTCCGGTGATCTGCACCACCGTGGGGTTGTCGGTGGGCTTGACGGCCGCGCAGCCGTAGAGGTGGATCTGGGAGTGGTCGACCTCCATGAGGGCGATCACGCTGCCGCCGTGCTTGCGCTGGATGTCGACCATGTGGGACAGGAGCGGGTCGCGGGCGTCGATGAGGTCGTCGCCGAGGAGCACGGCGAAGGGCTCGTCGCCGACGTGCGGGGCCGCGCACAGCACGGCGTGACCGAGGCCCCGGGGGTCGCCCTGGCGGACGTAGTGCATGGTCGCCAGGTCGCTGGACTCCTGGACCCGGGCGAGCCGGGAGTCGTCGCCCTTGCGCCGCAGGGCCTCCTCCAGCTCGTAATTCCGATCGAAGTGGTCCTCCAGCGGCCGCTTGTTACGGCCGGTGATCATGAGGACGTCCGAGAGCCCCGCCAGGACGGCCTCTTCCACCACGTACTGGATCGCCGGCTTGTCGACGACCGGCAGCATCTCCTTGGGCGTGGCCTTGGTGGCCGGGAGAAAGCGGGTGCCGAGACCGGCGGCAGGGATGACAGCCTTGCTGATCCGAGGACGCGATTGAGTCATGAGCCGAACACTAACGGTTGGGATTGGGCTGAAGATGAGGCTCCACCGAGTATGACCCGAGACATGGAGTTTGTACGAACAGTGATCAAGTACGACGGTACCAAGGGTGAGTTGCGGAACGGTCTCCTTGCGGTGAGGGCCGGGTTGACCGCGGATGACGTGGCGGTGGCGGGTGCGGCGCTCACCCGGCGGGCCCTGGAACTGCCGGAGCTCACGGAGGCCGGAACGGTGGCCGCGTATGTCTCGGTGGGGCGCGAGCCGGCCACGCGCGCGCTGCTCGACGCGCTGCGTGCGCGCGGCGTGCGCGTACTCCTTCCGGTGTTGCTTTCGGACAACGATCTCGACTGGGGCGTCTATGACGGACCGGATCGTCTCGTACGGGCGTCCCGGGGGCTGCTGGAGCCGGACGGGGAGCGGCTGGGGGTCTCGGCCGTGACCGCGGCCGACGCGGTGCTTCTGCCTGGGCTGGCGGTGGACGAGCGCGGGATGCGGCTGGGGAGGGGCGGGGGGTCGTACGACCGGGTGCTGGCCCGGCTCGATCGCGCCGGGGCGGCGCCCGCGCGGGTCGTTCTGCTCTACGACAACGAGGTGGTCGCGCGGGTTCCGGTGGAACCGCACGACCACCCCGTTCAGGTGGCGGTCACGCCTGGTGGAGTACGGCGCTTCGCGCCGTGACCGGGGCTCCGCCCCGGACCCCGGTCCTCGATCGCCGGACGGGCTGAAAACCAGCCCGTCCGCCGGGAATCGCTACGGCTTCAGCGTCAGCTCCGCGTCCGTGCCCTTCTTGACCGCGCTCGGGCTGAAAGCCCACGGCAGGAGCTCGCCCTTCGCCCACTTGTCCGTCTGGTCGTAGTAGTGCGCGTTGTACGCGTGACCGGACGCGCCCGTGAGGTTGATCCAGCGGGACTTGTCGAGGTCACCGAGGTTGACGACCATGCGCATGGACGGGACCCAGATGACGTCGTAGCCACCCGCCGCGTTCCAGCCGGCGGCGTTGACCGCGGCCTCGCCGCCCGCGAGGTTCCAGGGGCCCCGGTTGAGCATCCAGCGGACGATGCCGGGGCCCTCCTTGCCGAGGGTCTGGTTCTTCAGGGTCAGCTGGTGCAGCCGGCCCCAGCTCCAGGAGTCGACGTCCTTGCCGAGCTTGGACGTCAGCTCCCAGCGGGCGTCCTTCATGGCCAGGGCCAGCAGCTCGTCACGGTTGTTGGCGCCGTTGCGGCCGCCGGTCTTCCACCACTCGTCCTGGGGCTTGTCGAGGATGGAGCGGACGACCTCGAACCAGCGGTCGCCGCCGTCGGGCTGCGCGGCGTCCGCGTCCCGCTCGCCGCACTCGGTGACGAGGCGGGTGCTGCCGTCGAGGTCCTCCTGGGGGCCGGAGTCGTTGGCCGGGCGGACCCGCAGGCACTGGCCCTTGACCCGCAGCTCCTTGGGCAGCTTGTTGCCGAAGGCCAGCTTGAGGGTGTTGCGCCAGACGGCGTTGAAGTACGCGGCGGCGGCCGAGTCGGCCTCCTGGGTGTAGTCCCAGTCCTGGAGGAGTTTCTGGGCCTCGCGGACGTACTTCGTCTCGCGCTCGTTGGAGCCCTTGATGTCGATCTTGCGCAGGTAGGGCGTCAGCAGCTTGGCGATCTCGCTGGTGTTGTCCATCTGCATCTTCTGCATGTCATCCGTCGAGATCTTGCCCCCGTCCTTGATCTTCGACTGGATGAGCTCGTTGATGCGCTGGCTGCGGGCTCCGTAGCCCCAGTCACCGGTCAGCGCCGGGGCGGACTTCTTGTCGGCGACGGCCTGGTTCGCGGTGACGATGTAGCCGCGCTTGGGGTCGTAGTCCCAGGGCAGCTCGCCCTGCGGGATCCAGCCGGTCCACCGGTAGGCCGGGTCCCAGCCGGGCGCGGGCATGCGGCCGTCGCCCTTGCGGACGGGGATGCGGCCGGGCGCCTGGTAGCCGATGTGGCCCTTGGTGTCGGCGTAGATCAGGTTCTGCGAGGGCACCTCGAAGCCGGCGGCGGCCTTGCGGAACTGCGCGAAGTCGGTCGCCCGGTTCAGCTCCAGCAGGGCGTCCATGGTCTTGCCCGCGTCGAGCGCGGTCCAGCGCAGCGAGACGGCGTAGCCCTCGGCGCGGTCGGGCGCGGGGTCCTGGACGGGCGCGTCCTGGCCGACCTTGGCCAGCTCGTCGTTGCGGTCGGAGACCACGGGCCCGTTGCGGGTGGCGCGGACGGTGAGGGTGCGGTCCTTGCCGCCGGCGACCTTGATGGTCTCCTTGCGGGTGGCGAAGGGGACCTGCTTGTTGTCGTAGAGGTAGCTGTCGGCGGTGACCTTCTCCAGGTACAGGTCGGAGACGTCGGCGCCGAGGTTGGTCATGCCCCAGGCGATGTCCTGGTTGTGGCCGATGACCACGCCGGGCATGCCCGCGAAGGTGTAACCGGCCACGTTGTAGGGGCACGCCGCGCTGGCCTTGTTGCAGTGCAGGCCCATCTGGTACCAGAGCGAGGGCATCTGCGGGGCGAGGTGCGGGTCGTTGGCGAGCAGCGGCTGACCGGTGGTCGTGTACTTGCCGGAGACGACCCAGGAGTTGGAGCCGATGCCGTTGCCGGCGGGGCCGAGCAGGGCCGGCATCTTCTCGAGCGTGCTCGACAGGGAGGCCAGCCCGGTGCGCAGGCCGCCCGCCGCTCCGGCGCCGCCGCCGGTGGCCGCGTTGCCGTTCGCGTTGTTGCCCGCGCCGGTGTTGCCCGCACCGTTGTTGGCGGTGCCGCCGGGCGCGCCCGGGTTCGCCGTGCCGCCCGGGCCCGTGGTGCCCGCCTGGCCGCCCTGCTGACCGGTGGTCGGCGTGGCCTTGGGGTCGAAGGACTTGGTGGCGGGGTCGACGGCGCCGCCCTCGACGATCGGCTTGTTCCGGTCGTAGGGGTAGGCGGGGTAGAGCTGGTCGACCTGCTTGGGGTTCAGCCGGGTGGACGCGAGCGAGCGGTCGATCTCGTTCTGCATGTTGCCGCGCAGGTCCCAGGCCATGGCCTTGAGCCAGGCGACGGAGTCGACCGGGGTCCACTTCTCGGGCTTGTAGTCGTTCTCGAACTCCAGGGCCGCGTACTCGACGGACAGCGACTTGCCCTGATGGTCCTTGAGGTAGGCGTTGACCCCGTCGGAGTACGCCTGGAGGTTTTTCTTGGTGGCCGCGGAGAGCTTGGTGTCGTACTCCTCCTGCGCGACCTTCCGCCAGCCCATGGTCCGTACGAAGGCGTCGGTCTCCACCTGCCCGTCGCCGAACATCTCGGAGAGGCGGCCCGCGGTCAGGTGCCGGCGGACGTCCATCTCCCAGAAGCGGTCCTGCGCCTGGACGAAGCCCTGGGCGCGGAAGAGGTCCTCGGCGGAGTCCGCGTAGATCTGCGGGACGCCGTGGGAGTCGCGGGCGACCTTGACGGGGCCGGACAGGCCCTTGAGTTCAAGGGTGCCGCTGGTCTCCGGGAACGAGGCGCGGACGGTACTGACGCTCCAGTACGCGCCGAAGCCGACGCCCGCCACGAGCAGCAGCACGACGGTGACGACGAGCAGCCGGGCGCGTCGGCCTTTCTTCTTACCGGTCTTCTTCTTGCCGGAAGGGCCGGACTTGTTGGCGGGCATCGCTGTCCTTAGAGGGGCAGGGTGGTCCTGGAGTGCTGAAGCAACCATAGGCGCAGGGCACCGGACGCCCGGACGCGGAGTCGGACCGGCACAGTGACATGAATCGCGATCAGTCCCTGTGGCGACGATCACGCGTCAAGAACCCGTAAAATATTAGGTTAGGAAATGAAGTTCCGGTCGGTTGAAGGAACGTTTCGGCCGATATCCGTGGAAAGACTCGTGAAGGGACCGGCCCCTGACTGTCCACCACCTCAACGAACTCCTGCTGATCTGCTCTCTCGTACTGCTCGTCGCGGTGGCGGCGGTGCGGGTCTCCTCGCGCAGCGGGCTCCCCAGCCTGCTCATCTATCTCGGCATCGGCGTCGCCATCGGCCAGGACGGCATCGGTGTCTCCTTCAACGACGTCGGGCTCACCCAGACGATCGGCTATGCCGCGCTCGTGGTGATCCTCGCCGAGGGCGGCCTCGGCACGAAGTGGCACGAGATCAAGCCCGCCCTTCCCGCCGCGGCCGTGCTCTCCACCGTCGGCGTCGCCCTCAGCGTGGGCATCACCGCCGCGGCCGCGCACTACCTGGCCGGCGTCGAGTGGCGCCAGGCGCTGATCATCGGTGCCGTGGTCTCCTCCACCGACGCGGCGGCCGTCTTCTCCGTACTGCGGAACGTGCCGCTCCCCTCCCGCCTGACCGGTGTCCTGGAGGCGGAGTCCGGCTTCAACGACGCCCCCGTCGTCATCCTCGTCGTCGCGTTCTCCGCGGCCGGTCCGGTCGACCACTGGTACGTGCTCGTCGGGAAGATCGCCCTGGAGCTGGCGATCGGCGCGGCCATCGGCCTCACGGTCGGCTTCCTCGGCGCGTACGGACTGCGACATGTGGCGCTGCCCGCCTCCGGCCTCTATCCGATCGCCGTGATGGCCATCGCCACCGCCGCCTACGCCGGTGGCGCGCTCGCGCACGGTTCCGGCTTCCTGGCCGTCTATCTGGCCGCGCTGATCCTGGGCAACGCCAAGCTGCCGCACTATCCGGCCACCCGCGGCTTCGCCGAGGGGCTCGGCTGGATCGCGCAGATCGGCATGTTCGTCCTGCTCGGCCTGCTGGTCACCCCGCACGAGCTGGGCGACGACATCGTCCCCGCGCTCGTCGTCGGCCTGGTGCTGACCATGGTGGCCCGCCCGCTGTCGGTGTTCCTGAGCACCGCGCCGTTCCGTACGACCTGGCAGGAGAACACCCTGCTCTCCTGGGCCGGGCTGCGCGGCGCCGTCCCGATCGTGCTGGCCACCATCCCGATGGTGGCCGAGGTCAACGACAGCCGCCGGATCTTCAACATCGTCTTCGTGCTGGTGATCGTCTACACCCTGGTGCAGGGCCCGACGCTGCCCTGGCTGGCCAGGCGGCTGCGGCTGGGCGACAGCGAGCCGGAGGACCTGGGCATCGAGTCCGCGCCGCTGGAGCGGCTGCGCGGCCATCTGCTGTCGGTGGCGATCCCCGAGGGGTCGAAGATGCACGGCGTGGAGGTCGGCGAGCTGAGGCTGCCCGGCGGGGCCGCGGTCACCCTGGTCGTACGGGGCGGGAAGAGCTTCGTCCCGGCGCCCACGACCGTGCTGGCCAAGGGCGACGAGCTGCTGGTGGTGGCCACCGACCCGGTGCGCGACGCGGCGGAGAAACGGCTGCGCGCGGTCGGCGAGGGCGGAAAGCTTGCGGGCTGGCTGGGTACTACGGGTACGATAAGAGAGACGTAATCTATTTACAGTCGAAAACTTCAGTAAATCTTCACTACCGAACCAACTCTGCCTGATGCAGGGCTGGCGCGACCGCACGGCGGCCGCGGTCGCGCAACACAAGGCGGCCCGCTCGGCATCTACCACGGTCCTGCGCGAGAGGACAGCTCTCGGCGCGCTCCGTGCGGCGATCCCGTCTGGAGTGCGCTACCAGGCGGCGGAAAGGCCCAGGCCGTGGCATCCACGGTCAACGACCGCACCGGGGCACGCCCCGGATACGGACAGTTGCTGCGCACTCGAGGCGCCTGGACGTTCCTGCTCCCCGGCTTTCTGGCCCGGCAGCCGTTCGCGATGCTGACCATCGGCATCCTGCTGCTGGTCGAGCACACCACCGACTCGTACGGCATCGCCGGCGCCGTCTCCGCGACGGCGGGCGTCGCCATGGCGCTCTTCGCCCCGCAGAGCGGCAAGCTCGCCGACCGCTTCGGGCAGAGCAGGGTCCTGGTGCCCGGTGTGGTCGTGCACGCCGCGGCGATCTCCCTGCTGATCACCCTGGCACTGGCGGACGCTCCGCTGTGGGCGCTCTTCGTCGCGGCGGTGCCCGCCGGTGCCTCGACGCCCCAGGTCGGCCCCATGGTGCGGGCCCGCTGGGCGGCGAAGCTGGAGGGCTCGCCGCTGATGACGACGGCGGCGGCCTTCGAGTCGGTCACCGACGAGTTCACGTTCGTGATCGGTCCGGTGCTGGCCACCGCGCTGTGCACGAGCGTTCACCCGGCGGCCGGTCTGGTCACCGAGGCGGTGCTCACGCTCGTCGGCGGTCTGCTGTTCGCCGCCCAGCGGCGCACCCAGCCCGAGCCGAGCCGGACGGCGTCCGGCGGCCACGAGAAGAGCGCGTCGGCGCTGTCCGTGCCCGGTGTCCGGGTGCTGGCCGTCGCCTTCCTCGGCATCGGCGCCGTCTTCGGCGGCATGCAGGTGTCGATGACCGCCTTCACCAAGGAGCTCGGCGAGCCGGGTCTCAACGGTCTGATGTACGGAACGTTCGCGGCCGGAAACATGATCGCGGGCCTGGTCTGCGGTGCCATCGCCTGGCGGGTGACCCCGCAGCGCCGGCTGCTGATCGCCTACCCGCTGCTGGTGCTGGCCACCAGCCCGCTGTGGGCGGCCCACGCGCTGCCGGTCCTGGGCGGGCTCGGCCTGCTCGTCGGCCTGTGCATCGCCCCGGCGCTGATCACCGGCTACACGCTGGTGGAGAAGCTCGTCCCGGCGAGCGCCCGCACCGAGGCGTTCACCTGGCTGACCGGCTCGGTCGGTCTCGGTCAGGCGGCGGGCGCCGCGATCGGCGGCAAGTTGATCGACGGCCACACCGCGAGCACCGGATTCCTGGTGCCCCTGGTGGGCACGGCGGCGGCCGCGGTGGTCCTGCTGACGCTGCGCAAGGCGCTCACGCCCAGGAGCGAGTCGCGGATCGCGGCGCGTGGGGTCGGTCACCGCGAGCCCGTCCCGGTGGACTGACGGCCGGGAATGCTGCACTATGGATCGTCGTTAGCACTCAATGAGTGAGAGTGCCAGGAGGAGCAAGTGCCGACTTACCAGTACCAGTGCACCGAGTGCGGCGAGGGCCTCGAGGCGGTGCAGAAGTTCACCGATGACGCCCTGACCGTTTGCCCGAGCTGTGACGGACGCCTGAAGAAGGTGTTCTCCGCGGTCGGCATCGTCTTCAAGGGCTCCGGCTTCTACCGCAACGACAGCCGTGGCGCGTCGTCCAGCAGCAGCCCGGCGAAGGCGGCGAGCCCGTCCACGTCGAAGAGCGGCTCGGACTCGTCCGCGTCCTCCTCGTCGTCCACGACGACCTCCCCCGCTTCGTCGTCGAGCTCCTCGACGACGTCGAGCAGCACCTCGTCGGCCGCCTGACGGCCCGGCGACCCCAGCGCACCGGAGCCCGCCGCCTCTCCCCGAGAGGCGGCGGGCTCCTTCGCGTGCGGGGCCGCCACTAGGGTGGGCGTCATGGTCGAATTGGGCACGGTGCGTGCGGACATAGGCGTGATCGGTGGATCCGGGTTCTACTCCTTCCTGGACGACGTGACCGAGATCACGGTGAAGACGCCCTACGGGGCGCCGAGCGATTCGCTCTTCGTCGGCGAGCTGGCCGGCCGCAAGGTCGCCTTCCTCCCGCGCCACGGTCGCGGCCACACCCTCCCGCCGCACCGCATCAACTACCGGGCCAACCTCTGGGCGCTGCGGTCGGTGGGCGTACGGCAGGTGCTGGGCCCGTGCGCGGTGGGCGGGCTGCGGCCGGAGTACGGGCCGGGGACGCTGCTCGTACCGGACCAGCTGGTGGACCGTACGAAGGCGCGTGCGCAGACCTTCTTCGACGGCGAGCCGCTGGCCGACGGTACGGTCCCGAACGTCGTGCACACGACCTTCGCCGACCCCTACTGCCCCGTCGGCCGCGGCGTGGCCGTCGCGGTGGCGCGCGGGCACGGCTGGGAGCCGGTGGTGGACGGCGGCACGATGGTGGTCATCGAGGGGCCGCGCTTCTCCACGCGCGCCGAATCGCGCTGGCACGCCGCCCAGGGCTGGTCGGTGGTCGGTATGACCGGGCACCCCGAGGCGGTGCTCGCCCGCGAGCTGGGCCTCTGCTACACCTCGATGGCGCTGGTCACGGACCTGGACGCGGGCGCCGAGACGGGCGAGGGCGTCTCCCATGAGGAAGTGATGCGCGTCTTCGCGCAGAACGTGGGCAGGCTGCGCGACGTGCTCTTCGCGGCGGTGTGCGCGCTGCCGGAGGCCGACGCGCGGGACTGCCTGTGCGCGGGGGTGCACACGGGCGGGGACCTGGGTATCCAGCTGCCTTAGCGGCTCGGACGGAACGGGGCGGCCGCGCGGAATCGGCGGAGCTGGCAAAATCTCCCGGACGTCCCGGAATCTGCTGTTCCGGGTGGGCGAAGACAGAAAGGCTGTTCGGTGAGTGCGGTGGGCGAGAAGAAGACAGGCGTCCTCGGGGGCTTCAAGGCGTTCCTGATGCGGGGCAACGTCATCGACCTCGCGGTCGCCGTCGTCATCGGAGCCGCGTTCACGAACATCGTGAACTCCGTGGTCAAGGGCGTGATCAATCCGGTCGTCGGCGCCTTCGGCACCAAGGACCTCGATCACTACGCGTCCTGCCTGAAGGGCCCCTGCGCCCGGAACAAGGCCGGCGTGGTGACCGACGGCGTCTTCATCCAGTGGGGCTCGGTGCTCAGCGCGACGCTCACCTTCGTGATCACGGCGGCGGTCGTCTACTTCCTGATGCTGCTGCCGATGAAGCGCTGGCAGGACCGCCAGGCGGCGCGCACGCCGGCCACCCCGGCGAAGGAGACGGAGCTGGAGTTGCTCACTCAGATCCGCGATGCGCTCGTGGAGCAGCGGCGGGGGCCGGGGGCCGACGCGGTGCCGGCGCAGAGGTGAGTGCCGGGGCTCCGCCCCGGGCCCCGGTCTTCGAACGCCGGACGGGCTGGAATTCCAGCCCGTCCTTCACACGTGATGCGGCGGCTTCTCGTCCAGGAAGCGGGCCAGGTCTGCGCCCGCGCTCTCGCCGTTGCCCGGCCGGTCGCCCCAGCCGCGGTCGGTGTCGTCCGCGGACTGCTGCGACAGCGGATCGTCGAAGATCAGGGCGGCGGGGCGCGGCCGCGGCGCGGGCTCGGGGACGGTACTCATGCCTCAAGAGTACGGGCAGGCCCCGGCTCCCTCCGCTGATCGCCTCCGCGCGCGGGCGGCGTCGTGCGCGGTGAGAATCGCCCTATGAGCGAGGACGCACCCCGCGCCCGGTCCGGCGTGCTGCGCAGGATGACCGAGCGCGGACGCGACGAGGAGCACCGCGCCGCGACACCGCTGGAGCTCTTCTTCGACCTGTGCTTCGTGGTGGCGGTGGCGCAGGCGGGCCGGCAGCTGGTGCACGCGCTCGCCGAGGGGCATCCGGAGCACGGTGTGCCCGGCTATCTGATGATGTTCTTCGCCGTGTGGTGGTCGTGGGTCAACTTCTCGTGGTTCTCCTCCGCCTACGACACCGACGACGTGCCCTACCGCGTGGTGACGCTCGTCCAGATGGCCGGGGTACTGATCCTCGCGGCCGGTGTGCCGCGGGCGTTCGAGCACAGCGACTTCGCGGTGGTCTGGTTCGGCTATCTGGTCATGCGGCTGGCGCTGGTGACGCAGTGGCTGCGGGCGGCGCGGTCGTCGACGGGCGAGGAGCGGCGCACGGCGCTGCTGTACGCGGCCGGGGTCAGCCTGTGCCAGGTCGGCTGGCTGGGCGTGCTCTTCCTGCCCGATCACGCCAAGCCGTGGCTGTTCCTGGCGATGGCGGTCGTCGAGATGGCGGTCCCGGCCGTCGCCGAGCGCCGCCATCAGACGGGCTGGCATCCGCACCACATCGCGGAGCGGTACGGGCTGTTCACCATCATCGTGCTCGGCGAGACCATCCTGGCGGCCACCACCGCCGTCCAGTCGGCGCTGGACGAGGACGAGGCGCTGGGTTCGCTGCTGCCGATCGCCGCCGGCGGGCTGCTGATCATCTTCGCCGCGTACTGGATCTACTTCGCCGTGCCCATCCATCTGCACCTGGCCTCCAACCGGCAGGCGTTCCTGTGGGGTTACGGCCACTATCTGGTCTTCGGCTCGGCGGCCGCCGTGGGCGCGGGCATCGAGGTGGCGATCGAGGAGACGATCGGCAAGGCCCACATCTCGGCGCTCGCGGCGGCGTGCACGGTGACGGTGCCGACGGCGCTGTTCATGTTCTCGGTGTGGCTGATCCACTCCCGCCATCACAAGCGGGGCCCGGCCCAGCAGTTGGTGCTGCCGGTCTCGTCCGTGGCGGTGCTGGCCTGTACGTTCGCGGGCCGCTCGGCGGTCCTGGCCACGGGGTTGGTGGCGCTGGCGACGGTGGCGGTGGGCGTCGCGTTGCTGCTGCGGAGCGCGGCGGAGGACTGAGGTTTCACGATCCCCTCGCTCTTGGCGACAAAGCGACGTCGGCTCGCGGCCGCCGTGATACCCATGCCCCCATGACTGCTCCCACCACGCCCGGTCCCGTTCCCGGCCCCCGGGACGCCCTCACCGACATCCCCGGTCTGCGGGTCGGTCACGCGCGGCTGACCGGCGACCGCGCCCTGAGCGGTACCACCGTGGTGCTGACCGGCGACGGCGGTGCCGTGGCCGCCGTGGACGTGCGCGGCGGCGGCCCGGGGACGCGGGAGACCGACGCGCTCGACCCGCGCAACCTCGTCCAGCGGGTCGAGGCGGTCGTGCTCACCGGCGGCAGCGCGTTCGGCCTGGACGCCGCGTCGGGGGTGGTGGCCTGGCTGGAGGAGGCGGGGCGCGGCTTCCGGGTGGGCCCGGATCCGTCCCAGGTCGTGCCGGTCGTCCCGGCCGCGGCCCTGTTCGACCTCGGCCGCGGCGGCGACTGGCGGGCCCGGCCCGGCGCCGCGCTGGGCCGCGAGGCGGTCGAGGCGGCGGCTCGTACGGAGGAGGGGGCGCCCGTTCCGCTCGGCAATGCCGGTGCGGGCATGGGGGCGGTGGCCGGGGGACTCAAGGGCGGCGTCGGTTCGGCTTCCGTAGTACTGCCCTCCGGTACGACCGTGGCGGCCCTGGCGGTCGTCAACGCGGCGGGCTCGGTGGTGGAGCCGACGACCGGTGCGCTGTACGGGCGGCTGGCCGAGGGCGTCGTCGACGTGCCGGAGCCGGACCGGCACGCGGCCGCGCGGGACGCGCTGGCGGCGGCCCGACGGGCGTCGGCCGAACGGTCCGCCGCGTCGGTGCGGCCGCCACTGAACACCACGCTCGCGGTGGTCGCGACGGACGCGGTGCTGACGCGGGCCCAGGCGCAGAAGCTCGCCGGGACGGCGCATGACGGGTTGGCTCGGGCGGTGCGGCCTGTGCACTTGTTGAACGACGGGGACACGGTGTTCGCGTTGGCGACGGGGGGTCGGCCGCTGGTGGCCTCGGATGCGTTCGATGACGCGGGGGTGCTGGCGGCGGGGGCGCTCAACGAGATCT
This sequence comes from Streptomyces sp. NPDC023527, assembly GCF_055560115.1. NCBI lineage: Bacteria > Bacillati > Actinomycetota > Actinomycetes > Kitasatosporales > Streptomycetaceae > Streptomyces > Streptomyces sp. NPDC023527. Next base: position 255,848 of record NZ_JBVHJJ010000003.1, read on the forward strand.
TGGCGGCGGGGGCGGATGTGGTGACTCGGGCGGTGGTGAAGGGGGTGCTTGCGGCGGAGGGTGTGGACGGGCCGGGTGGGGTGTTTCCGTCGTACGGGGGGTTGTACGGGTAGGTGTGGGCGGGCTGATCAAGCCCGGCCGGCGTTTGAGGCCAACGGGGGCCCGGGGGCTTGCCCCCGGTTCGGGAAGGGGCGGGTAGGGGGGAAATCAAACCCCCGCCGCCCCCAGCAGCACTCCCGCCCCATACGTCACCGCCATCGCCAACGCCCCACCCCCCGCATTGCGCAGCATCGCCCGCCCCGGCGGTGCGTCGCCCAGGCGGGCGCTTCCCCAGCCGCACAGGATCAGCGCGGCCAGGACGGCCACGACGGTGACCGGCAGGCGGACTGCCATGGGGGGCAGGACGATCGCCAGCAGCGGCAGCAGCGCGCCCGCCGTGAAGGCCAGGAAGCTCGCGCCGGCCGCGTGCCAGGGGTTGGTGAGTTCGTCGGGGTCGATGCCGAGTTCGACCTCGGCGTGGGCGCGGAGCGCGTCGTGTTCGGTGAGCTGCTCGGCGACCTCGCGGGCCAGCTCGTGGGTGATCCCCTTGGCTTCCAGCAGGCCGGTGAGCTCGTCGAGTTCGGCCTGCGGGGTGACCGCGAGCTCTTCTCGTTCCAGGGCCAGCGCGGCCCGTTCGGAGTCGCGCTGGGTGCTCACCGATACGTACTCCCCCGCCGCCATCGACATCGACCCGGCCAGCAGTCCGGCGAGTCCGGCGGTCAGGAGGGTGCCGCGCGCGTCCGTGGCGCCGGCGACGCCGACGACCAGGCCGGCGGTGGACACGATGCCGTCGTTGGCACCGAGGACGGCGGCCCGCAGCCAGTTCAGCCGGGGGCCGAGCCCGCCCACGTGTGCTTCGTCGTGCGAGGGAGAGGTCTCGTCGCTGCTCACGCAGCGAGGGTCTCACTCCGCCGCGCTCACCCGGATCTTCGACTGGCCGTGCGGCCGCCTCTCCCAGTCCTCCATGAAGCGCGCCCGCAGCCCGTGCCTCTCGGCGAGGGCGACCAGCGTCCCGGTGCGGTAGTAGAAGTCCTCACGCAGCACTTGGTGCTCGGCGCCCTCCGTGCGGTCGAACGTGAAGTCGAAGAAGCCGCCGGGGGCGAGCACCCGGCCGACGTGCGCCAGGCATTCGTCGATGATGTCGATCGGCGAGTGCGAGAAGACGCTGTGCGCGTGGACGACGTCGAAGTGCCCGTCGGGGAGGAAGTCGAGGGTGAGGTTCTTGGTGATGGTGAGATGGGGCAGCTTGTCCTGGAGGCCGTAGCTCGTCAGGGTCTGCTTGGCGGAGATGAGGATGTCGGGCGAGATGTCGATGCCGTAGTAGTTGCCGGTGTCGAGGTAGTCGATGAAGAGCCGGCCCGCCCGCAGGTTGCCGCAGCCGATGTCGAGCATGCGGTGGCGCGGGGCGAGGCCGTGCTCCTTGAGGTAGTCGAACTGCATCTCGCCCAGGGCGAGCCACCGGTCGTGGCTGCGGCTGCCGACGGCGGCCTCGGGGTCGCGCGCGGTGTCGGAGGCCATGACCGCGCGGTAGTAGTCGACATGGGCGGGGTGCTTGATGCGGAGCCAGCTGTCGCGCGCGGTGCGCTTGAGATAGGGCGCGATACGGGCCGGGTTGCTCACCGCGTAACGGATCTTGTGGCTGAGATTGCCGCGGTTCTTGAGCAGGGACTTGGCCGAGGACATGGGAGGTACCTCCGTCTGAGCTCGTGCGGGGGGAGGCCGGGGTTTCCGCCCGGCGGCGGTCAGAGGACGACTCGGCGGCGCAGCACCCAGCAGGTCAGCGCGATCAGCGTGGCGCAGTCCCGCAGCGCCCAGCCGCCGCGGAACCTCCGTCCGAGCCCTGTCGCCCTCAGGGCCGTCGAGGCGGTCGGGTCGCTCACGTGTCTTCCTCCATGGGCTGCGGTGTGCGGGGTGACGGGAGTACGGGCCGGTCCACCGGGAAGTGGTCGTCGAGCGCGGAGGCGGCGAGTGCCGCGATGTCCTCCCACTCCAGCCCGGCCGCGCGGGCCCGGGCCACCCAGGCGGTGGCCTCCGCGCGCAGCGGTGAGTCGGCGGCCGTCGCCGGCCGGGACAGCGAGCGCGTGACGAACGTGCCCCGGCCCGGCCGTGGCTCGACCAGGCCCTCGCGTTCCAGCTCCCGGTAGGCCCGGAGCACGGTGTTGGGGTTGATCGCGACGGCCGCGACCACCTCCTTCGCCGTGGGGAGCCGGTCCCCCGGTTCCAGGACGCCCAGGCGCAGGGCCTGTCTGACCTGGAGCACGAGTTGTCGGTAGGTCGCGACGCCGCTGCGCCGGTCTATCCGGAATGCGATCATTCGCACCCTCGTTTCACTAACGTGTTAGTGAAATGATGCGAAGAGATCACCGGTGCGTCAAATCCCGTCGGGCGGGCGCGGCGCGGGGAGGGAAGCGGGTACGACAGAGCCCCGTGCCGCCTGGAGGACAGGCGGCACGGGGCTCGGAGTGCGGCGGTGGGGCGGGTGGGTGACGCCCGGTCAGGCCGTGACCGTCACCGCCGCCCGCTAGCGCGCGGCGAGCTCCTTCTCCGGCTCCGGCTCACCGGCGGCGACGGCCTCGCCCGCCGGCCGCTCGTGGTGCGAACGCTTCGGCAGCAGGAACAGCAGCGCGAAGACGACCACGAGACCACCCGCGACCCACCACATCGCGTGCGTGAAGGCGTCACCGAAGATGTCCGCCAGCGCCTGGCGCCGGGGGTCCGCGTCGTCGACGACACCGAAGAAGGCGACCGAGACCAGGCCCAGGCCGAGCGCGTTGCCCAGCTGCTGGGTGGTGTTGATCAGGCCGGACGCGGAACCGGCGTGCTCACGCGGCACCTCCGACAGCACCGAGTCCGTGATCGGGGCGACGATCAGGCCCATGCCCACGCCCATCACGACCAGCGGCAGCGCCATCTGCCAGGACGCTATGCCCGCGCCGTAGCGGTCGGCCTCCCAGATGTAGATCAGCACGCCGGCCGCCATCACCAGCGCCCCGGCCTGGAGCACCTTGCGGCCGAACCTCGGCACCAGCTTCTGCACGGACATGCCGGCGGCCGTCGAGACGGCCAGCGAGAACGGGATGCCGGTCAGGCCCGCGCGCAGCGCCGACCAGCCCAGGCCGATCTGCATGTACAGCGTCCAGACCAGGAAGAAGATGCCGGTCGCGATGCCGAAGGTGAGCTGCACGCCGATGCCGGCCGAGAAGCTCTTGACCTTGAACAGCGACAGCTCGACCAGCGGCGAGCCGTCCTTGCGGGTCTTGTAGTGCTCGTACGCGACGAAGGCACCGAACACCGGCACCGCGAGGATCATGGATATGAAGCCCCACAGCGGCCAGTCGTGCTCGCGGCCCTGGGTGAGGGGGTAGAGCAGCATCAGCAGTCCGGCGCTGGCCAGGGCCACCCCGACCAGGTCCAGCTTGAGCGCCTGGGGCGCCTTGGACTCGGCGATGAAGCGCCGCCCGAGGATGAGTCCGGCGATGCCGACGGGGAGGTTGATCAGGAAGATCGGCCGCCACTCCAGGCCGAAGAGGTTCCACTGGGTGAGCAGCGCGCCCAGCAGCGGCCCGGAGACCGCGCCGAGGCCGACGACCGCGCCGAACATCCCGAAGACCTTGCCGCGCTCGTGGGCGGGGAAGGTGACGTGGATGATCGAGAGGACCTGAGGCACCATCAGCGCGCCCATCAGGCCCTGTAGTACGCGGGCGGCGACGAGGAGCTTCGGGTCGCTGACGACGCCGCAGAGCATCGAGGCGAGCGTGAAGCCGCCCATGCCGAGCAGGAACACCTTCTTGCGCCCGTAGATGTCACCGAGGCGTCCACCCGTGATCAGGCCGATGGCGAACGCGAGCGCGTAGCCCTCGCTGAGCCACTGCAGGACGCTGAAGGAGGCGCCGATGTCGCGCTGGATGCTCGGCATCGCGATGTTGACGATCGTGACGTCGACCAGGTCCATGAAGGACGCGGTCATCACGACCGCGAGCGCCAGCCAGCGACGGCGGTCCGCGGCGGCAGCGGCGGGTGGAGAGGCGGTGGTCATCAGGCGGTGGCCCTTTCCTGGACTTTCGGGAACAGCAACGACCTTAGAGGTCATGTAGGACAGACCGTGTCCCACTTCCCTGGCACGCTGGGTGACATGACCGACACCCCGGTACGGCTGTTGAATCTGCTCTCCCTGCTCCAGACCCCGCGCGAATGGCCGGGCAGCGAGCTCGCGGAGCGACTCGGTGTCACGACCCGCACGATCCGGCGCGACATCGAGCGGCTGCGGGATCTGGGCTATCCCGTACAGGCCACGATGGGCGCGGTCGGCGGATACCGGCTGGCCGCGGGGGCGGCGATGCCGCCGCTCGTCCTGGACGACGAGGAGGCGGTCGCCATCGCGGTGGGGCTGCGGGCGGGCGCGGGCCACGCGGTCGACGGCATCGAGGAGGCGTCGGTACGGGCCCTCGCGAAGCTGGAACAGGTGCTGCCGTCCCGGCTGCGGCACCGCGTCGCCGCGCTCCAGGCGGCGACCGTGCCGCTCACGGGCGGTGACGGCGCGACGGTCGACCCGCGGACGCTCACCGCGATGGCGGCCGCGGCGACGGGGCACGAGCGGCTGCGCTTCACATACCGCTCGGGCGACGGGACACGGACGCAGCGGCTCGTGGAGCCGCACCGGCTGGTGAGCACGGGGCGCCGCTGGTATCTGGTCGCGTACGACATCGACCGCACGGACTGGCGGACGTTCCGGGTGGACCGGGTGAGCAAGCCCTTCGCGACGGGGGCGCGGTTCGAGCCGCGGGAGTTGCCGGCGGCGGACGCGGCGGAGTTCATGAGCCGCTCCATGGCCCGCCTCCAGCCGACGTACCGCGTCGTCGCGACCCTCAACGCCCCGGCATCATCCGTAGCCGCCCGCCTCCCCCGCTCCATCGGCACCCCGGAACCCCTCGACGACGGAACATGCCGCCTGGACCTCACGACGGCGGACTCCCTGGAGTGGGTGGCGTTCCGCCTCGCACTCCTGGACTGCGATTTCCAGGTCCACGAGCCGCGCGAACTGATCGATCACCTGCGGGGGCTGGGGGCGCGGATCAGCCGCGCGGCGGGTTGTCCTGCGGACGGTCCTGCGAACGGCGGGGCGGGGTGAGGTTGGGCTTGCGGGGGACTTTGGGCTGTTCGGGGCCGCCGGACCGGCGGTGGGCGGCGGGGCCCGCACGGCCGCCCGGGGGGGCGGCACCGCCGGACCGGCCCACGGGGGCCGAGCACCGCTGCGGCGGGAAGTCCTTGCCCCGGCCCGGGCAAGGGGTCGCCGTCCGGCGGGGAGCGCGGGCTGTACGGGCCCGCAAGCACCGAACGGCGGCCGCGCCGCACCCGCGGCATAGGTGGGCCCCGACGCAGGGGGGGGTGGCGCCGGGGCCCGGTCTATGAGGTTATGCCCTATTAGGCCGCTGCGTCGAAATTACGCCGCCGCGTCGAAGCCGGTGTCGTGGGCCATCTTCTTCAGCTCCAGCAGCGCGTGCTTCTCGATCTGGCGGATTCGCTCGCGGGTCAGGCCGTGCTGCTTGCCGACCTCGGTCAGCGTGCGCTCGCGGCCGTCCTCGATGCCGTAGCGGGCCTTGATGATCGAGGCGGTGCGCTGATCGAGGCGGCTGATGAGGTCCTCCAGCTCCTCGCTGCGCAGCAGCGCGATCACGGACTGCTCGGGCGACACCGCGGAGGTGTCCTCCAGCAGGTCACCGAACTGGGTCTCGCCCTCGTCGTCCACGTGCATGTTCAGGCTGACGGGGTCGCGGGCCCAGTCGAGCACGTCGCCGACGCGCTCCGGCGTGGTGCCGAGCTCCTTGGCGATCTCCGTGTGCTCCGGGTCGCGGCCGTTCTCCCGGTTGAACTCGCGCTGGACGCGCCGGATCCGGCCCAGCTCCTCCACGAGGTGCACGGGCAGCCGGATCGTACGGGACTGGTCGGCTATGGAGCGGGTGATCGCCTGGCGGATCCACCACGTGGCGTACGTGGAGAACTTGAAGCCCTTGGTGTAGTCGAACTTCTCGACCGCGCGCACCAGGCCGGCGTTGCCCTCCTGGATGAGGTCGAGCAGGGGCAGACCGCTGCGCGGATAGCGGCGGGCGACGGCGACGACGAGACGGAGGTTGGACTTGATGAAGACGTCCTTGGCGCGGGCGCCCTCGGCGGCTATCGCCTCGAGCTCCTCGCGGGCCGCGTCCGCCGCTTTCTTGCCCGCGGCGTCGACGGCGCCGTCGAGGATCTGCTGGGCATAGACGCCCGCCTCGATGGTCTGGGACAGCTCGACCTCCTTCGCGGCGTCGAGCAGGGGCGTGCGCGCGATCTCGTCGAGGTACATGCCGACCAGGTCGCGGTCGGCGATTTCCCCGCCTGTGGCGCGAACACTGCTTGCCCCCTCAGCGCCCTTGGAGGCGGACTGACGACGGGCGACGGCACGGGTTGCCATGCGTGCTCCCTTGCGATGAGTGGGTCGCGGGACGGATGAGACTCTCCCTTCAAGGGCCCTTCCAGGGCGGACCTTGTCACGAGTGCCCCGTCCGATGGAAAGAACGACTGGAATCCGGACAGAATTCCCAGCGGGCATCTTCTTTTTTGTGATCATGCAGTACCCTGTCCGGCCACAGCCCGGGGCACACGTCGGCGAGGCCCGTGAAAGCGCAGGTGAGGGCGGGTCCCACGGTGCGTTCCGACACTTCCGGTCCACCGCGGTCGGTCCGGCGGTGCGGCGTGGTCCGTACGCTCCCGGCCGCACCGTCACCCGTGAAGACGACCTGGACGGCCGTCCGGTTGCCCAAGAGGTCCGGTAGGCCGGATTCCCCGGTTCTCCCTGTCCACACACCCCTTGGCGCGCCCTTGACCTCGATCCCGCTTGAGGTCCTACCGTCGCGGCATGTCTTTCACGGAGAAGGAACGCCACTACCTCGCCGGTCAGTCCCTCGGCCGGCTCGCGACCATCGGCCCGAAGGGCGGCCCGCAGGCGCGGCCGGTCGGCTTCGTCCTCAACGACGACGGCACGATCGACATCGGCGGCCCGGACCTCGCCGCCAGCCAGAAGTACCGCAACGCCCAGGCGCGCCCCGACGTCTGCCTGGTGGTCGACGACATGACGCCCGACGAGCCGGGCGCCGTCCGCCCCGGCTGGGGGCGCGGCGTGGAGATCCGCGGCCGCGCCGAGACGCTGACCGTCGACGAGCCGATCATCGCGCCCGCCGTCTTCAGCAACGACGTCATCCGTATCCACCCCACCCGGATCATCAGCTGGCACATCGACCCCGACAACCCGCGCGGTGAGGCCCGTAACGTCGGCTGAGCGGGCTCGTACCGCCGGCCGAGCGCGCGATCCGTCCGGTGCCGCGCACAGCCCTCGGCGTGATCGAGTTGCCGCCGCCCGGAGCCGGGTGTGGGCTGGTGGGACAGCAGAGCGCAGCGGCGAGAGGAGTCCCGCGATGCCGACGCACTCGATCATGCCCGGGCGGCACCACCGCGCCCACGAAGGACCCGGCCCGGTGGCCCGCGGCACCCACCTCCCGGCCACCGGCCACGCCGAACGCTGGACCCGGGCCGTGCCGCTCGTCGGCGGCCTCGCCCTCGGCCTGTACACCGTCTTCCTGGCGGGCCAGAACGACTTCTCCACGCCCATGGCCTGGCTCATCGGGCTGGCGGCGGCGCTCGTCTCGGCGGGCGTGGGATTCGTCCTGATCCGCGAGCGGAAGCGCATGACCACGGAGGTCCGCGCGGTGGCGTACGGGACGCTCTTCGGCGCCAGCATGGGCTTCCTCTACAGCCTGGGCGGCGGCCCGGTGCTACGAGCCATCGAGATCGGGCTGCTGCTGGGTCTGGGGATGGGCCTGGCCTCGTACTACGTCTTCTACTGCCACGAGCGCTGAGCCGACCCCGAAACGGCGAGCCGGAAACGGGGCCCTTGGATGTAGGACCTCAGACGGTTACGCACCCCTTACCGTGCGCCTAGCGTGAGCCCATGGCAGACATCGACACGCGTACGGCCACGCCCCCCACCGACGGAACCCTCGACGAAGCCCTCGAACGCCTGCACGCCACCGGCCCCGAGATCGACGGCTGGCTGAGCAACCACGCCCCCATGGCCGTCGAGGCGCTCGTGCGCCACGGCCGGGCATCGGCCGTCCACCCCTGGCTCGACGGCTACCGCGACCGGCTGGACGAGATGCCCCGGGCCGGCTATCCCGTCACCGACGCGAACTGGCGCGAGGCCCTCGGCAACCCCCGCCGCGTCGGCGACTGGATCACCCACTTCGACCGTCTCCTCGCCGAACGCCCCTGGCGCGCCGTGCTCGCGGAGTGGTGGCCCCGTCTGCTGCCCGGTGTCACGGCCGCCGCCGCGCACCCGCTCATCCGCGTCGGCCATGCCGTACGGACCCTCCTCGCGGAGGGCGGCGAGTCCGGCGGCACCGCGCCGCGCCGCGTCGAACTGGCGCACGCGCTCGGCTACTGGGCCGCCCGTCACCAGCCGCTCGCCACGCCCGTCGTCCCGGGCGGCACCGCGGGCACCGCCGAGGCGCTGGCCGGTCTGCCGCCCGTGCCCGAGCAGAGCGGCGGCCTCCGCGACCGCCTCGCCCAGCTGACCGCGACCCCGGGCTGGCCCGCCGCCGCGAGCGCGCTGCGCCCGGCCACGAGCCCCGACGAGGCGCGGACCCGGCTCGCCGCGCTGGTCCGGGACGCGACCCTGCGCTACGCGGCGTACGGGCACGGCAACCCGGTCATGATGGTCCACTCCGCGACCGCGCCCAACGCGGTCCTGCGCGTCCTCCCGGCCCTGCCGCGCGAGCTGTGGGCGGCGAGCCTGGCGGCGGCGTGGGAGGCGAGCGCGGTGGTGACGGCGGCGTACGCGGCCGCCGACCGGAGGCCGGTCACGGCCGGGCCGGCCACCGCCGAGGAGGCGTTCGAGCGGGCCGCCGCGCACGGCGACGCGCACACGATCAAGATGACGGACACCGCGCTGGACGTCGCGGCGGCGCACCCCGACGTCGCGCCGGAGGCCCTGGCGGCCGCCGCCGTCAGCAGCGAGTTGATCAGCCCGCTGCCGTGAGGGGTCCCGGCGCCCGCCCCCGGCCCACCGGACCGTACGGGCTACCCGAACTGCACCGACCGCTTCGCCAGCCCCATCCAGAAGCCGTCGATGACGCTGCGCCCGCGATCCAGCTCGCCCTCGGCGGCTCCCATGGTCACGAACAGCGGCGCGAAGTGCTCGGTGCGCGGGTGGGCGAGGCGGCCCGCCGGGGCCTTGTTCTCGAAGTCCAGCAGCGCGTCGAGGTCCTGCCCCTCCAGCGCCTCGCGCCCCCACGCGTCGAACTCCGCCGACCACGCGGGCGGCTCCGACCCCGCGTGCCGCAGCGCGGCGAGGTTGTGGGTGAAGAAGCCGCTGCCGACGATCAGCACGCCCTCGTCGCGCAGCGGCGCCAGCCTGCGCCCGATCTCCAGCAGCCGTTCCGGGTCGAGCGTGGGCATCGAGACCTGGAGCACGGGGATGTCGGCTTCGGGGAACATCTCGACCAGCGGTACGTACGCGCCGTGGTCCAGCCCCCGGTCCGGTATGTCCTGGACCGGCGTGCCGGGGGCGCGCAGCGCCTTGCGTACGCGCTCGGCGAGCTCCGGTGCGCCGGGGGCCGCGTACCGGACCTGGTAGTAGTGCTCGGGGAAGCCCCAGAAGTCGTACACCAGGGGCACGGTCACGGTGGCGCCGAGGGCGAGCGGCGCCTCCTCCCAGTGCGCGGAGACCATCAGGATCGCCGTGGGGCGCGGCAGCCCGGCCGACCAGGCGGCGAGCTGACCGGGCCACAGGTCGTCGTCGGCGAGGGGTGGTGCGCCATGGGAGAGGTAGAGCGCGGGCATGCGCCCCTCGGCGGGGCGGACGGCGGTGGCGACGGGGGTGGCGGTGTCCGGCATGGGCTCTCCAGGCTGTCCGGTCGCGGTCGCGGTCGGGGTCGCAATCGAGATCGCGGTCGCGGTCGCGGGAGGATTGCTTGAACTCTCAAGCGAATACTTCGAGCTTAGCCCTGCCTTATTTAAACTTCAAGGAACGTGCATCAAGAGGAAGCCGGCGGGTGAAACAGTGGATGTCATGACCAAACGACCTGTAGGGGACGCACAGGACACCGCGCGGAGCCCGGCCGAGGAGGTCGAGAGCGTGCCGGGCGGCGGACCGCGCTGGCTCAGCGCCGAGGAGCAGGGCGCCTGGCAGGCGTACCTCAACGCCACCACGCTCGTGGAGGACCACCTCGACCGGCAGCTCCAGCGCGACGCCGGGATGCCGCACATCTACTACGGGCTGCTCGTCCACCTCTCCGAGGCGCCGCGCCGCCGGCTGCGGATGACCGAGCTCGCCAGCGGCGCCAAGATCACCCGGTCCCGCCTCTCGCACGCCGTCGCGCGCCTGGAGAAGTACGGCTGGGTCCGGCGCGAGGAATGCCCCTCCGACAAGCGGGGGCAGCTGGCCGTCCTGACGGACGAGGGCTTCGAGACGCTGCGGCGCTCGGCGCCGGGCCATGTGGCCGCCGTCCGGGGCGCCATCTTCGACCGGCTCACCCCCGAACAGGTCACCCAGCTCGGCGACATCTGCCGCGCGATCGCGACGGGCCTCCAGCCGGAGACGGGCGCGGACCTGCCCTGGCTGCGCTGACCCGGCGCACAGCCGGGCCGTCCGGACATGTGTAAGGCCCTCCGCCCAATGGGCGGAGGGCCTTACACATCTCTGCGAATCCGCACCTCTACGGCACGGTCACGCCCGCACTCAGTGCGCCATGACCGGCAGCGCGTCCTCCACACCCTCGCCGTCACCGGACGCGGCGGCCGGGCCGCCCTGGTGACCGGCGTTGATCGCGACGACCGCGATCAGCGCGGACAGGACGAGGATGCCGACGGCCCACCACACCGCGGTGGAGTAGCCGTGCACCATCGACTGGAAGGTGAGCGTCTTGTCCGGGACGGGACCCGTCATGTGCGACTTGAGGTAGTCGGTGGTGGCGCTGGCGGCGATGGTGTTGAGCAGCGCGGTGCCGATGGCGCCGCCGACCTGCTGCGAGGTGTTGACCATCGCCGAGGCGACACCGGCGTCACGGGGCTGCACGCCGTAGGTGGACAGGCTCATGGCGGGCATGAAGGCCGTACCCATGCCGAGGCCCATCAGCAGCAGGCCGGGCAGGACCACCAGGGTGTACGAGGTGTCCAGGTCGATCTGCGTGAGCAGCACCATGCCGACGGCGGCGAGCAGGAAGCCCGGACCCATCAGCCAGCGCGCCGGGACGCGGGTCATCAGGCGCGCGCCGATCTGCGTCGAACCGGCGATCATCGTGGCGATCATCGGGAGGAACGCGAGACCGGTCTTGACCGGGGAGTAGCCCCGGACGACCTGGAGATAGAAGGTCAGGAAGAGGAACAGGCCGAACATCGCGATCGCGGCGAGGCCGAGGGAGACGTAGACGCCACCGCGGTTGCGGTCGGTGAGGACGCGCAGCGGCAGCAGCGGCGCCTTGACCTTCGTCTCGACGTACACGAACGCGGCCAGCAGCACGGCCGCGGCGACGAACAGGCCGACGGTGCTGCCGGACGTCCAGCCGTGGGACTCGGCGCGGGTGAAGCCGTAGACGAGCGAGACCAGGCCGAGGGTGGCCAGGACGACGCCGGGGATGTCCAGCTTCGAGGGGTTGCGGCTGCCGGCGGGCTCGTGGACCACGATGATGGCGCCGATCGCGGCGACGACGGCGAAGGGGATGTTCACGAAGAACGTCCAACGCCAGTTCAGGTACTCGGTGAAGAGGCCGCCGAGGATGAGCCCGACACCACCGCCGGCACCGGCGATGGCACCGAAGATGCCGAACGCCTTGGCGCGCTCCTTCGACTCGGTGAACAGCACGGCGAGCAGCGACAGCGCCGCGGGGGCGAGCAGGGCGCCGAAGACACCCTGAAGGGCGCGGGCGCCCAGCAGCATGCCGGTGTTGACCGCGGCACCGCCGAGGGCGGAGGCCGCCGCGAAGCCGATCAGGCCGATGACGAAGGCGCGCTTGCGACCCCACAGGTCGGAGATCCGGCCGCCGAAGAGGAGCAGACCGCCGAAGGCGAGGGCGTAGGCCGTGATGACCCACTGCCGGTTGCCGTCCGAGATGCCGAGGTCGGTCTGCGCGGAGGGCAGCGCGATGTTCACGATGGTCGCGTCGAGGACGACCATCAGCTGGGCGAGGGCGATGAATATGAGCGCTTTCCAGCGCCTGGGGTCCGGTTGGGTGGTGAGTGGCATGGGTGGGGCCTACCTAGCGTTGCGGAGAAGAGGTGCGGTACTGAACAACTGGACGGAAGAGCGGCGCCATATGTGACACGGCGCCATGCGGCACGGCGGGTGACGCGGCGTCATGTGCGGCATTTACGGCGCAGATCCTCCAAGGTCGCGGCGGAGCCGGGCAGTTCGGAACGGGCGGGCGTCATCAGCCCGTCCAGGAACAGCTGGAGGTGCCGATGGACGAAATGGTCGAAGTCGCCACAGCCGGAGCCCGGCAGCGGCCTGGTGAGCTGGGTGATGGCGACCATCAGATCGCCGACGGCGATGTCCGACCGCAGCTGCCCGGACGCCCGGGCCGCGACCATCAGGGCGTCGATCCCGCGCTCCAGCCGGTCACGGGCGTCGACCTGTTCGGGATGCCGCTGGTCGACGCCGTCGGCGAGCAGGGGGCAGAGCGCCCCGATCCGCTCGTCGGCCGCGGCATGGACGAAGCGCCTCAGCGCGACGAAAGCATCGGGCTCCTCAGCTCGTGCCGTCTCGGCCTGGTCCGCGATGCGGGCCATGACGGAGAGAGTGACATGGTGGATCAGCTCGCGGCGGTCCGCGAAGTGCCGATACAGCGTGGCATTTCCCACCCCTGCCCGTCGAGCGATTTCATCGAGCGAGGACTCGACCCCGTGTTCGACGAACGCTTCACGGGCGGCGGAGACGATCCGCTCCCGGTTGCGCAGGGCGTCCGCGCGGAGGCGGGGCTGCTGGGCGGTGGCCACGTTCGGCACTCCTTCCTGTCCTGTCCTTGTGCCGCACGTCATCTCCGTGCGGCGGGCCGTAAGCGGGGAGCGGATCCCCGCTTCGCTCGAACGAAAAGGTAAACGGGGAGGGCTTCCCCGGTTATTTCGCCCTTGGGGCGTGACCTGTGCCACACCGTCCACCGGGTGGCCCGCCCCCATCTGCCACGCCCAGGGAGCGCGCGGCCGCATACCGGCCCAGGGTGGTCGGACGACAGCGGAACAGACGCAGAAGCGGAGTACGAACAGCGGCCGGATCGGGGGCCGCGCCCTGGAGGTGCCCGGCATGAAAACCCTGGCCATCATGGTCATGGCCATCACCACGCTCGCCCTCACCTCACCGGTGAGATCACAAGCGGAACCGGGTGACGCAACAGGGCCCATCGACGGGCACGCCACCGTCCGCACCGACGGACGCCGGCCGTCCGGCCCCTGCGCGCTGAACGGAATCACCAACACCGTTTCCGAGAGCGCGAGCACCCCGCCCGGCTTCACCCGGTCCAACGGCACCGTAAGAGCACTGACCCTGTTCGTGGACTTCCCCGACGCACCGGCCGAGGGCACCCCGCAGGAACGTTACGGCGAGTTCTTCCCGGCGGTCGCCGACTACTACCGGACCAGTTCGTACGGGCGGCTCGACTACCGCTCCACGCCGGTCTCGCGCTGGATCCGGATGTCGCGCCCGTACGACGCGTACGGCATCGAGCGCGGCATGCCCTTCGACCCGGGCGACGGGGAGGGCTACTACGCGCTCTCCGAGGAGCTGCTCGCGGCGGTCGACGACACCGTCGACTTCCGGGACTTCGACCTGATCAACGTGCTGGTCACGCCGAACGCGGGTCCGCCCGCGACCGAGGACGTGCAGTCGGTGACGTACGCGGGCTCCCCCACCGGGCTCGACACCAAGGACGGCGTGCCCTTCAAGAACGTCTCCTTCATCTGGAGCCGGCAGACCGGTGACAGCCCCTTCCGCGTCCTCAACCACGAGAACGCCCACAGCTTCGGCCTGCCCGACCTCTACTACACCGGCGGCCGCAGCGGCCTGCCGCGAACGCCCGTGGGCCACTGGGACCCCATAGACGAGGACTGGGGGCCGTCGAACGACTTCCTGGCCTGGCACAAGTGGAAGCTGGGCTGGCTGGCCCCGGACCAGGTGGACTGCGTCACCACCCGGGGGCCGCACACGCTCACCCTGACCCCCACCTCGGTGGCGGGCGGCACCAAGCTGGCCGTGGTGCCGCTCTCCCGGACCCGCGCCCTCACCCTGGAGGCGCGCGCGCCCGGACCGCTGGACCACACGGTGTGCCGCCCGGGCGTGCTCATCACCTCGGTCGCCACGGACATCCCCTCGGGCGCCGGGCCCGTACGCACCTCCGACGCCACACCCGGCAGCCACGGCTGCTACACCGACGACCCGAACGTCAACGCCCCCTTGAGCGACGCCCCTTACGTGGCGGGACAGCGCGACTCGGGCGCCGGGGTGAAGGTCGAGGTGCTGGGCCGGGACGGGGACGGCAACTGGCGGGTGAGGGTGACGAGAACGGGCAGGCCGGGCCTCAGCCCTCCCGCCCCTCCTGCCAGTGAAGACGACCAAGACTGATCAGCCGCAGCTGGCGCCGCGCGGTGTCGGCGATCCGCCGCTCCTCCTCGGGCCCGGCCTCCAGGAACGCCGACGCGGTCATCACCAGATGGTCGACATAGAGCCCGGCGAGCATCCGTACGTCCTCGTCGCTCCACCCCCGCGACGCCTCCTGCGCGCCGAGCGCCTGCGCGACCTCGTCCCCGAACCGGCCCAGCTCGGCGGCTATGGCCTCCCGGACCGCCCGCACCCCGCCGTGCCGCTCCCGCGCGATGAACCGCACATGCGCCGGGTGCAACGCCACGTGCCCGGCCACCACCTCGACGCTGCGGTCGATGACCTCCTGCGTCTCGGCCTGCTCGGCGAGCACGGCCCGCACCATCACATGCAGGCTGGCGAGCGACTCCTCCACGAGCGCCACACCCAGATCGGCCATGTCCCGGAAGTGCCGGTAGAAGGCGGCGGGCGCCACCCCCACGACCCGCGTGACCTCCCGCAGCCCCAGGCTGCTCAGGCTCTGCTCCTCCAACAGCCGCAATCCGGCGTCGAGAAGGGCTTGCCGGGTCTTCTGCTTCTGCGCCTGGCGGACGCCGAGGGTGCTGCTGCTCATGGGTTCAGTAAACAATTGTTTGCCATAGAGCGCCAGGAGCGGGTACGCTGATTCCAGTGAACAACTGTCACCACAACTGTTCACCGGAAGGAAAGACAATGATCTTCCTGATGGCGGCCCTCCTGATCCTGGGAGTCCTGGTGGGCGCCGCGGCACACACCCCGCTCCCGGTCCTGCTGCCGGCGGCGGGCGCCATCGCCCTCTGGCTGCTGGCCTTCACGATCCGGGAACGCACGAGGGAGCGCTGACGATGCCGACGACACTGACGAAGCCGACGCCGAAGCACGAGCAGCCGACCACGCCGTACGAGCGGCCCGGCACGGAACCGACCCGCACGCCGGAGGACTCCGCCGCGAGCACCGGGACCGTCGCGACCACCGCGGGCGGCACCGGCAACGCGGACGCCATGGCGATCTGGTCCTTCGTCCTGGGACTGGTGGGCCTGCTGATCTTCAACCTGGTCCTGGGCCCCGTGGCCCTGACCCTGGCGACCCTGGCCCTGACCCGGGGCACCAACCGACGGGGCCGCGCCTGGCTGGGCCTGACACTGGGCGCGGCGGACCTGATCGCCGTCACCACGTTGATGGCGGCGGACCACACCCTCTCCTGGAGCCTCGGCGCCTGACTCCCCCGCCCACCCACCCGCTACACTTACGGCGGCCCCACGCCTCCGTAGCTCAGGGGATAGAGCACCGCTCTCCTAAAGCGGGTGTCGGCAGTTCGAATCTGCCCGGGGGCACAGGCAAAAGGGCACCTGCCAGTCCAGGCAGGTGCCCTTCGACGTCGCACACTGACATCAGCGTCGATCCACCTCGATCATCATCGCCACACGCAAGCCTCTTCCGCGCGATAATCAGTGCATGGCCTCACCGCCCTCCGTATCCGAGCTGCGCCGCGCGAAGTACGCCCGACGGCTCCCCCAGGGACTCACCGAGCTTTCCGGCCCCGCCCACGGAACAGTGCGCCTACCGTTGCACCTTGCCTGGTCCGGGCTGACGGAGTTCGATCTCGGTCAGCCGCGCCTGCGGATGAGCTGCTACCGCATCGTCCTGGCCGAGGGTCTCCACGACGACTTGGTCCAGTACCTCGACCCGAACATGCTCATCAGCATGTGGCCGACACTGCGCACGCTGATCAGCCGGGACATCCGCGATGTCTGGGAAGCGACCTTCAGCGAGCTGTCTCCCGGTGCGCAGTCCGTCGCGTGAAACTCACTGAGCTGCACCACCGCCTGCTGACGGACATCCTCGCCGTGGGCACGGACTACCCGCTTGCACTCACTGGCGGTTACGCCGCCCAGGCACACGGCCTGGTAGACCGCATCAGTCAGGACGTGGACGTAGCGACCGAGAACCCAGCCGGTATGGAGGACATCGCGACCACGGTCCAATCCGGCTTGCAGGAACGCGGATGGCTGGTCCGCATGTTGGAGACAGACCCGCTGTCCGCCCGGCTGATCGTCACCGACCCGACCACCCGTGAAGAGTGCGAGGTCGATGTTCTCAAAGAGGTGCTCTGGAGCCCACCAGTACGCACAGAACTCGGTCTGACGCTCTCCCTCGAAGACACCGTCGGCACCAAAGTCAGAGCGCTGGCCGATCGCGGCCTCGCCCGCGATCTGATCGACGTCCACGCTGCCTCGGAGCACTGGAGCCGCCCCGACCTCGAAGAACTGGGCCGCCGCCACGCCCGCGACACGTTCGACCTCACCGACCTCCAAGCCCGCCTGGCCGGCGCGGACTGGATCGACGACTTGGAATTCGCCGCCTACGGGCTCGACGACCAAGCCATCGCCGGACTCCGCCGGTGGGCACAAGAATGGACGGACGACATCGCAGCACGGCTCCATGAGTCATCCCCTGCGGAGGAGGAGTAACACCTCCGGCAACACGCCCCCGAGGGAACGCCCCGCACCACAACGGCGACTGAGTCACAACTTTCTCTACAGGTCTTTCAAGACGACTCGCCCCGCTCCCCGCCCGCAGCCCGGCCCCCGGCCGGGCCTACGCTCCTGTCTCCGCCCCGCTCCAGCCCGGCCAGCGCCCGTACCGCGCGCAGCGATCAACCACCTAATGCCAGAGAAGCGGTACGTCGTGGCTGGGGCGGTCGGCTCCACGGCTTTAAGCCACCTCCTCGGTCTGGAGCCCGCGTTGAGCAAGACTAGGGAGCCACCTGTGCACATTGCGGGCAGATCCAAAGCCTGCCCGAATTGCCAACCAGCGTACGGCCCCTGATCATGCTCGACCCCAGACCTGGCAGGCCACCAGCCAGAACCGCTACGCCGACCTGCGGAGCTCAGGGCCCCCCGACTCGTTCAGCCGCTTTCTCGGCAAGCCGTTCCAAGTCGACCACTGGGGCCCGCCGCAATTCGTCACGCAGAAGCGTGCCGGGCAATTGCTTTTGGGTTCCCGCTGTCCCACTCACCCTGAAGTTCCACTTTCCGTCCTTCAGGTCAAGAATAGCGAGGCCCCGCTTCAGCCGAACGTCGGCGTACTCACTTAGGTCCAGAATATATACCTCATACTTGACTCCCGGCCTGTGCTGATCGGAAAGCGTGGATTGAATCAAGTGCGCAAAGCGCAAATCCACAAGCTGACCCAGCAGTTCATAGAAGTGATGAGACTTCTGTGCAACGTCCACCCTAAAGTAGGTGTATCCGGCTCCGCGCACTTCCGCAGCCAGGGTATCCAAGGCAGCTGTCAAGCTAACCGCGCTGTCCATAGAAACGTCCTGTTCCAGGTCCCTCTTCTTGCTCCTGGCGGCACGTCCAGCGGCATCCGCGACATCTTCCCTTCCAATTTCACGCGCCTTCGGTCGTGACCGTGCAGCCACGATGGAAGAAGCGAAAAGGTTCAGATAGTCACGCGGCACGCCGCCTGAAGCGAGAACCAGCCTGCCGAGCGCAGCATTCTGTGCGATACTGGACGGCTTGGCCAGTCCCGCAGTGGCAGTGTAGTTTGCCAACACCGACTCAAGAAACCGCTGCGTAGATCCCGGATCTTCGAGTGTAACATCGAGGTCGATTTTCGAAGCATCATGAGGAACTTCAATGCCAATTCTCGACGATGGCTCAAATGGCCGGGTCAAGCGCTCGATGCTAGCTACCTTGATCCATCCATCACAGTCACGCAGCATTCCGGCGACGCAGTCCAACAAGTGAGGTTGTGCAGTTTGCGGAAATAGGTAGAAATCATCAATGTACAGATAGAGGCGAACAAGACCCTCCCGCAGAACGGAGCGGAGAGACCGATTCAACTCGGCAACCATCTCACCGAGAACCGAGTCGGACACGGGACTTTCTGCCCGCAGCTGCGACAGTCGAGCGTTACTTTCCTTGAGTCGCACATAAGAATCGCCTTGTGACGATCCAGCATGTTGAATCAAGGAGTTGAGAGTGACCTCAGCAATTCCGAGGAAGGCGCTAGCAACGTCTAGGCGCCGCAGCGTATGCGCGTTAATCCAAGCGGTAACGTGCCCGTCTCTCTCTGCGCTTCGCTTCGCTTCCAGAAGAAGAGCTGTTTTCCCTACACCTCGTCGGCCGTACACGAGGTGGTGCCTTGATGCACCGACAGCCGCGAGGCTGGCCCTAGGGTCCTCCATGTACTTAAGACTCGGAAGTGCGTCAGAGGTACGGGACCTTGCCTCTAGCAACTGAATGAGCTGATCCATTTTTGGTCCCGAAAGGGGGCCTTTACCGTTCACCTCGCCCGTCTTTTTTTCTTCTGCTCGACGAGGCCTAAAAGTCACAACCAGAGACTGATTGGCCACCTCGGACACATCATTCAACGCCTGCTCGATTGAGCCCGCAAGGCTCTGTGCGGTTACCAGAGAGTCTTCATCGACCCATACGACGAACCACCTTTCTCCAGGGAAAGACCTCTCATCAACTCGGACGATTGAAATACCGGCCTCTTCGAGGACGCCGGAAATCAAGGACTCATAGTTGACACTTGACATCAGATGTACCCATTCGTTGAGGCGAACGACTCACAGGCCTGGAGGAAGTTCGCTGCGGTTACAGCGAGCGTTCGTGCATCATCTTCCCACTCGGTCTCATTGAGTGGGTACGCGTCATAATCCGCCTGATTGCGCAATAGGCGGGCGTCTATCAACTCGCTTTCACGAGTTGCGGAATCTGGCAGAGTCGGCGGAAGATTTCTGGGGAGTACGTTATGCCGTTCATAATCGTCACCCTTATTCTCGGCAAACACGATCGCCCGTGCAGCATGATACATTGCATAGTAATGGCGACTAATCGCTGATCTATATTGAGCGTCGAAAAGGAGTTTGTCTCCCGCCCTCAAATGTTCACCTGCCAGCAGTAACCTGTCTACCACGACCTGTTGCATCAGCTGTGAGATTGGGAAAAGGTACCTCCCCTTCCCCGTGGGGATGGCGGAAATGGCAGCGCTTTTGCTAGTTGAAATGTGGAGCAACAGTAGATCGGCAGGCGTGGCTACTGGCATGTGCTGCTGTGCCCCCCTCTTGGAAGTGAACGTTGCAGGCTATGCCATGGAGCCCCTGCGCGCTACCCGGCCCCGAGGCTGTCGACTTTCCAACTGAACTCACCAAAGCGGAATGCAAAACTCCGAATCCCGACGACTAGCGCCGGGAACAAAAAATCGTCGCCAGTCCGCTCAGCTGGGCTGTGTCCGGTGCGCAGAAGGGCGGCACCCACGGGCACCCACCGCGTACCAGGTGCAGCGGGGAACGGTGGGCAGTCGCAGTGAAGGCCACCAGGCTCGATTAGACCTTCTACTGATCGTTCGCCCAGGCCAGCCCCCGAACTGGCCACAAAGGCTCGCGACTTCCCAAGCTGAGGGCTCCGACCGTCGTCACGGGCCGGGCGAGCTGAGGTCCGGGCACCCGCTCAGCCGAGGCAGCGGTGCGCTGCCCAGCTACGTGCCGCTGTCCGCATGCGGAATGCCCAGGCGTCGGGGGCGTCTCCGGCGATCTCGTCCCAGAGCCGCCGCTGGGCCTGGGCGAAGGCATCGATCCCGTGTGCGGGCGCGGTGTTCCAGGCGGAGATCCCGCCCGCCCAGGTTTCCGCCTGGGCGGGGGTGTGGCCGCTGGCGATGAGCCAGAAGATCCACAGGGCGGGGTCGATCCATCCGGCGCCTGTGGAGGCCCAGGCCCAGTCCACGACACGGGCGCGGTCCTGGATGAGGACGTTGGTGGTGTTCCAGTCGGTGTGCAACAGGTGATCACCGTCGAAGAGTTCGAGGATGACCGGGTCGTCCACATAGGACTCCATCCGCTGGGGCATCGCACGCAGCGGGATGTCGGGACGGGCGATGTCCGCGAGGGTGCGCAGCGCTTCCACGACCAGGGAGAGGTGGGGCGAGCCGGGGTTGAAGTCGGCGTGCGGTGAGTCGATGTCCTCGAAACCGAGCAGGTTCCAGCCCGCCTCGCGGACATGCCACCGAAGAGCGGGAGCTACGGGCTGGACGTAGGGATTGATCGCGGCTTCCCGGTCCTGGGTCCACACGCGGGGGTGATCGGCGTGAAGCCCCTTGACGAAGACGGCGCCATCGGGAGTGTGCAGCCGCGCCGCGATTTCGCTGTTGAAGCCGGCCGAGAGCATCTCGGCCTTGAGGATGGGCCCGGCGACGGTCTCGATGGCGTCCTGGACCGCGGCGGGGATCTCGGTGAGGCGGTGAGTCGGCATGGGGGCAGGCTTCCAGACAGGAACGACCAGGGAGGCCGTAACGCGAAGCGCGTCACGGCCTCCCTCAGCGCAGGGGCTAGGTGTACGGGTTGTCGTCGTTGCAGCCAGGCTGCGAGGCGCTGGTGTAGGCATCCAGGTCGTCGATGAGCACGACCTCCTCGGTGTCCTCCGCCGCGCGCGTCGGCGTGAGTTCGACCATGACAGCGTTCATGACGTCACCTTCTCCTTCGGTTGTCCGTGCTGGCAGTAGTTGATCAGTGGTGCCTTCGCCTCCTGGAAGAGTTTGGCCAGCGGTCGGCAGACCCGGCAGGAGCCGGAGAGCTGACAGCCGGAGCATCCTCCGGTGCGAAGCATCAGGGAGTCGGCGATGCCGCCGAGACGGCTCAGCCCCTCAACTCCCTCGGCCATGAGGTCGATCTGCTGGTCGCGGCCGACCTTGCAGATCGAGGCCCGCCCGTGCGGGTCGGCGTGGAAGAACGTGTATCCGGCCGGGCAGCCGGTGAACGGGGCCCGTTGGGTAAGGTGCTCGGGCGACTGCGAAGGCAGGCTCTCGGCGCCTCCGTAGATGGTGGGGGACATGTTGGCGTACTCGCGGTAAGGAAGGCCGAGCCGTTCGGCCCAGGCCCGCATGTCCTCCTGCTCGTGGGCGTTGCGGTGGGTGATGACCAGGCTGAGGTCGATGTTCAGTCCGGCGTCCAGTGCGGCGTCGAGGCCCCGCGTGAACCGCTTGAACGCGCCTGTGCGGCGGGTGAGTCCGTCGTACGTCTCAGCACTCGCGCCGTAGACGCTGAGCGAGATCCTGGTGGGCCGGTAGGCGGTGAGCAGGTCGAGGACCTTGGGGTGCCAGAGCCGGGAGCCGTTGGTGAGGATCTCCGTCAGCATCCCCAGCTCGTACGCCAGCGCGTAGGCGTCGGGGAAGTGCGGGTCGATCAGCGGTTCACCGCCCGTGATCTGGAGCCACAGCACTCCCGCGTCCCGCATGATTCGCAGGAGTCGCTCCTTGCCCGCCCAGTCGAGGCCAGCGAACTTCTTCTCGCCGAGGTAGCAGTGCTCGCAGTCGAAATCACAACCTAGATTGATCTCCCAGGTGGCCCGGCTGTAGCCGTACGGAGCCGGGGCCCGCACCAGGAGCACCGCCGCGGCCAGGCGTCCCGAGAGGTCGATGTCCCACGAAGCGCGTGCCGCGCCCGTGATCCAGTTCGGGATGGCTTCGCCGCCGCCCACAGCCTGCTGGAGCTCGGCGAACCGGGCGCGGGGGATCTTGATCCCCTTCCGGCTTCCCGGCCGCACGACCAAGTGCTCGCCTTGGACCACACTGGCGATCAGCTCGTGCATGGCGATCCCTCTCAATCGGTAGAGGAGTCCGGCGATTCGACGTCTTGCGATTCCGGCAGGGGCACCGCGAAGCGACCACGGGCAGCTTCGGATGCGAGGCTGTCGTGGACGGTCAGGCCGAGCAGAGCCAGCCCAGCCGCGTTCCCGGCGAGCCACACCCCGGTGAGCCACTTCTCGCTCGCAGTGGTCGTGTCCATACGGCGTTGGCCGCTCACTAGACCCGCCGGTCCTGGCGTCGGCGGACCAAGGTCAGCCGCCCTGGGTCCTCGGCGATCCACTCGCCCGCACCAATGACGGGACGCAGCACGTACGACTGTCTGCGACGGACGTCGGTGATGATCGCCGCCCGCCCGGTCGTCTCGTCCCGCACCTCATCACCGACCCACGGCCGGCCGAGGACGGGCACTATCCGATCACCCCGTGCGCCACGCGGTCTGTGGCCACGGCCTTCTTGCGCCGCTCGATGGCGTTTTCGGCCTGGATGGAGAACAGCGTCATCTGATCCGGGTCGAAGACCAGGTTCACGGCCTCGATGGTGCCGTCCAGATGGTGCACGGAGATCGGGAGCGTGAACCGCTGCTGCCGGTGGTCGTAACGGAGATCCCGCTTCTGGGGGCTGGCGTGCGTGATCACGAAGTCGTCGCCTTTCCTCGCCGGTAACCGGCTTGCGGGGCTCACGCCGCGCCGCCCAGCTCGATGTACGTCCCTGCCGCATCACCGCCAGCAGGGGTTGACCTCCACAGAACCGCTCACCGACGGGCCGGACCAGGGCAGAATTGACGCCCCTCTGAGGCATCCGTGCGGCACATCCGGGCATCACCTGGGGAGTTGCCCTCAGAGGCACATCCGGGGAGATGACGTCATGGCGCTCAGTCGGCACCAGCTCGCGCAGCAGCGCAAAGCGCGGGGCTTCACGCAGGAGTCCCTGGCCGAGCACCTCCACGTGGACCGTTCCACCGTCGTCCGCTGGGAGAGTGGCCGAGGAGACCCGCAGCCCTGGATGCGTCCTCGCCTTGCCCGCGCCCTCGGCGTCACAGCCGAGCGGTTACAGGTCCTGCTGACAGCCCCGAGCCCGAACACCACGCCGGAAAGCGAGCGGCGCGAGTACGCAATGCGGCACCCCGAACGCTCCGACCTCAGCACCTGCGCGTCCTTGCGGACCGAGCTCCAGCAACTGGCAGAACGCTACGACGAGGTCCCTTCCGCCGGCCTCCTCGCCGAAGGCGGGCGACAGCTCGGACACGTCACCCTCCTGGCAGCCGAAGCCCGCAAAGGCCGGGTCCAGCGAGAACTGCGCACCCTCCAAGCGGACGCCGCCACCCTCATGGGCCAGCTCGTCTGGGACGCCTCCCAGCGGAGGGACCGCGCGACCGCCAACTCCTTCTACGCCCAAGGCGTCAGCGTCGCCCGCCACCTTCGCGACCACACCTTGGAAGGCCACGCCCTCCTGCGTACCTGCTACGTCGCCCTGTACGGAACCCGCGACGCCCAGGAAGGTCTCGACCTCGCCCTCCAGGCAGCGCACGCAGCCCAGGACTCAAGCCATGCCCTGGCCGGGCTCGCCATGCTCCACGCCGGGGAGGCCCACGCGATGCTGGGCCATGCCACTGAGTGCGAGAGCGCTCTTGGCGAGGCCGAGGAGTACCTGAACCGGGCTGGCACAGCCGACGCAGCCGCCGAACTGATCTCCCCTGCCCAGGTCGGCCGCCTGGCCGGCTCTTGCTACCTCGCCCTCGGGCAGCACCGCCGTGCCGAGCGAATCCTCACGGCCACAGCTGCCGCATTGCGCGATCGCAGGAAGTCTCGCGCGATTGTGCTGGGCAACCTTACGCTCGCCTTGATCCGCCAGCGCGAGGTCGAGGCCGCCGTCGAAGCCCTCGGCCAGGCCATCGAAGAACTGGAGCAGACACGCGGCGGCGGAGGCATGAACGTCGTCTTCGGCGCCGCGCGGGAACTGCGGCCCTGGCGCCAGGAACCGGGCATCCAGGACGTACACGACAGGCTGCTGGCCCTCATGGCAGCGCAGTGAACGGCAAAGGAGATCAACCGGTGCCCACCGAGCACGACCAGGCCAAAGAGCTCGTACGCCAGCAGGTGTGGCACGCGCTGGAGGCCGCCAAGGCTGTCCATGATGTCTCGGTCCACGGCCGCATCCCGAACTTCAAGAGATCGGACGTGGCGGCCGCCCGCCTTGCCGCTCTGCCTGCCTGGCAGGCCGCCACGATCGTCAAGGCCGTCCCCGACAAGGCACAGCTTCCTGTCCGCGCCCGGGCACTGGCTGACGGGAAGACTGTCTATATGGCCGTGCCGAGACTCGCCGGCCCCCGCCCGTTCTACCTGCTCGACCCCGACGAGATATCCGTCCCGCCTGTCGAAGCCGCGTCCAGCCGCGTCGCGGCGACCATAGCCCCCACGGTCGACGTCGACGCCCTCCGCCTCATCCAGATCGTGGTCCTCGGCAGCGTCGCCGTGAACCGGGACGGCATCCGCCTTGGCAAAGGAGCCGGCTACTCCGACCTGGAATTCGCCCTCCTGACCGAAGCCGGACTGATCAGCCCCGAAACCCTCGTCGTCACCACCGTGCACCCGCTCCAGGTCGTGGACAGTGCGATCCCCGCCACCGACCACGACGTCAGCGTCGACCTGATCATCACGCCCGACGAGGTCATTAGCTGCCCGAACCCACACCGCCCCACCGGCATCCTCTGGGACCGCCTCGACGCAAAGAAGATCGCTGCCATCCCGGCGCTGCAACGCAGGCACGCCAACCGCTGAAGGGCAGCACACCCTCAGGCGTGAACCGTTCCTGTGCCTCCGTGACGGAGGCACGGGAACAGCACGAAGGCCACCCTCACATCCGCTGAACTGCGAAAACGCAAATCAGGTGCGGGTCACGTTCGACCCGGCCCCAAACAAGCAGCTCACAATTCGCTCATCGAGTGCAGTTGGGCAAACTCGCCAGCCAGCATGCCCATCATGACGAAATCGTGGTGCTGGCCGGCGAGAAACACGTGATCGCGGAGGCGGCCCTCCTCGACGAATCCAAGCCGACGGTGAAGTGCCAGCGATGCCTCGTTATGCGCGAAGATCCGCGCTTCGCACTTGTGGTAGCGCCGCTCAGCGAACATGAAGCGAAGCAGCAGTACGACGGCTTCTGCCGCGTAGCCTTTGCGCCGGTGATCAGCGCCGATCGTGACACCGTACGCGAACCAGCCTGCACGTGGGTCAGCATGGTACGAGCCGACACCACCGACTAGTTCCCCCGTGTCGGTGGCTTCGATTGCCAACTGGAAGCAGTCACCGTCGGGCTTGTGGGCGGCCTGTTCCTTCGCCCAGGCGCGGTAGCCGTCGGCGGAACGGGGTGGGTGCAGCAGGTCTCCCAACTGCTCCTCTTCCGCGTCGAAGCGCATGAACGCGGTCCAGTCGTCGGGCTCAATACTGCGCAAACGTATCCGCTTGCCCGTCCAGAACGATGTCATCCCGCCATCCGACCACGGCGAACGGCGCGACGCAGGAAGCAATGCTCCACAACTGCCAGTAACCCGCAGGGATTCGGCCGTTCCGTAATCCTCCCGCAACACTCCGGGCCCCTTCGACGAAGGGGTGATCTTCACAGTCGGTGATCAAGAGAAGCCGCAGGAGCCCTCAGGAGTCGGCCTGTTGCAGCGCGAGACCTCGACATCTGCGGGAGGTGTCGAGCACTAAATTTAGGACATATATACACAGTCTGCTTGTTTCATGCCATTGCTGAGCTTGTTTACCAAGTAGCGCCGAACGGGTCACACGCAGCGTGATTGGCCAGTTCACTACATGGCCCTACCATCCACCGCTTCCGGTCAAGTAGTTTCATGCACAACGGACATGCCGACCACATTCTGGTTGACACGGTCGTTAAATCAGCTAACGGTCAATTAACACGTGGAGCATATTGTGAGCCTCAACGAGTTCGACCTCGACATCCGTAACCTCAACGACGAGGTCGAGGACGCCGCGCAGACCGGCATCCGCAGCATCACCTGCCTCACCGTTGCGTGCACCCTGGTCGCCGACGAGTCCTGACCTACCAGTAGAAGTCAGTAACTTACGCAAGGGCCGTTGCCTCAGGGCAGCGGCCCTTCGCCTATAGCGTGAAGGGGACGTGTCATGGAAATCAATCACTCCACCGACGCCAGAAAGGCAGCGATTCCACAATTTGAAGTCAATGAGCGAGTCATGATACGGACACCCATCCTGTCACTCGACGACTACGCACTCTTCTCAGAAGGCTCACTAGACGACAACATTGCTCGCTACGTTTCTTCCCCTCACCTACAGGAAGCGATCTGGATTGCAAGCCCAGAGACAGCAGGTGAGATCGAACGCTACATGGTGAACCCCGAAGGGCGCACAGCAAAGAAAATACGTCGCCTATCGAGTTCCTTTACCAAATACCTTATCCGCGCTTCTTCTCGGCCCACGCCTTTCGGACTTTTCGCCGGCGTTGCCACCCTGAGTTGGGGCAGGGACAAGAAGATTGATTTGGGTCCTGAATCCGCCTGGACCCGGACTGCCAGATTGGATCACGAGCTTCTTTTCGCCCATATTGAACGCCTTGAGAAGCATGCTTCCAATTTTCCTAACGTAATGGTCCGATGGAATGGGAGCGCCCATCAACAGGAAAGTCGGCTGACTCTGCCAGCTGATCCTGTAAGGGGTGCCGACAATGGCCAAGAAATCTCTGTAGCACTGACGTCCGCACTCGCCAAAGTGCTGCAGCACTCCAGCGAAAGCGTCCGGCTGGGAGTACTCTACAAAAATCTCACTACTGAATTTCCGCAAGCCGATAAAAACACATTGCGGTCGTACCTTCAGTCGCTCATCGATAACGGTGTGCTTCTCACCCATATACGCCCACCACGTAACTGCCCAGATCCCCTCGGGTATCTAGTCAGTGTCATACAGGCCGCTGGTATGCCAACGGACCAATATCTCGACAGCGATGCCCATCGCATCGCAACGTATACAACCCTGCCGACCGGGCAAGCAGCCGCCTTCCTCAAGTCCGAGGCTAGCTCGGCCAGTAAAGACAGGGTTAGTTCATGGCTGCACGTAGATGCCCTGTCCGACGCCGCAGGAACGCTTCCTGAAGAATACGCTGCAGAGGCAAACCGGGCCTTGGAGTTCCTCTTCAGGATGAGCCCAGTGCGCCCGTACTCACAGCCACTCAAATCATATGCTGGTGAGTTTCGTGAGCGCTATGGAGAGAGCGAAGTACCCCTGCTCGAACTCATGGATCCGCACATAGGGCTGGGAGCCCCTGCCGGTTACGTGGCTCCGCCTTCTTCACGCCGCTCGCCTTCGCAGGACAATGACGCCCGGGGGCAGGCAAGGAAAGCTCTGATGCTGAAATGGCTGGCACAGAGTCAGAAGGCCGATGGTGGATGTGTTGCTATCGATCTTGATGATCTGCGGAGCGTGCCTCTTCCCGAGGGTGTTCCACCGGCCAGTGCCGATCTGTTCCTTCTCGTCAATGATGACGATGAGAAAGGCTCAAGCCTGGTCCTGTCGCCCTCTCAGGCGGGCATTCCCTCAGGCAGGGCTGCAGGCCGCTTTTCTAATTTGGGAACCGAATTTTTGCAAGGATGCGAAGATACAGCCGCAGCCGAGGAGCGACTGAATCCTGACATCTGTTTTGCCACGCTGTCATATTTTACATCAGGGCGAGGAAATAACGTCGCGGCATCTCCGAATGTGCACGAGTATGAAATCACTCATTTCTCCACACCCGGGGTCGTTCAGGGGAAGCATATATCGCTGAACGACCTATTGGTAGGTCTCTCTGGTAGCGCCTTTTACCTACGCTCACGTCGGCTAAATAAACGTGTTATAGCTCGCGTGTCCAACATGCTCACCCCTCAGTACGCGCCGAACGCAATCAGATTCATACTCGACATATCTCAGGACGGCGTATGGAAGCCTGGCTGGACATGGGGTGAATATGGTTCTCTGCCCGGCCTGCCCAGACTCACCCTAGGGAAAGTGGTGGTGTCGCCGGCCCGCTGGCGGCTTCCTCATCGACTCGAAGACGGGAAGCCGGACCCTAATGCAGATATTTCACATTGGCGACACCAGTACGGAGTGCCTCGGTATATTTCGGCCGGTCAGTACGACCAGCGACTCTTGCTTGATCTCAATAGCGGCCAGCACGTTGCCGTCCTACGCGATCTCATGAAGAAGGGCACCAACCACGTAGAGGAAGGGCTGCCCAACCCTCAGTGGGGCGGAGTCAAAAGCAATGACGGAAAACGCAAGGTCGCCGAAGCGGTGATATCGGTCACGTCGACACAGCCTGCAAAGCTGTCCCCGGCCCCGCCCGTCAGTCGACCGATTAGCAGAACGGTTCGGGAGAAGAGATTTCTGCAGCCAGGTGATAATGCGATGGCATTCACCATATACGGGCGTCCAGAATTCGGTGACGATATCCTCCAGGGTCTTGCTCATATTCTGACGGATCCCACTCTGACATGGTTCTTTGTGCGTTATGCCGATCCGCTTCCTCATTTGCGAATTCGGATTTTGTCTTCAGAGTCAACGACATTGTGGTCGCAGACAGCACCTATCGCAGAGGAACTGAAGAATCTTGTGCACTCCGGACTGGCCAGCCATTTCGAGGTCCGACCGTACGAACGGGAGGTCGATCGATACGGTGGGCCTGCCGGCATGGATACTTGTGAGCGCATCTTCCACCATGACAGCGTTCACGTACTCCGGCATTTGCTCGTCGCCAATCGCCTGAAAAGCAGCCTCACGCCTTTCCAAGTCGCAGCACTGAGTTCCGATGGGCTTCTATCGGCGCTCGACCTGGAGGGCTCTCGTAGATCTGAAATTTTCGCCAACATGCAGCGAGGTTATCGCAATGAGATGCGTGACGACACAGCTGTATCTCAGTCGGCCTTGAGGGAAGATCTCGCCCGACATGTGCATATTTTGCGTGACTACTTGCGCGGGAATGTGGAACCCCAGTACGCGCCTCTATTGCAGTCTTGGAGAACGGCCGCAGAGGGTCTGGAACTCAAGGCCTATGAAGGTTCGGGCGGGCTGACGAGAAGCTTGAACAGTATTGCGGCAAGCATTGTCCATATGCACGTTAACCGGATGGGCTTTGACAGGCGCGATGAGTTCCGCATGGTTCACCATCTCCGTCAAGTGCACCAAAATCTGCATCACGTCGGAGAGGTAAATGTTTAACGACGCGCTCCAGAAGGATGCTCGGCATGCTGGGATCACTATCTTGCACAGCCTGCGCGACGTGGAAGTATTCACATCATCGTCCGAGCAAGATTATGCAGAGCAGCGAACGAGTCTGTCCCATGGATATCCAGGTGCTGCACTAGCCTACGCGTACCTGGCAACTTTGGAGCCCGGCGAGGGATGGGAAAAAGCTGCTCACGCTTACTTGTCCGAGAGCGTCAGCCATGGCATCTCGCCAAACAGCTGGTCAAATGTGTTTGGCGGGGTGGTTGCTCAAGCGTATTGTGTCGAAATGCTGGCGCAGCTTCATGGCGGCTACCGTAAGGCGCGTTCTACGCTAAATGCGGCTGCTCTCGGACAGGTCGAGGCGATGAGCCGCGAAGCTGCAGAGTTCGAGTCATACGTTCCGTCTGGAATCTTCGATGTCACTTCCGGGTTAAGCGGGTTGGCGCCGTACCTGAGGCTCGTCGCAGACGAATACCCTCAAGGGGCCCAAGCGGCGCGCACAATCACCGCGCTGGTTTCGAAATGGGTGGAGGAAGATCGTATCTGGAATCCTCACCCTCCGGGGAGTATGGAAAATTTCTCCAGGTCGCCAAAGTCCTACGCCCCTGTCTCCTGCGATCTCGGAATGGCGCACGGGCTTGGAGGAATCTTGGCATTCCTCACGCTTATGCACCGCGCCAAACTTGCTGACGATGCCACACAGGCCGCTGCTTCCATGACTGCGGACAGAATTCTCAGCTCTCGTATAGTCACGCAGTGGGGGGAAGACATCCCTGCCCACCGTGCTCACGCCATTCCCTCTGAGGGTGGAGCAACACGTACCGCATGGTGCTACGGAAACCCTGGTGTCGCGCATGCTCTGCGCCTTGCCTCGGAAACCTTCGAGGTGCCAGCGTGGGCTGACGCAGCAGACTCCTTGATGGCTTCCAGCACCAGGAGGCCGCCAGCAGTGCAAGGAATCGAGAGTGACATGGGTATTTGCCACGGAGCAGCTGGCTTGCTCCACCAGTTCCATTCCTACGGACGTAGATATTCATCGACAGCTGTCCCTGCCGCTTCCTGCGCATCGCTAATATCACAGATATTAGCGATGCTAAATTCCTGCGGGACCATCGGCGAGTTCGTCTCGCTCAGCTCGAGCCCCGGGGTGTGGGAAGGGGCGATGGGTATAGGCATCGCCTTGGTTGGAGCCTCTTATTCTCATCTGCCGTTCTTGGATGAGCTGCTTTTGATTGCTTGACTTCTGCAGGCCGGCTCGGGGTGGCCTGATCCTTCCTGTCCCGACCAGGGAGCCACCCCGTGGCAGGCTGGCGCGAGCGCTGTACCGTTCGGGGAGCAAGATCACTGGACCAGGCACGCGGCCGCGGCACAGGTTGTCGAAGCCTGCCGTAGCCACCTCACCTGTGTCCCCTGGTAGCTCTGCAGCACCACGCGTCGCGCTGGGGCTGTGACTAGCGCGACTTTCCGTATTTGATCACGTTCAAAAATTACGGTCAGCTGGGCTTCGCAACAAGCCTGCCGTTGTCCGTGGCAAAGAAGGGAGCGATCATGGACACGCCGGGTGATGGAGGGCACGACCAGTGGAGGAGCGATGGCGAGAGAGACCTCCCACCGACCGCTCCGCACTCTTCCGTCCATGAGCAGAACTACTGGGAGTCTGCTGACAGTGCTCTCGGCTGGCCGCCGCAACAGCAGGGCGGCTACATTCCGGGTTTACAGAACGGTCGTGCTGGACAACCTTGGGAGCCCACAGGGGACTTCGACCCGGACACGATGCAGCTCGCGGCTGTGAAGAGCCCGCCAGATGCAGGACCAACCCCAGGAACCGTCTCCCCTCCGCACAATGCACTACAGAACCCCCAGACTCACGAACTGTCCCCAGTGCAGGCCGGTGGAGGCCGTGCCTCCAGTCTGTTGAAATCCAGCGCTGTGATGGCTGCCGGCACACTGGTTTCCCGACTCACTGGCTTCGTTCGCAGCCTTGTGATCACCGCAGCTCTGGGTGCTGCAGTACTCGGTGACGCATACACCGTGGCCTACACCATTCCCACAATGATGTACATCCTCACGGTCGGCGGCGGGCTCAACTCCGTTTTCGTTCCACAGCTCGTGCGCGCTATGAAGGATGACGAGGATGGGGGCGAAGCGTATGCCAATCGCCTGCTCACCCTCGTTATGCTGACGCTTGGCGTCATCGTCGCCATCGCGGTGTTCGCCGCCCCGTTGCTGGTCCAGATGATGTCGAACACCATCACTCGTGATGAGGCAGCCAACAGCGTCGCCGTCGCCTTTGCCCGCTACTGCCTGCCCACCATCTTCTTCATGGGCCTGCACGTCGTACTGGGCCAGATTCTCAACGCACGTGGCAAATTCGGGGCAATGATGTGGACGCCCGTCCTCAACAATATCGTTGTCATTGCCACGTTCGGTTCGTTCATCTGGGTATACGGCACATCCAGCGAGTCCCACATGGGCGTTGAGACAATTCCGCCGGAGGGAGTACGGCTCCTCGGCGTCGGGACGCTACTCGGCCTCGTAGTGCAGGCCCTGGCCATGATCCCGTACCTGCGGGAGACCAGCTTCCGGTTCCGCCCCCGCTTTGACTGGAAGGGCCAAGGACTTGGCCAGACGGTCAAACTCGCCAAGTGGACCGTACTGTTCGTCCTCGCCAATCAGGCAGGTGCAGTCGTCGTGAGCCAGCTGGCTACGGCCGCCGGCAAGGCATCCGGTAAGGAAGGCGCTGGCTTCACCGCTTACAGCAATGCCCAGCTGATCTGGGGCATGCCACAGGCCATCATCACCGTCTCGGTCATGGCTGCCGTGCTGCCACGTATCTCCCGTGCTACCCAGGACAATGACCCAGGAGCAGTACGTGACGACATCTCTCAAGGGCTTCGTACGTCAGCCGTCGCCATTGTCCCCATGGCGTTCGCGTTTCTTGCGCTCGGCCTACCGATGTCAACCCTGCTCTTCTCTACCGCAAACCTGGAAGCCGCCCGCGGCATGGGGCTCATTCTCATGGCTTTCGGCCTCGGGCTCATCCCGTACTCCGTGCAGTACGTGGTACTACGCGGGTTCTACGCGTATGAAGACACCCGGACACCTTTCTACAACACGGTCATCGTCGCTGGCGTCAATGGCGCCGCGTCTGCTGTCTGTTACCTAGTGCTCCCGGCGGCCTGGGCAGTCATCGGTATGGCGGCCTCTTACGGTCTCGCCTACGCCGTAGGTGTAGGAGTCGCATGGGGCCGGATGCGCAACCGCCTCGGTGGTGACCTGGACGGACCGCGCATCGTCCGAACGTATGCCCGGCTGTGTATCGCGGCTACGCCGGCGGCCGTCGCTGGTGGTGCAGCCGCATTCGCTATCACCAATGGTCTGGGAGATAGCGTTCTCGGCTCGCTCACGGCGCTGGCCGGCGGCGGTGCTGTGTTGCTCGGTGTCTTCACCGTCACAGCAAAACGACTTCGCGTCGAAGAACTCACTACCTTGGTTGGTATGGTCAGAGGCAAGCTCGGTTAAAACGTTGCCTCACAAGCCAGTTGAGGCTGCGGCATGATGCACCGCCTTGGGTTCCCGTCTGCTGCGACAACCGGCTCCTGACGACCTGTGAGAACTTGCTGTCCCGTTGCTGCCGCAGTGCCGACCGTGTCCGCAAGGTAGTGGGACTGCCCCTGGACGAGGGGGCCGCGTTCACGGCTGTGGTGTACGTGCTGACCAGCGAGTGTGCGCGGTGGCATCTGCCACCGACGTTCGGAGTCCCGCCCCGGCAGCGCACCAGCGGTTCAGCTCGTGGACGGAGGCGTGGCTGTGGCAGCGGTTGTGGCAGGCGGGGCTGGACGGGCTGGAGCCCGGGATGAACTCGACGGAACATCGGTGATCGTCGACGAGCGGGCGACCTATCGCGGCATGTCGGCACCGTACCGTGCAGGGGCTGCCGCGGTTCGCACCCTGCGTGTCAGCGCCTGCTTCACTGTGGCTCGGTCGGCACCGCTGGGCTGCGGCGAGGCGGTGGAGACGGGCGGAATGCGTGAGCGATGCGTGAGCGGACGGTGGAACACGAGCCGCCAATCACTGGATGAAGCGACATGCTGGGTGGTGCTGACCTGCAAGGACGGCGCCACCCAGCATGAACGAGCATCCCAGATCAAGGGTCCGAACCCACTTCTGAAGCGGGTGTCGGCAGTTCGAATCTGCCCGGGGGCACCATGCGGTAGCGCGTCGACCTGGGGCTGCCTCCAGGCAGGCGTTCCACTCGGCTCCGGACTCCTGTCCGGGGCCGTTCGCGTGCGGGGCACGAGCCCCGGCTTCCCATTGGTCGACCGCCGCCGGAAACAACACCTCAAGGTCCCCCACCTGATGATCCGGGCCGGGGTGACCGAGCGGCATACTGACCCCATGACCCCGGACGAACTCAGGGCGATCTGCCTGGATCTGAACGGCGCCACGGAGGAATTCCCCTTCCCGCGCCACCCCGAGGTCTGCACCTTCAAGGTCGGCGGCAAGGTCTTCGCCCTGACGACGCTCACCACTTCCCCGCTGACCGTGAGCCTGAAATGCGACCCCGAGCTCGCGGTGCGGCTCCGGGACTCGCACTCGGAGATCGTTCCGGGCTACCACCTGAACAAGCGGCACTGGAACACGGTGACGCTGGAGGGCGGCTCCCTGTCGGACCCCTTCGTCCGAGACCTGATCGAGGACTCGTACGACCTCGTCGTCGCGGCCATGCCCCGGGCGAAGCGCCTGCTTCTGGACTGGCCGGGAGAGCGGACCGAGCGGTCGGAGTAACCTGGAATCACCGGCACCCACGCGCCCGGAAAGCGGTCCCTGCCCAAGGGATGTGAGAACGATGACGATCGTCATCAGCTTGGCCGTGATCGTCCTGATGGCCGCCGTCGTGGTCTTCGCCATCTACGCCTTGGACGCCCGCCGCGACGAGCGCATCGTCGACTTCAGGTTCAGTGACGCCGTCCCCAATCTCCACGAACGGCACGCCGACGAGGTCGACCACCCGGACCGTGTCCACGCCAGGCACCGGCTTCACGGGCTCCACCTGCACGGCCCGGGGGGCCGGCACGCGTAGCGCGGCCTCCCGAGCGCGGCCACCAGCCGCGCCGGATCCGTGAATCTGCCGGTGCCATCGGGCTTTCCCAGCCAGCACAGGCATGTCCCACCCCCGGTGGAGCCCACCCCGCCCCGACATGATGATCGCACCGCCCCAAACCGACTAAAGTCGGATCTCATTACCGCTGGTTGTGGGGCCAGTACGCGGTTCCGGGGCGTCCGGCGTCCCAGGGGAGGGCATGTTTCCGTATGAGTCGTCGCTCCAATGGACTGATCGGCGTCTGGGCCGAGGCGCAGCGGCAGCAGCAGCGGCAGGTGGAGGCTCGGCATCGGGCGGAGGTGCAGGAGCAGCGGGCGCGGGAGCGGGAGCTGCGGGCTTTGGAGCGGGAAGCGGCCCGGCTCGATCGGGAGCAGCGGGCCGCCTACCGGCAGGCCCGGGAGGCCGAGGCGCGCCGGCGGACCGAGGAGATCGAGGCCCGGGTCGAGGAGCTGACCGGGCTGCTCGCCGTGGGGTGCCGGGCGCCGGGGTTCACCACGGGGGCGCTCGCGCGGGCCGAGCAGGTGGAGGCGTTCGCGCCCGGGCACCTCGCACACCCCGTGCCCCTGCCGGATCCGGCCCACTACCGGTTCGCGCGGGCCGAGTTCGAGCGGGACTGGCACGCGGCGCAGGCCGCCGAGGCGCAGCGGCAACGGCAGTTGGCCGGGTACCGGCGGCAGTACGACGAGTGGGCCGCCGCGCAGCTCGCGGAGATCCGGTCGTACAACGCCGGGATCGCGGAGATGGCGGCCGCGCTGCGCGAGGGGG
The DNA here is from genome assembly GCF_055560115.1 of Streptomyces sp. NPDC023527. Taxonomy (NCBI): domain Bacteria; kingdom Bacillati; phylum Actinomycetota; class Actinomycetes; order Kitasatosporales; family Streptomycetaceae; genus Streptomyces; species Streptomyces sp. NPDC023527. The sequence continues at coordinate 291,222 of NZ_JBVHJJ010000003.1, forward strand.
ATCCGGACGCGGTCGTCGAGTACTTCTCGGCGGCGCTGTACGCCTCCACCGCCTGGCCGGAGGACTTCCCGCATCAGGTGTCGGCCTCGTACGACCCGGGCGCCCGGCAGTTGGTGCTGAACTGGGAGCTGCCGGGGTTCGACATCGTGCCGGAGGCGAAGTCGGTGCGGTACATGCTCAACGCGGACCAGGAGAAGGAGGTCGCCCGGCCGGTCACCCAGCGGCGGGCGCTGTACCGGGACGTGCTGGCGCAGTGCGTGCTGCTGGCGCTGCGTGATCTGTTCGCGGCGGACGGGTTCGGGGCGCTGGAGTCCGTGGCGCTGAACGGGTTCGTCGACGAGCACGATCCCGTCACCGGGCGGCCCGCCCAGATCTTCCTCGCCGCCGTCACCGTTCCCGCGTCCGTTTTCGGGCGGCTCCAATTGGAGCAGGTGAGCGCCGTCGACTGCCTCACCGAAGGGCTCGGCGGGCTGCTGTCCGCCCGTCCCGACCAGCTGGCTGCCGTCCGGCCGGGGCGGCTGCCCGACGAGGTCGGGCGGGGGGTCGTCTCGCACGGTGGCGGCGACGACCCGGATCTGTTCGCGATGGATCCGGTCGAGTTCGAGGGGCTGGTGGCCGAGTTGTTCCGGGCCCGGGGGATGCGGGCGGTGATGACCCAGCGTTCCAATGACGGTGGTGTGGACGTCGAGGCCCTGGACCCGGATCCCATCAGCGGCGGGCGGATCATCGTGCAGGTCAAGCGGTACCGCAAGACCGTGCCGCCGACCGCCGTCCGTGATCTGTACGGGACCGTCCAGGGCGCGGGTGCCAACAAGGGGGTCCTCGTGACCACCTCGAAGTTCGGCCCCGGCTCGTACGCCTTCGCCAACGGCAAGCCCCTGACGCTGGTGTCCGGGGAGGAGCTGGTGGAGCTGCTGCGGCAGCACGGGCTGCGCGGGCGGCTGGGCGGGGACGGCGACAACGCGGGCGCACCCGCCGTGCGCGAGGACGAGCCCGCCGGCGGTGACTACAACGTGCTGGGCATGTCCTGGTCCGGTGGTGTCGTGCTCGACGTGTGCGCCCTCGTCTGTCACGGCACGCGGGTCCTCAGCGACGAGCACTTCGTCTTCTACAACAACCCCCGCACCCCCGACGGATCCGTTCGCGCCGTACCCGCCCCGGCCGCCGACAAGGCCGCCGTGCAGGTCACCTTCGACGCCCTGCCGCAGGGCGCCGACCGGCTCGTCCTCGTCGCCGCGATAGACCCGCAGGCCGATCCGCGAGCGGATCTGTCGGGGTTCACCGACGCCCGCATCCGGCTGTCGGACGCCTCGGGCGCCGAGCTGGGCCGGCTGGAGGTGTCCGACGGACGGCCCGGCGAGACCGCCCTCGTCCTCGGTTCCTTCCGCAGGCGCGCGAGCGGCGACTGGGACTTCGTCATCGGGGGACGGGGGTACGCGGGCGGGCTGGAAGCGCTGGTCCAGGAGTACGGGATAGAGGTCGCCTAGTAGGTGGGTCGTGTCCGAGGGGTCTTCGGCTGCGAGCCGTCGTTGCCGCCTCTCGCCTGACCGGCGGACCTTCGGCTGCCGACCACTGTGCCGCCTGCGGCGGCGAGCGCCCCGCGGGCGCGTCCTCGATCGCCGGACGGGCTGATATCGAGCCCGTCCGGCGTTTGAGGACACCGCCGCCCCAGCCGCCGGGCACCGTGCTTCGCGTCACTCCTCCCGGCGAACCCCTGCCCTGACCTGCCCCAAAATGGCCGATCCTGATCGCCTCATGATCGACCGACTTTTCGTGTCGGTGGAGCCTCGTAGACTGCCCGAATGGCCGATCCCGCTGAGCCCACCGCGCCCGCCGACACCACCGTCACCGCCGACACCGCCGAGTCCACGGAGGTCTCCGACGCCCTGCGTGTCCTGCGGCGCGTCTTCGGCTACGACGCGTTCCGCGGGGACCAGCAGGAGATCATCGAGCACGTCTGCGCAGGTGGGGACGCGCTTGTCCTGATGCCCACCGGTGGCGGCAAGTCGCTCTGCTATCAGATCCCCGCGCTCGTACGGCCGGGCGTCGGAGTCGTCGTCTCGCCGCTGATCGCGTTGATGCAGGACCAAGTCGACGCCCTGCGGGCGCTCGGTGTCCGGGCCGGCTTCCTGAACTCCACGCAGGACATGGACGAGCGGCGGCTGGTGGAGGCCGAGTTCCTCGCGGGCGAGATCGACCTGCTCTATCTGGCGCCCGAGCGGCTGCGCGTCGAGTCGACGCTGCGGCTGCTCGACCGCGGGAAGATCTCGCTGTTCGCCATCGACGAGGCGCACTGCGTGGCGCAGTGGGGCCACGATTTCCGGCCCGACTATCTGGCGCTCTCCCAGCTGCACGAGCGCTGGCCGGACGTGCCGCGCATCGCGCTGACCGCGACCGCCACGGAGGCCACCCACAGCGAGATCGCGGCGCGGCTCAATCTGAAGGACGCGCGGCACTTCGTCGCCAGCTTCGACCGCCCCAACATCCAGTACCGGATCGTCCCGAAGAACGACCCCAAGAAGCAGCTCCTGGAGCTGCTGCGCACCGAGCACGACGGTGACGCGGGCGTCGTGTACTGCCTGTCCCGCAAGGGCGTGGAGGACACGGCCGCGTTCCTCGCGCAGCACGGCATCGACGCCATCCCGTACCACGCCGGTCTCGACGCCCGGGTGCGCGCGGCGAACCAGTCGCGGTTCCTGCGCGAGGACGGCGTGGTCGTGGTGGCCACGATCGCGTTCGGCATGGGCATCGACAAGCCGGACGTACGGTTCGTCGCCCATCTCGACCTGCCGAAGTCCGTGGAGGGTTATTACCAGGAGACCGGCCGCGCCGGGCGCGACGGCCTGCCGTCGACCGCCTGGCTGGCGTACGGGCTCCAGGACGTCGTCCAGCAGCGCAAGATGATCGACGGCTCGGAGGGCGACGACGCCCACCGCCGCAAGCTGGGCTCGCACCTGGACGCGATGCTGGCGCTGTGCGAGACGGTGGACTGCCGCCGGGTGGGGCTGCTCGCGTACTTCGGCCAGCAGAGCACCGCCTGCGGCAACTGCGACACGTGCCTGACGCCCGCCGAGACGTGGGACGGCACGATCGCCGCCCAGAAGTTCCTCTCGGCGGTGCTGCGGCTGGCCCGGGAGCGGCGGCAGAAGTTCGGGGCCGGCCAGATCATCGACATCCTGCTGGGCAAGAAGACCGCCAAGGTCATCCAGCACGACCACGACGGCCTGACCGTCTTCGGCATCGGCACGGAACTGAGCGTCGCGGAGTGGCGGGGCGTGGTGCGGCAGCTGCTGGCCCAGGGGCTGCTCGCCGTCGAGGGCGACTACGGCACGCTGGTCCTCACCGACGCCAGCGCGGACGTGCTGGGCAGGCAGCGCGAGGTGCTGCTGCGGCGCGAGCCGGAGAAGCCGGTGCGGAAGGGCTCGTCGAAGTCCGGGTCCGCCGGGTCGGGCAAGCGCGCCGCCCCCGTCGACCTGCCCGCCGAGGCCGTGCCGGTCTTCGAGGGCCTGCGGGCCTGGCGGGCGGCCACGGCCAAGGAGCAGGGCGTCCCCGCGTATGTGATCTTCCATGACGCGACGCTGCGGGAGATCGCGGGCGCGCGGCCCGCGTCCCTCGACGAGCTGGGCGGGGTCAGCGGCGTCGGTGAGAACAAGCTGGCCAAGTACGGCGAGGCGATCCTGGAGCTGTTGGCGGGGGTGGGGGCGGAGGCCTCGGCGTAACCGGGGCTCCGCCCCGGCCCCGGCCCTCAGTGCCCCATCGGCTTGATCCGCTCCTGAGCCGCCAGCACGGCAGCCCCGTACCGCGGGTCGGGCCGCAACGCGTGCTCGCGGGCGCACGCCTCCGTGAACTTCAGTACGTGCTCGTCGCCGTGCTCGACCGCACGCGCGGCGAGCTCGCCGAAGGGCGGCAGCTCGGTCTCCGCCGCGGCCGCAGCCGCCGCGGCCTCGCCGCCGCGGTCGCCCGTGAAGGCGAGCAGCAGCGCGGCGTGCGTGTGCCAGAGCGCCGCCAGGGTCGGCTCGTGGAGCGGCTCCGGGAGGTGCGGCAGGACGAGGCGCGCGGCGGCGGGCGCGGTGACGCCGTGGACGAGCGGGATGGGGAAGACCTCGGGGTGGCCGAGGTAGACGCCCGCGAACTCGGCGGTCATCTCGCTGAGCATCCACTGGGTACGGGCCGGGGCGAGGGAGTCCAGCGCCGGCCGCCATCCGGCGAGTTCGTCCGGGTGGAACAGCCGTCGCGCGGTCTCGGCGCGCCCGCGCTCGCCGGGGAAGGGTGTGCGCGGCAGCGCGGCGATCGCGCCCGCCAGGTCGTGGTGTCCGCTCATCCTGACCTCGCCGGGCAGGTGGGCGAAGCGGGCGGCCCAGTAGGCGAGCCCGCGGGAGAGCTCGGTGAGCTGCCGCGGGGTCGGTTCGGCGGTGGCGGCGAGGTGGCGTACGGCGTGGGCGGTACGGATCAGGCCGTGCGTCAGGCCGGCGAGCAGGCCGGGCAGCAGGCGGGGCCACCAGCGGGCGAGCACCTCGCGCCAGGGGGCCGCGTCGAGTTCGCGGCGGAAGAGCGCCTCCCAGTCGCCGGCCCGTGAGAAGTCGCCGAGCGCCGGGCGCCAGGAGGTCTCGTCGGCGGGGTCGAGGGCGAAGCGCTGGGCGGGCACCTCGTGGTGGGGCATGGCGGTGCGGTAGCGCTCGACCCAGGCGGCGACCTCGTCGCCGTGGCCGAGGGTGGCGAGGGTCTCGGCGGCCATCGGGCCGTGGTTGGCGAGGTCGGCGCCCGCCCCGCGTTCGTAGCCGAGGTCTTCCAGGCGCTCCAGAGCGTCGTCGAGCGCGTCCCGGTAACCGGTCGTCGGCATGGTGGGCCTCCCCAGATCCAGCAAGTCCGTGGTCTTCCAGCGGGCAGCACCGCTTCGGATTCCAGAACTGTTCGGATTTCCGAAGCGTCTACACTCGCAGTATGCCGCACGACCGCCCCGGCGCAGCCCCCGGGCCCCTCCCCGTCTCCGAACCCCGGCTGCCCACCCCCGAGGAGACCGAGGCCATCGGTCTCGTACCGCTGCTCGCGCCCTACATCAGCAAGGCCGGCAGCGAGATGCCCGAGGAGCTGCGGGCGGTCTTCGCCGAGCACAGCCTCACCGCGCGGCACGGCGCGGTCCTGCCGCAGCTGCTCGCGGAACAGCCGCTCGCCGTGGGCGAGCTGGCCCGGCGGCTGCGGCTGTCGCTGTCGACCACCAGCGAGCTGGTCGGCGCCCTGAACCGGGCCGGACTGGTCGAGCGCCGCGAGGATCCCGCGAACCGGCGCCGCACGCTGGTGGCGATCACCGAGAGCCGGCTGCCGGCGGTCCGGGCGTTCATCGCCTCCCGCTCGCGGCCGCTGCTGCGCGCGCTCGACAGCCTGTCGGCGCGCGACCGCGCGGGGTTCGTCGCGGGGCTCACGGCGTGGGCGCGGGAAGCGCAGGCGGACGGTTCCACCACGGGCCGGTGAAGGGGCCGCCGCGGGGCGGATCGCGGCGTACGCCGGTGAGATGGGCGTAGACGACGACGTTGCCCAGATACGTCCGGGACTCGGTGTCGAACCCACCGCCGCAGGTGATCACCCTCAACTCGGCGCGCCGGGAAGGCCCGTAGACCTTCCGGGAAGGGAAATCCTCGCGGCTGTACACCTCGATCGCGTCGATCGTGAAGACGGCCGTACGACCGTCCGCGCGCACCACTTCGACGGTGTACCCCCGCTTCAGGGCGCCGAGGTCGTAGAAGACGGCGGGCCCGACGGCCGTGTCGACGTGCCCTGCGACGATCGCCGTGCCCACCGCTCCGGGTGACGTGCCGTCGGCGTACCAGCCGGCGAGGTTGCGGTCGTCGTCCGGCGGGCTGGAGAGGCTGCTGTCGGCGAGCAGCGCCAGGGGGGTCATCGGGGCGTCGACGCCGATGGCGGGGATGCGTATTCGGGTCGGGCGGGCGGGCGGCAGCGGTGTCGCCTCCGGCGCGGTTCCGGGCACGGCGGTGGGGAACGCCTCGGCGGCGGAGGGCTGCGGGGGTGGGCCCTGGGCGTCGGCGCCGTGCTGGATGAGCCAGCTTCCCGCGCAGAGGGCGACGGCCAGGAGGACTGCTACGACGGTTTTGGCCTGGGGGGGGCGGTGGCTCTCCGGGCGGAGACGGTTCGGCGCGCCCTCCGGGCCGGGCCGTGTGCGCTGGAAGCCGGTTCGGCTCGGCCAGGCGCGGGGCGGCTCGGGCTCGCGGCCCCGTGGATCCGTCGCGGCCTCCGGTTCGGGGCCGGGGGGGGCGGGGGGGGGGGGGGGGGGGGGGGGGGGGGGGGGCGCGCCCCCCCCCCCCCCCG